>VGEO01000046.1 GCA_016869275.1 Alphaproteobacteria bacterium | reverse complement strand
CCGCGGTAAGCGATCCCGAGCAGGGCGCGCCCACCGCGCGCGATGCGCTCCACGCCGCGACCCGGGCCGGCGCGCGCACCGCCGGGCGCCAAGCCGAGTGGGGCGCCTTGAAGCCGGGCATGGCCGCCGACTTGTCGCTGTTGGACTTGACCGATCCCTCGTTCGTGCCGATGAATTCGGCGGCGCGCCAGCTCGTCTATACCGAGTGCGGCCGCGCCGTCGACACCGTGCTGGTCGACGGCCAAGTCGTGATGCGGGAGCGCAAGCTCACCATGATCGATGAAGAGGCGCTCCGGCGCGAGATCGAAGGCGTGATGAAGGTGCTGCGCAAGGACATCGACCAGGTCGCGTCGCGGAACGTCAAACTGTTCGGCTATCTCGATCAGGTGGTGCGGCGGATCTGGGCCGAGGACATCGGCACCAACCGCTACGTCGCCAATGGGTTGGGGTGATGAAGCTCCGCATCTTGACCGAATCCGACGTCCGCGCGCTGCTCACGATGCGCGAGGCGATCGATATCCAGGGCGACGCGTTCGCGCTGCTCGCGGCCGACGCCTCGGTCCAGGGCTTGCGCTCGTTCGCGCTCTCGGAGCAGCCGCCCGGGATTGCGATCTTCAACCCCTCGTTCCTGAAGGGCGGCAAGGGCTACGGCATCAAGGTCGTCTCCGACTTCTACGACAACGAGCAGAAGCGCGTGCCGCGCATGACCGCACTGATCGCGCTGTTCGACGGCGAAACCGGCGCGCCGCGAACGGTGATGGAGGGCGCGCACCTGACCGACGTCAGGACCGGCGCCGGCACCGGCTTGGCCGCCCGCTACCTCGCGCGGAAAGAGAGCCGCGTCATGGCGGTGATCGGGGCCGGCCGCGTCGCCCGCAACCAGGCCGAGGCGCTCTGCCAGGAGCATCGGATCGAGCGGATCGTCCTCGCGACCCGCACCCCGGCCCGGGCCGAGGATTTCGTGAAGCGGATGGCCGCGGTGGGCGCGCCCGTGCCGACCGACATCCGGGTCGTCGCTTCGCGCGCGGACGCCGTGCGCGAGGCCGACATCGTGGTCGCCGCGACCACGGCGCACGCGCCGGTGTTCGATGGCCGCGACTTGAAGCCCGGCACCTTCGTCGTCGCCGCCGGTGCCTACGAAGCCACCGCGCGCGAAGTCGATTCCGAGACGATCCGGCGCGCGGCGAAGCGCGTGATCGACAGCAAGGCGGATTGCCTCGAAGACGCCGGCGACCTGCAGATACCGATGGCCGAGGGCATCCTGACCGAGTCCGACATCGCCGGGATCGCCGAGCTGGTCGCCGGCACGGCCAAGGGCCGCGAACGGGCCGACGAGATCACGTATTACAAGTCGACCGGCGTGCCGATCCAGGACCTGGTGACCGCGCAGGCGGTCGAACGCCGAGCCACCCAGCGCGACATCGGCACCGTGATCGAGATCGGCGGCGATCACGACTAGGGAAGCCCCTCGCAGAGCGGAGCCGTCCTCGATGCTCCCTCCCCCGCGGAGCGGGGGAGGGAGCATCGAGGGTGTGCCCCTGTCGATCAAACGCGATGGGGGCGGCCGAGCCGCGCCTTGGCGTCCTCAACCGCCCACGTCCTCATCGATTCCCCTTAGAAAACCCGGCGTGTGCCGTGGTCAGCGACGGCCGAGGCGGGCGAACGCCGCGGCGTCGCGGGGACCGACCACGACGCCGCGCTCGGCGATGAGTGCGCCGTCGATCCACAGCGTCTGTTCGGTGACGACCCTGTCGGGATGATTCTCGCCGCCGCCCGGCAGCCACCACGGTGTACCGAACCCGACCGCGTTTGTGCCGGCGACGCGGATGTCCTCGATGAAGCCGTGGCCCCAGCGCGTGGCCGGGTGGAAGCCGAGCGTGAAATGGATGATGTGGCCGTAGCCGCCGCCGGCGGCGCGGCGCAGGGCCCGCTCCATGACCGCGCGCTCGGTGCCGCCGCCCTCGACCGCGCGGATGCGCCCGTCCAAGTGCACGGTCATCAGCGTCGGCAAGACGGCGTAATACTCGTGGAACACCTTGGCGAGCACGACGCGGCCCTTGACCCTCTCGAGCTCGGGGTAGATCAGGCACGAGCCCGGCGGCGAGATCGTGCCGGGGCGGTCGAGCCGGCGCTGCTTGTTGGCGGTCGACTTCGCCAGCCGGAAGACGACGTCGGTGCCGGCGGGATTGACGATCCGACAGGACGCGCCGGTCGCGCGCGCGATCAGCGCATCGAGCGCATCCTGCGCCGCGTAGAGCCGGTCGAGATCGACGCCGCCATAGAGGCGGGCGAGCCCGGGGCCGCCCAGGTCGACGCCGAGGAAATAGCGCGTGCGCCGGTTCTTCATCGCGGTGTCGTGCACCCGCGAGCCGGCGAAGTAAGGGAGCGTCAAGTCGATCCACACGTCGCTCGCCGGGGCGCACCGCCATCTGATCCCGCACCAGCCGCTCCGCGGCGCGCGCCAAGTCCGGTTGCATGTTCCCTCCTGGCGGGACGTGGACGGTGGCCCGCGCTGCCGAGCGGCTACTCCGCCGCCGCCCGCTCGCCGTCGCCAAACGTCCGCGCGAGATAGTTGTTCAAGACGTGGTGGATGCCGGCTTCGAGCACCGACAACGGCCCGGGGCGGAAGGTGCGCGCCGCCGATCCCTGTTGCAGCGACTTGACCAGGGCGATGTCCTCGTCGACCACCAGCCGCACGAAGTCCTTGTAGCGTTCGACCTTGGCGGCGAATTCCGGGTCGGCGAAGCAGCGCTCGGGGAACAGGAAGTAGGCGACCGCCCGGGTCCGGGTCGGCGAGAGCGGCCACGTCACGTAGGGCCGCACGTAGTCGGAGCGCGCGAGCAGGTTGAGATTGGGCTACAGGAAACCGATGCATCCCAGCAGATCCTGGCTTTGATCGAGCTACGGCATCCAGCCGAACAGGCTTTGCTTGCCGAACACCATCGGCGCGGCGTCGTAGAACGCGGCGACGCCGCCCCCCGGCCGGAGCCTGAACAGCCGCCCTTGGGTGTCGAAGCGGTATTCGGGCCCGGCGAACGAAGCCTTGTGGATGGTCTCGACGTGATAGAAGTCCATCAGGTTTTCGACGATGAGCTTCCAGTTGCAGTCGAACTCGGCGACGAAGGTGCCGGCGAGACGGCAGTCCTCCTGGCGCAGGAACGCGAAATCCTCGGCGTAGTGGGCGAGATGCGTCGCCAACGGCGGCGCCGCCTCGTCGAAGGTGAGGAAGATCCACCCCGCCCACGCGCCGGTGCGGATCGGCCGCAGGCCGCAGGCGCCGGGATCGAACCCGGCCGTGTCGTCCAAGCCCGGCGCCGCGACCAGGCGGCCGCCGAGGTCGTAGCGCCAGCCATGATGCGGGCAGCGAAACTCGCCGGCATGGCCCGCGCCGGTCGCGACTTCGACGCCGCGGTGCGCGCACACATTGCTGAACGCCTTGATCGCACCGTCGCGGCCGCGGACCAGCAGCACCGGTTCGTCGAGCAGGCGCAGGGTCATGTAGTCGCCGGGCCGTGCCAGCTCCTCGACCCGGCCGACGCAGAGCCAGTCGCGCATGAACAGGCGCTCTTTCTCGAGCCGGAACACGTCGGGCGAGTGGTAGATCGCGCCCGGTCCGTGGCGCGCCTGCGCGAGCGGCGCGCGCGTCGCGGCGAGCGCGCGGGCGACCTCGGCGAAGCGATCTCCGGTAGCCGGCATGGCCATCTCCCGTCGCAGCAGCCGGCCGCGGCTGCCGCGCGCGAAGTATAGCCGGATGCGGCCGGCGGGAATCGGCTCATTCTTCTCGCACCGGCGCCCGGCATCCCGGCCGTGCGCAACCGTGCTACGCTCAACCGCATGACCACCGCCCGCATCGACGAGATCGCGACCGACATCTTCCGCGTCAGCGTCGCGCTGCCCGCGAGCGACGCCTTCGACGGCTTCACCTTCAACCAGTACCTGATCGTCGATGAGCGCCCGCTCCTCTTCCACACCGGGCCACGCGGTCTGTTCGCGCTGGTCAAGGCGGCGATCGAGCGCGTGATGCCGCTCCGGCGGCTTCGCTACGTCGCCCTTTCGCACTACGAGAACGACGAGTGCGGCGCGCTCGACGAGTTCCTGGCGGCGGCGCCCGATGCGTTGCCGGTCTGCAGCCGCGTCGCGGCGATGACCTCGATCGACGACACCGCCGCCCGTCCGGCCAAGGCGCTCGCCGACGGCGAGACGCTCGCGCTCGGCCGCCACACCGTCCAGTGGCTCGACACGCCGCACGTACCGCACGGATGGGAGTGCGGTTTCCTGTTCGACCACACGACCGCGACGCTGTTCTGCGGCGACCTCTTCAGCCAGCCGGGCGCCGAACACCCGCCGCTGACCGAGGGCGACATCCTCGAACCTTCGGAAAAGCTCCGGCTCGAGTCAGGCTATTTCGCGGCGACCGCCGCGACCCGGCGCGAACTCGAACGCCTGGCCGCGCTCGAGCCGCGGCTCCTCGCCTGCATGCACGGCGCCGCGTGGCGGGGCGATGGCGCGGCGCTCCTGCGCGCGCTCGCCGACCGGGTGGTGCCGCGTACGGTTTAGCCGGTTGGAGCCCCCCTCCCGCACGCTGCGCTCGCCTCCCTCCTTTGCAAAGCAGGGGAGGGGTTGCTAGGAGGCAGGGAGCGAGCGGAGCAGCCGGAGGGGGTCCTTCGTCTAACCCCCAAGTCCGAGAAAAACAGCGAGGCCACGATTGAGGCGGGTAACGTCCGCGGCGTTCAAACGGCCGACGCTTCGGCCGATCTGGCGGCGCGGTACCGTCACGACTTTATCGACCATGACCCAAGAGCGATCCGCCAGACCATTGAACGGATTCGGTTCGATCTGAACGCGCAGGAGCGGTGCATCGACCGGCGCGCTCGTCATCAGGCATACGGTAACCGACGTCGTCGACGCAAAATCGTCCGACTGAACGACGACCGCGGGACGCGTTTTGCCTGAATAGGCGCCGCGCGCGGCGACGACGACGATCTGGCCCCGGTTCACGCCTCATCGCCCCAGTCGGCCGCGGCGGCAATGAACGCGAGCGCCGCCTTCTCGCCACGGCTGCGCGCGACCAGGCGCGACTGGCGCTCCGCTTCGCGCTTGAAGCGCGCCGACCGAACGTCAGGAAGCCAAATTTGCACGGGCCGTAAGCCCTGCGCACGCAAGCGGTCGCGATGCGCCTGCACCTTGGTTCGCGACGACCGCCATGCCGCCGATCCAGGCATTGCCGATCCTCCATTGGTTACATGTAACCTAGCGCGTCGGCGCGATATGTTCAAGCTTGGCCGCTGCCGCCGAGTCTAAGTCCCCGCCCCGACCCGCGCCGGCACCTTCCACCAGAGCAGCGCCAAGCCGACGATCAGGAAAGCGATCACCGTCGCCATGCCGGCGCGCTGGCTCGCCGCCGCCGCCGCGACCCAGCCGAGGATCGCCGGGCCGACAAAGGTCGTGATGCGGGCCGAGAGCGCGAACAGGCCGAAGGTCTGGGTGCGATGCTCGGGGCGCGCGAGCCGCGCCACCAGCGAGCGGCTCGCCGACTGGACCGGGCCGAAGAACGTGCCCAAGAGCAACCCGAACAACCAAAACTCGGTCTTGGACGTGGCGAAGAGGAGCGCGGAGCCGAACAGGATCACGGCGACCAGCCCGACCGCGATCGTGGGTTTGGGCCCCCACCCGTCGTCGACCCAGGCGAAGGCGAGCGCGCCCAAGCCGGCGCAGACGTTGAGCGCGATCCCGAACGTCAGCACCTCCTCGAGCTGCATCCCGAACGTGCCGGCGGCGTAGATCGAGCCGAACGCGAAGAGCGTATTGAGCCCGTCCATGTAGACCATGTGCGCCCCGAGGAACCACGCGAGCATCGGCCGATTTTTGAGCGTCCGCAGCGTCCGCACGAGATCGGCGATCCCGTTCCGCACCGCCCGCGTCACCGGCTCGCGGAGCGCGTGCGGTTCGGCGACGATGAAGAAGAGCGGGAGCGCGAACACCAGGTACCACAGGGCCGCGAACGGCGAGGTTGCGCGCACGTGGGCCGCGTCCTCCTTGCTCAAGCCGAACGCCGGGGTCTCGGTCTGGACGAACAGCAGGAGGACCGCGACCAGGCAGGCGATGCCGCCGACGTAGCCCACCCCCCAGCCCCAGCCGGAGACGCGGCCCAGGTGCGAGGGCGGCGCGACCGTCGGCAGCAGCGCGTTATAGAAGACGGTCGCGAGCTCGAAGGCGATGGTCGCGAGCGCGATCCCGACCAGCCCGAGCCACACGAAGTCGGCATGCGGCCGCACGTACCATAGCGCGGCGATGGCGGCGACGTTGAAGAGCGTGAAGGCGAGGAGCCAGCTCTTCTGGCCGCCAGCACGATCGGCGACCGCGCCCAGGACCGGGCTCAGCACCGCGACGACGAGCCCGGCGAGCGTGAGCGCGGTGCCCCAGGCGGCGGTCGCGGCGATCGCATCGGTCGCGACCGCCTGCGTGAAGTAGGTCGGGAACACGAAGGTCGAGACGATCGCCGGGAACGCCGAGTTGCCCCAGTCGTAGAGGCACCACGCGCCGACCGCGCGGCGGTTCAAGCGGGCAGCGGGCGCGGTCATCGGCGCGCGCTCGCCGTCAGGTCGCGCGCCGCGGCGTGCGGCCCGCCACCACCGCATTGGTGAGCGTGCCGATCCGCTCGCACGCGACCTCGACCGTGTCGCCGGGCCTCAAGTAGAAGGCTGCCGGATCGGCCTGGCCGATCGCCGAGCCGGACGGCGCCCCCATCGAAATGAGATCGCCCGGCTCGAACGGGACGTAGCGCGAGAAGTGGGCGAGCGCGGCGCCGAAATCGAACAACTGGTCGGCGATCCGGTAGCAGATGCGCTCGGCGCCATTGACACGGCAAGTGAGCTCGAGCGCGCTGGGATCGCCGGCCTCGTCGAGCGTCACCAGCCACGGCCCGAGCGGCCCGAACCCAGGCATGTTCTTGGCGGTCCAGAACCGTGTCCCCATTTCGACTTCGCGCTGCTGGATCTCGCGCGCGGTCAGGTCGTTGAAGAGCGTGACCCCAGCCACGTAGTCGAGCGCGTCCTCGCGCCGGATGCCGTGGGCGCGCCGGGCGAGCACGAACACCAGTTCGGGTTCGTAATCCATGGTGGTGATTCCGGGCGGCCGCGCGACGCGGGCACGGTCGCCGACCAGGCAGCCGTTGATCTTGAGGAAGCCGGTCGGCTCGTCCGGAATCTCGCGGATCAGCGCGTTGCGCTTGAGCTCTTCCAAGTGCGTGCGGTTGTTCTTGCCGACGCAGAGGAATTTGCCGGGGTCGGGAATCGGCGGCAGCAACTCGGCCGCGGCGAGCGCTATTCCGCCGTCGCGCGTCCGTTGCGCGGCGCCGGCGAGGAACGGGTGCCATTCGCCCCAGCGCTCGATCGCCGCCTTCAAAGTCTTGACCGGACGCTTGGGCGCGCCCGCGTCCGTCCGCGCCAGTGCGGCGAAATCGTGGATGCGATCGCCGACCACGAGGCCGGGCCGCGCCGTGCGGCTGCCTTTGGCGCGAAACGTGACGAGCTTCATCGGCGCCCGCGCTAGGCGCGCTTGTAGAGCCCCATCAACGTCGCTTTGGCGAGCGTCGCGAAGTGGAGCTGGAAGCCGACCTGCGCCGCCGGCGTGTCGGCGGTGACGTTGACCTTGCCTTTGACCGCGTAGAGCGCGAACAGGTAGCGGTGCGGGTGGTCGCCCGGCGGCGGGCATGGCCCGCCGTAACCGGGCTTGCCGAAATCGGTGCGCGTCTCGATCGCACCGGCCGGCAGCGCTCCGCCCATGCCGATGCCGCCCGGCAACGCGCGACAATTGGCCGGCAGGTTGCAGACCAGCCAGTGCCAGAACCCGCTCCCGGTCGGGGCGTCGGGATCGTAGACGGTGAGCGTGAACGACTCGGTGCCGGCGGGCGGGTCTTCCCACGCGAGCCGCGGCGAGCGGTTGCCGCCGGCGCAGCCGAAGCCGTAGACCGCGCTCAAGATCTGGTCCTGGCCCAGATAGTCGCCGTCCTTGAAGTCGGGGCTCGTCAGTCGAAATGGCATGCGCCGGTCCTCCCTGGATTGACGCTCGAAGCGCGGTTCTAGAGTACCCCCTCCCTACCCTCCCCCTGCAAGCAGGGGGGAGCAGTTTCACAACAGCGAGCGGCCGCCGTCCAGGATGTGGATCGTCCCCGTCATCCAGCCCGATTTCTCGGGTGAAGCCAGGAACGCGACCAGCTCGCCGAAATCCTCGGGCTCGCCGGTGCGCTTGACCGGGAACTGCTCGGCCCACTTGGCGAGGAGCGCGTCGTATTCGGCCTGGCTGGTCCCTTGCGCGACATAAGCATCGCTTCGCATCAAGCCGGGGCTCACGCAATTGACGCGGATCTCGGGCGCGAGTTCGCGCGCGCAAATGCGGGTGAAGACCTCGATGCCCCCTTTGGTCGCGCCGTAGATCGAGACGCCGCGATCGGAGGGATGGTGCGCGATCGAGGAGCTCACGTTGATGATCGTGCCGCGGCTCTTCTTGAGCGCCGCCATGCAGGCGAGCGTCATGTGGATGGTGCCGAACATGTTGGCGCCGAACACCTCGGCGATGTGGTCGGACGTGACCTCGGCGAGCTTCTTGATGCGGAACACGCCGGCGTTGTTGACGAGGACGTCGATCCGGCCGAAGCGCTTAAGGATCGCCTGCACGGTGCGGTCGGCCGCCCCCTTGTCGCCGACATCGCAGGCGAAGGGATGAAGGTCGGTGCCGGCAGCCGCCTTCTTCAATTGATTCAACCGGCGCCCCAAGATGGCGACCGCGTAACCCTCGCGCACCAGGATCTTGGCCGCACCGAGCCCCAAGCCGGTGCCGCCGCCGGTGACGATCGCAACTTTATTCGTTGTCATGGCGTCTCCTGAAAGTCTTCTGCCCCTGCAAGGCAGGGGGAGGATTCACATAAGTCCCGTTCCAGATCGCCCCCTCTATCGCAGCGCTCGCGGCCACGTCGCCACCCCCACCTGCGCCTCCCCCGCTCCGCTCCGCGGGGGAGGGAGCATTGAGGATGTTCCCCCTTTCGATCGATAGCGCTCCGCGGGGAGGGAGCATCGAGGGTGTGCCCTCTTTCGATCGATAGCGCCCCGCGGGGGAGGGAGCATCGAGGGTGTGCCCCTCTTCGATCAATGCGATAGAGGGGGCGATCTGGAACAGGGCTTATGTGAATCCGTCAGCGCTCCGCAGGGGAGGGGATCAGTCATCGAGGAACGGGCCGGGATCGCGCCAGAGCCGCATGGTCGAACAGTGGAGCCCGCCGCCGGTACGCATGAACTCGGCGTACGGCAGCGGGGTCACGTCGACGCCCGCCTTGCGCACCGCCGCGATCGCCTTGGGCGCCTCGGCGATCATCATGACGCGGCCGGGCTCGATCAGCGTGACATTGGCGGGTCCGTAAAGCGTCTGCTCGTCGGTATCGATCTCGACCACGGTGAAGCCGTGCTCCTTGAGCCAGCGCCAGTTGCGGAAATTGATCCCGGGCAGGTAGGCGATGACTTTCCGTTTATCCAGCGGGCCGATCACCATGTCGGGGTGGTGGGAGACGCCCGAGCCGGGATGGAAGTACATCCGCCCGGCGCACTCGATCACGAGCGTCGTCATCTGGTCGGCCAAACAGCTCCGCTCGACCACCGGGATCAACTGGGCGAGTCCGGCATCGTTGTAGGCCATGCCGCGCGCGGCAACGAACACGTCCTCGGCCAGCCACAGGCACGGGCCGGCTTCGGCGACACCCTTGCCGGTGATGGTCGCGACCGGCGGCACGCCGAGCCGGGTCCACGCCCAGTAGGCCAAATACTCGGAGCGGCCGAACCCCAACGGACTGACCGCGATCTTCTCGATGATCGAGCCGCCGCGCACGACCAGGAGCTCGTTCGCAGCCCAGGTGCCGCGCTGCGGCCCGAACGGCCCGACCGGCGGATCGGGGTAGGTGACGCGGTGGACGATGACGCCGGCCGCTTCGAGCGCCGCTTCGTATTGGAGGCTCTGGTCGCGCATCTTACGGGTGTCGAGCTCGTTGTGCGAAAGCCCCATCTGCGGGAAATAGGCCGGGTCCTGGTCATAGGCGACGAAGCGCTCGTGGCTGGTGATGTCGATCAGCGCTACCTCGCGCAGGCGGCCGATGCCGTTGGCACCGAACTCGCGGCCGTAGATCTTGGGATAGATCTCCTTGGCATCGATGTTGTGCCAGGTCTCGATCGCCGGCGGCTCGCCGCGGACGTAACCCGGCATCTTGCTCAAGGTGAAGGTCTTCTTCTTGATCTCGGTCTGCATCGCGGCGATCTGCTGCGCCCACGCCGGCGGCAGGTCGGGTTTGGTCGGAACGTTTGAAGCCATCGGGACTCCTCGGGTTGGCGTTGTTGCGCGACTCTCCTCCCCCTCAACCGAGGGGGAGGAGGCAGGACCGTCAGGGATCGCGGGCGCGCCCGACCCCGATCATGCTGTCGCGGGTGACGAGTTCGGCCAAGCGCTCGGGCGTCCAACCGGCGGTGCCGGCCGGACGCTCGGGGATCACGAAATAGCGCAAGTCAGCGGTCGAATCGACGACGCGGACCTCGGTCGTCGCCGGGAGCTCGGTCCCGAACTCGCGGAGCACGCCGCGCGGGTCGATCACGGTCCGCGCGCGGTAGGCGCGGCTCTTGTACCAGGCGGGCGGCGGACCCAAGAGCGGGCGCGGGTAGCACGAGCAGAGCGAGCAGACGACGATGTGGTGGCGGCCGGGCGTATTGGCGATCGCGCGCGTCGGCACCGCCTTGGCCATGTCGATCCCGAGCGCCGCGGCGGCGGCGCGGGCGTCGTCGAGCGCCAACGCGAAGAAGCGGGGGTCGGTCCAGGCTCGCGCGACGAAGCGGGCGCCCAGCGCCGGCGTGCGGCTTTCGGTGTCGGCGACCGTCGCCTGCAGATCGGCCGCGGTGAAAAAGCCCTTGGCGATGAAGAGTTCGCGCAGCGCTTCCTCGAGGATCTCGTACTCGGTGAGCGGCCGCGCGCCATCGTCGTCGAGCGCATGGTCGCGACCGCCGTGGCCGTAGTGATCGCCATGGTCGCCGTGGTCAACGTGGATCGGGGCGACCGGAAGCGCGAGCGCCGCGGCGCGGTCGGCGGCGGCGTGCGTCCGCGCCGCCCGCACGGCCGCCGCGACCTCGGCCGACGTAATGTGGCCGCGTTCGGTCATGATGCGGCGGGCCTGGACGAGCCAGCGATCGTAATAGGGGATCTCGCGGTATTCGGCCTCGCTCAAGTCCCACTCGGCGACGCGGCGCGCCTCGTCGAGCGTATAGAAGCCGCGCCCGACCAGGAGCATCACCATGGCATCGGCGCGCTGCTGATAAAGGCTCACCGGGTGTTCGCGGCGGTCGATCGGCCCCTCGTCGCGGCCGCCGAGGTCGTGGTGGTGGCCCCTCATTGCCAAGGCTAGCCAGCGCGGCGCCGGCCGGAGGGCTTGGCGGCGCCGGCCTCGATCAGGCCCACGACTTCATCGGTCGTGCGCACGTCGCCGAACGCCTGGAACACGGTCCAGAGACCGTTCAGATGGTTCTCGTCGTTGAACGCAGCACAGGCGTCGGACAGCATGATCACCTTGTAGTCCATCATCATGGCGTCGCGCGCGGTCGACTCGCAGCAGCCGTTGGTGGCGGCGCCGACGATCAAGAGCGTGTCGTGGCCGCGCGAACGCAAGTACGTGTCCAAGTCGGACGAGCCCTGGACCAGCGCGCTGAAGCGCTTCTTCTTGACGATGCGCTCGCCCGGCTTGACGTCGAGGCCGGGGTAGAACTCGTGGCCGGGGGAGCCGTCGCGGAGCGCCTCGCGGCAGGCGGCGCGGCGGTGCGACCCCTCGAAGTACTCGAAGAAGATGGTCCAGTCTCCGGGCGTCGATTTGAGCCAGATCACCTCGCCGCCGGCGGCGCGGAGCGCGGCCGCGAGCCGGTTGATTGCCGGGACGATCGTCCGCGCCGGCGGGCACTCGTAGGGCGCGCCCTCGGCGACGAACGCGTTCTGCATGTCGACGACGATCAGCGCCGTGCGCCTGGGATCGATCGTCTCGAATGCATGCAGCTTGCCGCGCCGCGCGATGATGCGATCGATGTAGTAGGCCGGAAACTCGACCTTGTGCATGGAGCCCTCCCGTGACTGCCTTGCCGCGCCGCCAATAGGGCGCGAGCCGCGAAAGGCTGTCAATAAGCGACCCCCTCCCTGCCCTAGCCTCTGCGCGGGGGAGGGTTGGGGAGCGGGTGCGCGGCTAGCGCCCCGCCCGCTCGATCAGCGCGCGCACGGTCGCGGCATCGAGCGGCACCCGGTCGATGGCGACGCCCAAAGGCGCCAGCGCGTCGCGGACCGCACCAGCCAGGGCCGGCAACGCGCCGATCACGCCGCCCTCGCCCACTCCTTTGAAGCCGCCCGCGGTCTCGGGCGAGGGCGTCTCGATGTGGTGGACCTCGATCGCCGGAAAGTCGAGCGCGAGCGGCATCGCGTAGTCCTGGAACTGGCCGGTCACGAGCCCGCCGTCCCGGTCGTAGACGATCCGCTCCATCAGCGCTTCGCCCAGGCCCTGGACGACGCCGCCGTGGATCTGGCCCTCGACCAGCATCGGGTTGATGACCTTGCCGCAGTCGTGGACGAGGAGGTAGCGCTCGATCGCGATCCGCCCGGTCGCGGCATCGACCGCGACTTGGGCGACATGGGTCGCGTTGGTGACGTAGACGTGCGGCGGATCGTAGTACTCGGTCGCCTCGAGCCCGAACGTCTCGCCCGGGGGCGGCGCACGGTCATGGGCGGCGTAGGCGATTGCCGCGATCTCGGCGAGCGCGACCCGCAGGCGGGGCGCGCCGGCGACCGCGGCGAAACCGTCGGCGAGGACCACGTCGGTCGGACTCGTCTCGAGCACATCGGCGGCAATGCGGCGGATCTTGTCGCGAACCTTGTCGGCGGCGCGGAGCGCCGCGCCGCCGGCGGCGACGGCGCCGCGCGAGGCGCCGGTGCCGCTTCCGTGCGGCGTCAGTTGCGTATCGCCCTCGACCACCGCGACGTCGGCGATGGCGACGCCGAGCCGGTCGGCGACGATCTGGGCGATCGCGGTGGTCGAGCCTTGCCCGATCTCGACCTGGCTAACGAACGCCTGGGCGCGGCCGTCGGGCGCGAGCTTGACCAACGCTCCGTCGAAGCCCGGCATGCGGCGGATGCCGCGCTCGCGGTAGCGGGTCGCGCCCTGGCCGGTGTGCTCGGTGATGCAGGCGATGCCGATGCCGCGGTAGCGGCCGTCGCTCGCGGGCATGCCGCTCCGCCCGCGCCGGAATCCGGCATAGTCGCTGAGCTCGAGCGCGCGGCGCAGGCACGTTTCGTAACTGCCGACATCGTAGCGGATGCCGACCGCGTTGACGTAGGGGAACTCATCGCGCCGGATCACATTGCGGAGCCTGATCTCGGCCGGATCGAGCTCAAGCACCGCCGCCGCTCGATCCATCAGCCCTTCCATCGCGAGGAACGCGGTCGGTTGCGCGACGCCCCGGTAGGCGCCGGCCGGGCAGCGATTGGTCGCGACCGACTTGGTCGTGAACGCATAATGCTTCAGGCGATAGGGCCCTGGCATCATCGCCGCGCCGCCGCCGGCCTCGATCGAGGCGCCGAACGGGAAGCCGGCATAGGCCCCGGCGTTGACGCGGATGTCGACGCGGAGCGCCTGGATGATGCCGTCGCGGTCAAGCGCGAGCGCAGCCGCGAAACGATGATCGCGCGCATGCAAGGTCGTGGCGAGATCGTCGCCCCGATCGGTCTGCCACTTGAGCGGGCGATCGAACTTGCGCGCCAGCGCGAGCGCGAGGATGTCCTCGGGATAGAGGTAGGCCTTGGGCCCGAACCCGCCGCCGATGTCGGGCGCGACGATCCGGAACTTGGCGGCGGGCAGGTCGAAGACCTCGGCGAGCCCGGCCCGCGCCAGATGCGGCATCTGGGTGGTTGCGTGGTAGGTGAATTCGCCGCGGCCGCGATCGTAGATCGCAAGGCCGCCGCGCGGCTCCATCGCCGCCGGCGCGATCCGGGTCGCGGTGAAGACGTCCTCGACCACGACCGCCGCGTCGGCGAAGGCTCGATCGAAGCCGGGCGCCGCGAACGCCGCCTCGAACAGGACGTTGCCGCCGATCGCTTGGTGGAGGATCGGCGCACCGGACGCCAGCGCGTCATCGACCGTGACGACCGGCGGAAGCGGCGTGTAGTCGACGACGATCGCTTCGAGTGCATCCTGAGCCGCCAGCCGGGTTTCGGCGGCGACCGCGGCGACAATCTCGCCGACATAGCGGACGCGACCCGATGCGATCGCCGGCCACTCGGTCGGGTGGAAGCCGGGCCGGTCCCGGTCGGCGCGGAGCGGTTCGAACGAACCGGCGAGGTCGGCCGCGGTCGCGACTGCGACGACGCCGGGCAAGGTGCGCGCGCGTTCGGCCCGGATCGCGCGAACCTCGGCATGGGCGTGCGGGCTCCGCAGGAAGGCGAGGTGGAGCGTTCCGGTCGGCGCCGGCAGGTCGTCGATGAACCGGCCGAGGCCGCGCAGCAGACGATCATCGTCGATGCGCGGCACCGCGCGGCCGATATAACCGCTGGCGTCGTCCTCGCCCTTGCCGACCAACTCGCTCCCCCTCCGGTTCGCCTTGAAACGTCGTCGACGTCGGGGCGATAGTGGCGCGATGGCCTGCCGACCGCAAAGGAAAATGCCGACCGCCGAAGAGGTCGTCGCCCGCTATTTCCAGGCGGTGCGGACGGCCGACCTGGCCGCGCTCGGCCACTTATTTACCGCCGATACCGTCCTCATCAGCCGAACCGTCGGGCGCATGCGGGGCGGTGCGCGCATCGCCGCCTTCTACGGCCGGCTGCTCGCGCGCTTGGGCGGCGCCGAGCCGCGGGTCGGGCGGCTCCGCGCGTTCGGCGATACCGTCATCGCCGAAGTGGAAGCCCGCCCCCGTCGCGAGATCCACGAACTCGCGGTCTTCTTCACCGTGAAGCGCGGCAAGATCGCAAGAATCGCGATCTACCAGGGGCCGATCTATCGCAAGGGTGGCCGCCTCGTCGACTTGACCCGGACCGCCATGCGTCGGCCGCGCCAGCGGTAACGCCGGCGATCTCTGCCGACCCCTTCCTTGCCCTCGCCCACGGCGAGGGGGAGGGCGAAGCGATTGATGACGGGCGGGGCGGTTGCGCCGGCGACGTCGCTCATGCGCGGAGCATGCCGAGCAGCCGCCGATCCGCCGTTGATCTGCATCGAAGCCGGGGCAGGGGCGCGTTAGCCCTGGATGCGGAGCGTCCGCCCGCCCTCGACCACGATCGCGGCGTAGAAGCGGACGTCGGGCCGGAGCGCGGCGACCGTTTCGAGCCGGTCCAGCCACCAGCCGGCCGGTTTCAGCGTGATGTGCGCGTTGTCGCCGGTCGGGAGCTTCTTCTTGGCCGGATAGCAGGCGATCGAGACGAACACGAACCGGCGGGCGTAGCCGAAAATCTCGGCGATCATCCACGGCACGTCCTCTTCCGGACAATGCTCGAGCACGTCGGTCGAGATGACGCCGTCGAACTGGCCGGTCGGGAGCGCGCTGTGCGGCGGATAGGCCGGATCGTAGAGCGTGATGCTGGCGACATCCCAGATCGCGTGGAGGCCGACGAGCTCGCGCCCATCGGGAAGCTTAGCCCGGGCTTCGCCGTAGGCCATGCCCTTGCCGGCGCCGTAGTCGAGGATCGAGCTGGCGCGGAACTGCTTGGCGAGACCGCCGATCGGCTGGATGTAGGGAATGAGGCTGCGGCCATCGAAGGTCTCGGCCGCGGCGATGCGGTTCAGTTGGTCGCCCTCGGCGTGCAGGCGGCGGCAGAGCTCGACCATCGCCGTGTAACGCGGGCTCGGATGGGTGCGGGAGAATTCGGTCATGCGGGTCCGGGCATAAGGGCGCCGAAGATAACGCGAACCGGTCGATTGGCAATCGCGAATCCGCGATAAGCTCGCCACGTATTCGCCCGCGAGGCTCGCCCGCCGTGATCCTCCTCTACGCCGTCACCCTGTTCGTCAGCGCGACGCTGGTGTTCGCGGTGCAGCCGCTGTTCACCAAGATGGTGTTGCCGCTCTTGGGCGGCACGCCGGCGGTATGGACGACGGCGATGATGTTTTTCCAGGGCCTCCTGCTGCTGGGTTACGCCTTCGCCCACGCGCTCGATCGGCTGGCGCCGGGCCGCCGTCAGGCGCTCATCCAGCTGGCCGCGCTCGGCGCCGGCGCGCTCGTGCTGCCGATCGCGATCGGCGACGCCTGGCGGCCGCCGGCCGACGCCGACCCGATTTTCTGGCTGCTGGCGTTCCTGGCGACCAGCGTCGGGCTGCCGTTCTTCGCGCTTTCGGCGACCGCGCCGCTCCTGCAACGCTGGTTCGCCGCCAGCGGTCACGCCCGCGCCGCCGATCCTTATCCGCTCTACGGTGCCAGCAACGCCGGCAGTCTGCTCGCCCTCGTTCTCTATCCGCTCGCGGCCGAGCCGTTGTTGCGGCTGGGCGAGCAGAGCCTGGTGTGGAGCGGCGGCTACGCGCTCCTGATCGCGCTGACGGCGGCCTGCGCCCTGACGCTGCCGCGCCGGGCGCGGTCGTGCGCGGCGGCGCCAGCGCCGCCGCGCACGGCGCTGCCGTGGGCGCTCAGGCTGCGTTGGGGCGCGCTCGCCTTTGCGCCCTCGACCCTGCTCCTGGGCGTCACCACGTTTCTCACCACCGATATCGCGGCGGTGCCGCTCTTTTGGGTGGTGCCGCTCGCGCTCTATCTCCTCACCTTCATCATCGCATTCGCGCGCACGCCGATCGTACCGCACGCGATTGTCGTGCGGGCGCAGCCGTGGTTCGCGCTGCCGCTCGTGCTGGTGCTGTTCTGGGGCAGTTCGACCGGCCTGATCGAGTTCTACCCGGTCCACCTGGCCACTTTTTTCGTGACCGCGCTCGTCTGCCACGGCGAACTCGCGCGGACGCGTCCGGCGGTCGAGCACCTGACCGCGTTCTACCTGTGGCTCTCGATCGGCGGCCTCCTGGGCGGCGTTTTCAACGCGCTGGTCGCGCCCTACGTTTTCACCCAAGTGATCGAGTACCCGCTCGCGGTCGCGGTCGCGCTCGCGCTGCGGCCGACCGACGCGCCGCGCCGGCCGCTCGCGGTCGATCTCGGCTACGCCTTGATACTGCCGGCCGTGCTGTTCCTGTTGGCGCAGATCGAAGGCAGCACCGAGATCGCGGCCGGCCTCGTCCTGATCGGCGTCCTTTCGGCCGCGATCGCGCTGGCGTTGATCGCGTTCCGCGCCCAACCGCTGCGGCTGGGCGTCACCACCGGGCTGGCGCTGATGGTCGGCGTCTTTTTCGTGCACGATCAGGGCGGGACGCTCGCCCGCAGCCGCAATTTTTTCGGCACCGTCGCCGTCGTCGACGACGGGCTCTATCGCCTGTTGATGCATGGCACCACCGTCCACGGCGTCCAAGGGCGCGACGGCGTCGAGCGGCTCGAGCCGCTCGCTTACTTCACCCGCGAAGGCCCGCTCGGCCACGTGTTCGCCGCCCTCAAGGAGCGCCTCGGCGGGGCCCGCATCGCCGTGACCGGGCTCGGGGCCGGCGCGATCGCGTGCTACGCCGAACCGGGGCAAAGCTGGACGTTCTACGAGATCGATCCGACCGTGGTCGCGATCGCCCGCGATCCCCGCTACTTCACGCTGCTCCGCGACTGCGCGCCCGAGGCCCGGATCGTCCTCGGCGACGCGCGGCTGACACTGGCCGAGGCGCCGGACGCCCACTACCGGCTCATCGTCTTGGACGCGTTCTCGTCCGATTCGGTCCCGGTGCACCTGATCAACCGCGAGGCGGTGCGGCTCTACCTCGCCAAGCTCGAGGCCGGTGGCGTCCTCGTCTTCAACATCACCAACCGCTATCTCGATCTGGTGCCGGTCGTGGCCGCGCTCGCCAACGACGCCGGGTTGATCGGCTACGTCCGCGGCGATCAAGCGGTCGAGCCCGAGCGTCATCGCTATTCCTCGGGCTGGGTCGTCCTCGGCCGCAGCATCGTGGACGTAGCCGGTTTCGCCGCCGATCCGCGCTGGGTCGCGCTCGCCGCCGTGCGTCACGGACGCTTGTGGACCGACGACTTCTCGAACGTGATCGGCGCCTTCCGCTGGTAGGGCCGCCGCGTTCGCGGCGCGCCATCCGGCACCGCGATCTGATCGAGCTGGTGGCTGAGATAGGCGATGACCTCCTCGTGCACCGCTTTGTGCTCGGGGCGCCGGCGCGTCAGTCCGCGCAGCACCGCGATCGCCTCGCGCAAGTTGGCCACGCAGTCGCGGTAGTCGATTCCACGGGTCATCATGGTGCGTGCCCCCTTTTTGAATGAACGTTCGTTCATATCAACGCCAAAAAAAGGTCACCGGCCGAGCATGCGCAAGCACGCGCCGGCAACCCGGTCGGCATGGCCGGCGAGGTCGTGCTTGATGCGGCCGAGGACGGTGGTGTCGACCACCTGATTGATGGCGCCGACCACCAATTAGGTCGCGAGATCGACGTCCTGCGCCGGAACCTCGCGCGCCGCGATCGCTTGGGCGATCAAGCTGCGAAACACGAGATACGGATTGGCGCTCGCGGTCTTGATCTTGGGCAGCGCCTGGTGGCGAGCGAGAAACACGTAGCCGACCAGCACGCGGTCGCGGTCGAATTCGCCGAACACGTAGGCCACCATCGCCCGCAGCCGGGCGTCGATCGTCCCGGGTTCGCGCGCCAGGCGCTGGAGCTCGAGGCCCAATCGCGAAAAGCTGCTCGCGAACAACGTCCAGGCCAATTCTTCTTTGCTTTCGTAGTGGTTGTAGAGCGCACCCAGCGCCACCCCGGCTTTGCGCGCGATCGCGCGGATCGAGGTCTCGGCGATGCCATGCGCCGCGAACAACGCCAGCGCGGCGCGGTCAGCAGCTTTTTCGCGGCAATTCGAAGTGTGGCGTCTTGCGGCCGCGGCCCCGAAACGGGCGTCGACCTATTCAAGTCACCCCAGGATCGATTTGTTGGCGGTTGGGCCAGGGCTCCCAGCCGTGCGTCACAACAATAGGGAACGAGGCTGCCAATGGACGGTACCGTCAAGTGGTTCAACCCGACCAAAGGTTACGGGTTCATTCAACCGGCCGACGGTTCGAAGGACGTGTTCGTGCATATCAGCGCGGTCGAGCAGGCCGGCTTGAGGACCCTGCAGGAGGGGCAGAACCTGAACTACGAGCTCAAGACCGAGCGCGGCCGCACCTCGGGCGACCAATCTCAAAGTCGCGTCTTAGCCGCATCGCGAGCGCGACGCCATCGCGCATATCGCGCATTGGCATCGCGCGTATCGCACATTGAAAATACTGCCGGGGCGGATTAGTATTACCGACTGCGTATAGGTAATACCGATGGCGACCCGCGTCACCCGCAAAGGTCAGATCACGGTGCCGAAAGCGGTCCGCGACCGGCTCGGCATCGGCCCCGGCAGCCTCGTCGAGTTCGAACTCAACGGGCGCGGCCGCGTCGTCTTCGTGTTGAAGCATGGCGGCAAACGCCAAGCGTCCAAGCGTAGCCGCTTCGCCGCGGTGCGCGGCCGCGCCACCGTCAAGATGTCGACCGACGCGATCATGGCGCTCACCCGCGGCGACTAGCCGGTGGTCGTCCTCGTCGACACCAATGTCCTGCTCGACCTTTTGACCGACGACCCGCGGTGGGGCGATTGGTCGCAGCGCCAACTCGACGCCGCGTCCCTCACCGATCGCCTGATCATCAACCCGGTGATCTACGCCGAACTCTCGGTCGGCTTCACGCACATCGAGGATCTCGACGCGGTGCTGGCGACGACCGATGTCGCGCTCGATCCGATTCCACGTCCCGCTCTATTTCTTGCGGGCAAAGTCTTCCGCGCCTACCGGAAGCGCGGCGGCGTCAAGACCGGCGTGCTGCCCGACTTTTTCGTCGGCGCCCACGCCGCAGTGCTCGACCTGCCGCTGCTGACGCGCGACGCGACCCGCTATCTCCGCTACTTCCCGTCGGTACGGTTGGCGACGCCGCGGGCCTAGCGCGGCCGGGCCGCGCCGCTACCGCCGCGTGGCCTTCGCCTTGCGGGCCCGCCCCGGATCGACCGCGATCTTGCGCCAATCGACGCCGGCTTCGAACGCCGCGGCGGCGCGGTAGAGCGTCGGCTCGTCGTAATGGCGGCCGACCAGCATCAGACCGATCGGACAATCGTCGATCAGGCCGCACGGCACCGTGATCGCCGGATGGTGCGTGAGGTTGAACGGGCAAGTGTTCTCGATGTTTTCGAGCGCGAGCGCGATAGTCTCGGCGACCGTACACGGTCCCTTGGGCAGCGGCTTCGCCTTCTGCGCCACCGTCGGCATCGCGATCAGGTCGTAATCGGCGAGCAGCTTGTCGTAGTGCAGTGCGGCGTGGCGCGCCAAATTGTGCGCCTTGCAGTAGTAGTGGCCCTGGTGCTGCTGCTTCATGTATTCGCCAGCGATCATGCCGAAGCGGAGGTTATAGGGGATCTCGTTGGCGCGGCTCCGCCAGCCAGCGAGCTTGTCGTTCAAGCTGGTGAGATAGAGCCCGCCGTGGTTGGTCCCGAAGCCGTTGCCGACCAGAAGATTGGTGTAGTAGCCGTCGAGCGCGAAGGCGAGCCAGGCGCAGAACGCGTCGCGGTGCCAGGGAAATTGGATAAAGTCGACGCTGGCGCCGAGCTTTCGGAACCGCGTCACCGCCTCGCGCACGGTGGCGTCCACCTCGGGCTGCGAGGCGGGCCAGCCGAAGCCTTCCTCGATCACTGCGATCTTCACGCCCTTGGCGCCCTTGCCGAGCGCTTTGGTGTAGGGGTGGACCTTCGGATCGGGCGTCGACTGGCGGGTGTCGATGCCGTCGCCTCCGGCCAGCACCTCGAGGAACAGCGCGTTGTCCGCGACCGTCCGCGTCATCGGCCCGCAATGGTCGATGTTGAACTCGGACGAAATGATGCCGGTATAGGGGACGAGGCCCCAGGTCGGTTTGAGGCCGACGAGGCCGGTGCAGGCCGACGGGATCCGGATCGAGCCGGCCTGATCGCCGCCGATTGCCATGTCGGCTTCGCCCGCGACTACCACGACCGCGCTCCCGGCCGAGGAGCCGCCGGGCGAATAGCCCGCTTTGAGCGGGCTGTAGACGCGGCCGGTGACGGCGGTATGGCTCGAGGACGAGAACGAGAAATACTCGCACACCGCCTTGCCGACGATGGTGCCGCCAGCGTCGAGGATGCGGGTGACGATGGTGGCGTCGGTCTCGGGGGTATAACCCTCGAGCACTGAGGCCCCGTCCATCATCGCCACGCCGGCGAGCGCGACGGTGTCCTTGAGCGCGATGCGCTTGCCCTTGAGCTTGCCCGACGCGGCGCCCTTGATGTCGGTCTTGACGTACCAGGCGCCGTACTTGTTCTCGGCCGGCTCGGGCCGGCGCCCGGGGGTGCGCGGGTATTTGACCGGCGGCACGTAGTCGGCCAATTGGTCCAAGCGGTCGTAGACGAACTTGGTGTTGGCGAATTCGCGCCGGTAGACCTCGATCTCCTCGTCGGTCAGGGAGAACCCGAGCTTCTCGGCCAGCGCCAGAACCTGCTCGCGGGTGGGGGTCGCGACCGCCATGACGGCCTCCTTCGGTTGTCGGCGCGGCCGTCAGCGGTCGCGCAGCGCGTCCATCAGCGGCTTCTGCTGGCCGCCGTCGATCTCGATCATGGTGCCGTTGATGAAATGGGCACGGTCGGAGGCGAGGAACACAACGATGTCGGCGACCTCTTCCGATTCGGCGATCCGGCCCAGCGGAATGCTGCGCGGCGCGAGCTTGTCGGCCTCCTCGACCGAGAGCTTCATGTCGCGGGCCATCGCCTTGACCAGCCCGTCCCAGCGCTCGGTCCGGACCGGGCCCGGGTTGACGGCGACGAAGGTGATGTTCTCGCGCCCGTATTGCGCGGCGAGCGACATGGTGAGGTTCTGGCCGGCGGCGTTGGCAGCGCCGGGCGCGATCTCCCAGTACGAGTGCTTTATGCCGTCGTTGCCGATCAGGTTGACGATGCGGCCCTTGCCCTGTTTGCGCATGTAGGGGACGACGGCGCGGGTGCAGCGCACGTAACCCATGAATTTCAGGCCGAGCGCCAGGTCCCAATCGGCATCGGTCAGATGCTCGAGCACGCCGCCCGGCGCGGCGCCGGCGTTGTTGACCAGGATGTCGATCCGGCCGAAGTGCTTGGCGACGGCCGCGACCATGCGATCGGCGTCGGCGGTCTTGGTCAGGTCGGCGACGAACGGCACCACCTCGGCGCGGGTCGCGCGCGCGATCTCGTCGGCCGCCTTGGCGACCACGTTCTGGTCGCGCGAGCAGATCGCGACCCGGCAGCCCTCGGTCGCGAGCCCATGCGCGATCGCCTTGCCGATGCCGCGGCTGCCGCCGGTGACCAGCGCGACCTTGCCTCTCATGTTGAGTTCCATAACGCCGGGTCCTCCCCCTTCTCTTATGTATCGAACCGCGATAGGCATAACCGTCCCTCGCCTCCACCCCGCTCGACAAGCTCTTTTTATCGCCGAGGCCCGCTATGCCCTACGCCCCCACCGACGACGGCGTGAACCTCTATTTCGAGGCGGCCGGCCGCGGCGAGCCGATCGTGTTCGTCCACGAATTCGCCGGCGATTGCCGCACCTGGGAGCCGCAGCTCCGCTATTTCGCGCGCCGCTACCGCTGTATCGCCTTCAACGCCCGCGGCTATCCGCCGTCCGACGTGCCGACCGAGGACGCCCGCTACTCGCAAGCGCGCGCCCGCGACGACATCAAGGCGGTCATGGACTGCCTCCAGCTCGAGCGCGCCCACATCGTCGGGCACTCGATGGGGGCGTTCGCCGCGCTGCATCTGGGGATCGCCTACCCGGCACGCGCCCGTTCGCTAGTGCTGGCGGGGTGCGGCTACGGCGCCAAGCCGTCGGAGCGCGCGAACTTCCTGGCCTTCACCCAGCAAGTCGGCGAGATGTTCCGGGCCGGCATCGCCGAGGCGGCGGCCAAGTACGCGACCTACCCCGGCCGGCTCCAGTTCCGCGCCAAGGACCCGCGCGGCTACGCCGAGTTCGTGCGGATGCTAGCCGAGCACTCGGCCGAGGGCAGCGCGCTCACCATGCTGAACGTCCAGCGGCTCAGACCCTCGCTCTGGGACATGGAGACCGAGCTCAAGGCGCTGGCGGTCCCGACGCTCGTGCTCACCGGCGACGAAGACGCGCCGTGCCTCGATGCCGGTTCTTACCTCAAGCGCGCCCTGCCCAAAGCCGGCCTGGCGGTGATCCCTCAGGCCGGCCACACCATTAATTCCGAGGAACCGGAGGCGTTTAACCGCCTGGTCGAGGACTTTCTCGTCGCCGCCGAGGCGGGGCGCTGGCCGCCCCCACAGTAGCTCGGTCAGCAAAGCCGGGTGTAATCTCAGGCGAAAAGCAGAAGGGCAGGCCGGAGCCTGCCCCTCGATTTTGTGCACTAAAAAGGCTTGTTAACGGCTGCTAGGCCCGAAGGCCATCGCAAACGGCGCGCGATCTCCTATCGGCTAAATATTCGACTTTGCGCTTTACAAGAATGGCAAAACCTATCTGAGATTGCAACTAAAGATCAGGCGTGATGGGAGGGTCGCATGGCGTATCGCCTCGGACTCGACATCGGTACCAACTCGATCGGCTGGTGGGCCCTGAACTTGGATGCGGCCGGCAAGCCGAGCGGCTCGCTCGCTGCGGGCGTACGCGTTTTCGGCGATGGCAGAAATCCCAAGGACGGATCGTCGCTGGCGGTGCAGCGGCGCGGACCGCGCGGCATGCGTCGGCGGCGCGACCACTACCTGCGCCGGCGACACGACTTGATGGAAATACTGATAGCCGTCGGTCTCATGCCTCCGGATGAGGTCGGCCGCAAAGAGATCGAGAAGCTCGATCCCTATGAGGTGCGTACCAAGGCCCTCGGTCGGGCGCTAACGCCGTATGAACTCGGGCGGGCTTTGTTCCATCTCAACCAGCGGCGCGGTTTCAAATCCAACCGAAAGATCGATAAAGCTGAGGACAATAAGCTCACCGAGAAGATCGACGAGTTGCGACGGCGCATGCACGAGAGCGGCGCACGCACGCTCGGCGAATTCCTCTACCGGCGACGGCTTAAGGGAAAGATGGTGCGTGCCCGGCCGGAAGCCGGCTTCTACCCCGACCGGGCTCTTTACGACGCCGAGTTCGAGGCGATCCGCAAGCAGCAAGAGCCGCACCACACACTTCGGACGGATCAGTGGGCGCAGATCAAGGACGTGATCTTCTTTCAGCGTCCGCTCAAGCCGGTTAAACCCGGTTGGTGCTTGTTCGAAGAAGGCGAGCGGCGCGCCCACCGAGCATTGCCCAGCGCGCAGGAGTTTCGCATAG
>VGEO01000045.1 GCA_016869275.1 Alphaproteobacteria bacterium | reverse complement strand
CACGGAGAATTCATCGGCGGTGATTGCCGTGGGCGGCAAAAACTGCCGGTTGTGAACGTAGGTTGATTGCGCAACTATTGTGGTCGGTACGTCGAACACCTTAGATGCGCGGTCGTCGGACCTGACGACCCTGGGGCGCAAACGTAGATTGGCGTAAGATCGAGACCCAAAGTTGGAGTCGGGAAATGGCGGAAGCAAAGGCCGGACGATCGTTGACCGGACCGCAAAAGGCGGCGGTCCTCATGCTCGCGCTCAAGGAAGAGCATGTCGTCAAGCTGTTCTCGAAGATGGACGAGGAAGAGATCAAGGAGATCTCGGTGGCGATGGCCAACCTCGGGAAGATGGACTCCGATCTGGTCGAAGCCGTGTTCTCCGAGTTCGTGACGCGGCTGTCCTCGACCGGCTCGCTGGTCGGTACCTACGAAGGAACAGAGCGGATTCTTCGCCAGGCGCTGGGCGAAAAAGCCGGCAACATGATGGAGGAACTGCGCGGCCCGGCCGGCCGCACGCTGTGGGACAAGCTCGGCAACGTCAACGAAACGCTGCTCGCGTCCTATCTCAAGAACGAATACCCGCAGACCGTCGCAGTCGTGCTCTCCAAGATCAAGCCCGATCACGCCGCGCGCGTGCTAGCGGCGCTGCCTGAGGAAACTTCGATCGAGGTCATCAATCGCATGCTCAACATGGAGGGCGTGCGCAAAGAAGTGCTGGAGGCGATCGAGACCACGCTCCGCAACGAGTTCATGTCGAACTTGGCCCGCACCACCCGCCGCGACCCGCACGAATCAATGGCCGAGGTGTTCAACAATTTCGACCGCGCTACCGAGACCAAATTCATGGGCGCGCTCGAGGAAAGCAATCGCGATTCGGCCGAGCGCATCAAGGCCCTGATGTTAACGTTCGAGGATCTTGCCAAGCTCGATCCCTCGAGCGTCCAGACGCTGCTCCGAACCGTCGAGAAAGGGAAACTCGGGCTTGCGCTCAAGGGCGCGTCCGAGGGCCTGCGCGATCTCGTGTTCAGCAACATGTCCGAGCGCGCCGGCAAGATCATGCGCGAGGATATGGAGCAGATGGGGCCGGTACGCTTGCGCGACGTCGACGAAGCCCAGGCCGAGATGGTGCGGATCGCCAAGGACCTCGCCGCCAAGGGCGAGATTATCATCGCCGACTCGAAGGGCGAGGACGAGCTCATCTACTAGTCCGCCTTACCCACGGCCGCGAGCCCGGTCGGCGGTTGCGCCCCCGGCGACGGCCGCGTAATTCTAGGTCAACAAGAACCTCCGTCGAGGGCGACCGGATAACGATGCGTGGGCTTCTCTCGCGCCGCACGGTGCTGGCGGGTTTGGCCGCGGCGGCGGCGATGCCGCTGCGGGCCGGCATCGCTCAAATCCCGACCAATCCCGACGTCATTGTCGTCGGCGCCGGCATGGCCGGCCTCTCAGCGGCGGCGACGCTGCGCCAAGCGGGCTATGCCGTCGTCATCATCGAAGCGCGCGACCGCATCGGCGGTCGCGCCGCCACCGATTCGGCGCTGTTCGGCCAACCCTACGATCTCGGGGCGACCTGGCTGCACTCGGCCGACACCAATCCGCTGACGCCGATCGCGGAGAAACTGGGGTTCGCCTTCGTCGAGGACGAGGGGGAGTTGCTGCTGTACTTCGGCGGCAAGGAAGCGGGCAGCGAGGACCGTGCCGCGCTTGCGGCGGCCCACGAACGCATTTCGATCGATCTCGAGCGCGCCGCCAACGGCGGCAAGGACATGGCCGCGGCCGAGGTCATCGGCGAAGGCGATCGCTGGGCGGCGCTCGCCGGCGCGATGATCGGCCCGATCGAACACGGCGTCGAGACCAAGCACCTGTCGGTGATCGACTGGTACACCCAGCTCGGCACCGGGATCGAGATCCTGTTGCGCAACGGCGTTGGCGCTTTGGTCGAGGCGTTCGGCCGCGACGCCCCGGTCGCGCTCGGCACCGCCGCGAAGCGGGTCGACTGGCGCGGGCCGCGGGTCAATGTCGAAGTCGACGGCGGCGCCATCGACGCGCGGGCGGCGCTGATCACGGTCTCGAACGGCGTCCTCGCCGGCGGCGGGCTCGCCTTCGTACCGGCGCTGCCGTTGCAGAAGCAGGAAGCGATCGCGGCGACGCCGATGGGCCTGGTCGACAAGATCGCGTTCGAGCTCCCGTCCGGGGTGCTCGACGTTGCGCCCGGGTCGAGCCTGATCGCCCAAGGGAGCGGCGGTGCGGTCGTCGACTGCATGGTGCGGCCGATGGGCTACGACTATCTGGTCGCGTTCGTCGGCGGCGATCTCGCCTGGGAACTCGAGCGCCAGGGCGAGCGTGCCGCGATCGAGTTTGTGCGCAAGACGCTGCGCGAGGCGACCGGCGTCGACGTCGCCAATGACGGTGCGCGCACCCACGCGACGCGTTGGGGCGCCGATCCGTGGGCGCGCGGCGCGATGTCGGCATCGCGGCCCGGGAGCGCGCACCGTCGCTCGACCATCGCCGAACCGGTCGGCAATCGCCTGTTTTTTGCCGGCGAGGCGTGCGTCGCCGACTGGGCGACCCAACTTCCGGGCGCCTATCTCTCGGGCCGCACGGCGGCCGAAAAAATCATGGCGGCTTTGAAGCGGCCGGGGTGAGCGGGGAGGTACAACGGTGCGGCATCAAAGGTGGCTCGCGTTTGCGCTCGCGCTCTGGATCGGCGTGGCGGTGCACCCGGCGTCAGCCGATTTTACGGCCGGCAAAGCGGCTTTCGACGAAGGCGACTACACCCTCGCCTACAAGGAACTGCTGCCGGCGGCCGAAGCCGGGGATGCCCGCGCGCAAGTGCTGCTCGGCCTCTTGACGCGGGCGGGGGCAGGCACTGCGCGCGATGAGGCGCTAGCGGTGCGGTGGTTCGAGAAAGCGGCGGCGCAGGGTTCGGCCGAAGGCGAAGCGGCGCTGGGCGTCGCCTACTTCACCGGCCGCGGTGTCGCCCAGGACTACGCACAAGCGCACGCCTGGTTCACGCGCGCCGCCGATCACGGCGATGCCAGTGCACAAGCGAACCTCGGTCTCATGCACCTCGAAGGCCACGGCGTCGCCAAGGACGATGCGACCGCCGTCCGCTGGTTCGAAAAGGCGGCACATCTCGATGAATCGCGAGCTCAAATCCAACTCGGCATCTTTAACGCGCAGGGGCAAGCCGGACTCGCCAAGAACCTGATGCAGGCGCTGTTCTGGTTCACCGTGGTCGCGCGCAAGGGCGACGACGACCTCGCCCAGACCGCCATGAACCTCGGCATGGGCATCATCGAAGAGATGACGGATGACGACGTGATGGAGGCGCAGCGCCTCGCCCGCGCCTGGCGCGATCAGCGCAACTAGCGCAGAAGCGGCGTCACCTCGCGCCCGAGCTTGTGGATAAGGTCGAGGCGCTCTTCCTCGGGCGACCCAGCCCACGCGCCGCGGCTGGTCGCAAAAAAGATCCACCGTTTCATGTCGAGCGCCCCCATTTCATTCAAGCGCTTGGCGACGTCGGCCGGGGTTCCGAACAAGCGGGGCGAGTGGTGCATCATCCAGTCGTAGACCCCGAGCGCCTTGGCTCGCTCCAGCACGACCCGGTTGCGGTCCTTGGCGCGATAGACAGCGTTGAGGTCGTGGGCGTCGGCGTTGAGCTGCTTGAATCTCTCCTTGAGTTCGTCGGGAATGCCCTTGCCGTCGAGGCTGCCCATGGTGAGCCAATAGGGCGACCAGCCGAGGCTGCGCGCGGCGGCCTGCTCGTACGACTCGTCGAACACGACATGGGCATTCCACCAGATCTCGAAGTGCCGCTCGGCCCGCCCCGACGCGGCGAGACCTTCGGCGGCGATCGAGCGCACGTAAGCGACGTCCTCGGGCGCGAAGCCCATGGTGACGATCGCGCCGTCCGCAACTTCGGCCGCCATACGCAGGATCTTGGGGCCGGAGCAAGCGACATAGACCGGCAGATCGAACGGTTCGAAGGCGCTCCATTCGCCCTTGAAGCGGTATCCGTCCCAGGTCGCGTGCTCGCCCCGCAACAGCGCCTTCACGGCGGTCACGTACTCGCGCATCAACTGGACCCGGGCGCCCTTCTTGCCGATCGACCACAACGCCGAGTCGCCCGAGCCGATCCCCATCGCGATCCGCCCGGGTGCCACCTCGTTCAGCGACATGAATGCAGCGGCGGCGACCGAGGGATGGCGCGTCACCGGATTGGTGACGTAGGTGATGATTCGTGCCGTGTGAATATTGAGCGCGCAAACCGTGGTCGAGACATAAAGCTCGCGCAGCAGGTTGGGCGAGTCGGCGACGCCGACCATGGCGAGGCCGGCGTCCTCGCACGCCCGCCACAGCTTGACCGCGTTGGCGAGGGGTTGGCCTTGCGCGAAAATGAGGCTCAAGCCCCAGTCGGAGGATGACATGCGGGTTCCGTTGAATGCGCGACGCGACGCGACGCGTGGTGCCGGCTAGAGGACTCGAACCTCTGACCCCCTGATTACAAATCAGGTGCTCTACCAACTGAGCTAAGCCGGCGTGGGGCGGTTGGTTCCGAAGTGTAATCGCAAGCGCGCCCGGAATCATGCTCCTTTCGCGCCGAGCCCGGCGCTCGTGTTATCGTTAGTGGATCGGGAGGATGTGCATGTCGGTCGTGGCGCCCAGGTGCGAATCGTTGATTACCGTCGAGCGCCTCGGTCCCGCTCTGGGGGCCGCGGTGTCGGGGGTCGACCTCAACGCCCCGGTCGATGCTGCTACGTTTGCCGCGATCAAGGACGCCTTCCACGAGCACCTGGTGCTGCTCTTCCGCGACCAGTGGCTGACCCCAGCGGCGCAAGTCGCCTTCACCGAGCGGTTCGGTCCGGTCGAAGGGCATCCGCTCAAGAGCCGGCGCGCGCTCGATGAGGCGAGCGGCGTTCACGTGCTCGAAAATCTCCCCGGCCATCGCGGCGGGCGCAACGACTGGTGGCATTCGGATATCTCGTTCGGCGCGATCCCGCCCGCGCTCTCGATCCTGCACGCCCGCGCGATCCCCGAGGGCGGCAAGGGCGACACGCTTTTTTGCAACATGTACGCCGCGTACGCGAGCCTTTCGCCCGGCCTGCGCCGAGTCCTCGATGGCCTCACCGCCGTCCACGACGCCCGCAAGCTGATCGCACGAAACGAGTCGGTGGAGAACGACGAGCAGCCGATTGCGCTCAGGCTACCGCCGGCGGAGCACCCGGCCGTCCGCACCCATCCCGAGACCGGCCGGCGCGCCCTCTACGTCAACGACTATTTCACCCTTCGCTTCGGCGACATGACCGAAGCCGAGAGCCGGCCGCTCCTGGAGTTCTTGATCGCGCACGCGACGCGGCCCGAGAACGTCTACCGCCATCGCTGGCGGAAGGGCGACGTCATCATGTGGGACAATCGCTGCACCATGCACTACGCGCTCTACGACTACGGTCCGAGCGAGGTGCGGGTGATGCACCGAACTACGGCGGCCGGCGATCGCCCGCGCTGACGGCGTCTAAACAACGCCGCAGGCGCGTGCCAGCAACACGAGGTCCATGAGTTCGGTGGCCTCCATCTTGCGGAACACTTTGCAGCGATAGAATTCGGCCGCGATCAGGTCGATCCCGAGCGCATCGGCGATGGCGCGCTCGTCGTGACCCTCGGCCAGCAGTTGATAGACGGTGCGTTCGATCGGGGTGAGGCGCGCATAGCGCTCGCACGCGGTCGCGACCTCGGTTGTCGATTCGTTGCGCCCAGTGCCTCCAGTCGCCGGCACCAACAACGCGGTACAGAATGCCGCCACTGTCGCTGCGCGTCCGGCTGCGCGCTCGCGCAGGCTTGTGCCCTGGTCCATCGATTGCTCCCTCGTCCTTTCCGATCGCCGCAGCGCGGCGATCGCCCACACCGGACATGGGGGCTTAGGCCGGGTTTCGCGCCACACGGATGATCAACGCCGCTCAAAGGTCTGTGAGCGGCGCGTGAGGCGTTATTTTCGGGGCGGAAAGCGGTCGAACGTCGGCAGTTCGTGGGCGCGCGCCATCCAGCCGATGCGCTCCGCAACTTGAACCTGAACGCGCGGCGGAATGGCGTCGGGAACGTCCAACGTCGCGCTCTGGACATCCGTGATCCCGGGCAGAGTCTTGGCGTTGGTGTAGAAAAGGCCGGTGCCGCAATGCACGCAGAAGTGCCGCCGGCCGTGCTCGGATGATTCGTAGACCTTGGGCGCGCCCTTGGTCACCGTGACGGCACCCGCACGGAACATCATCCACCCGACCATGGGTGCCCCGGCATGCCGTCGACAATCGCTGCAATGGCACAAGGAGTGGGTAAGCGGCTCGCCCTCGACCCGGTATCGCAGCGCTCCGCAATGACAGCCGCCCGTCAACGTCATTCGATCACCTCGTCCTTTTCCGAGCGTATGGTCGCCGGGTCGGGCCACGGCCGCAAGGTCGTGAGAACGCGGCCACGGCAGTTCGATTTTTGTACTAACAAAACAATAGGTTAAGGGTCGATTCGGGGCGCCGGTCGGGCTAACTCGTAAAGCGCGACCGCGGCGGCAATCGAGACGTTGAGGGCCAGCGTCGCGCCGTGGGCGCCGGGCGGCAGGTCGAGGCGGCGAAGCTCATCGCAGGTCTCGCGCGTCAAGCGCCTGAGACCGCTCCCTTCGGCGCCCAGCACCAGTGCGACCGCCTCGGTAGCCTCGGCGCTCGCGAGCGCGGGACCGGCGTCGGCGGCGAGGCCGATCCGCCAATAGCCGAAATCGCCCAAGTCGCCTAGCGCGCGCGCCAAATTGACGACCCGTACATAGGGCACGAGATCGAGGGCGCCCGATGCCGCTTTGGCCAAAGCTCCCGACTCGTGCGGCGCGTGGCGATCGGTGCCGATCACGGCGAGTGCCCCGAAGGCGGCCGCCGAGCGCAGCACGGCGCCGACGTTGTGGGGGTCAGTTACCTGATCGAGTACCACGACGATGCGCCGGCCGGCCGGCGCGGGGCCGGCCGCCTCGAGAATCGAATCGAGCGGCGGATTGGCGAGCGGGTAAGCTTCGAGCGCCACCCCTTGGTGTACGGCCCCGGGCACGACGCGGTCGATTTGAGCGCGGGCGATGCTCTCGACCGCAATCCCGCCGAGTGCCGCAGCGGCGAGGGGACCTTCGAGCGCCTCTTCGGTCGCGAGCAGCCGGCGCTTCCGGCGCGCCGGATTGGCCAAGGCCGCCGCGACCGCGTGGGTACCGTAGAGCCAGATCGTCCCCCGCGCCGGCGCGTCGGGTTTGGGGCTTAGAGGCGTGTGGCGGGGCGCGCCGGGCCGGTAGCGTTTTTTCTTCACGCGGTCATCCTTCGCTCGCCGCTTGCTTGATGGTGGTATAAGTAATATTATTTCGCTGCGCTTTTGGATACCGCAGAACGGCGCTTTCGGCCGGGCCTCGTTTGGGCCAGGACGAGCGTCGCTTTTGCGTTGACAATACTTGATGAATCCCGATATTGCCGCGTCTCCGCCGCATGAATCGACCATTCACTGCGGAGGGGTGGCCGAGTGGTTAAAGGCAGCAGACTGTAAATCTGCCCGCGTCAGCGTACGTAGGTTCGAATCCTACCCCCTCCACCACCCTCGCGCCGCAAAGGGGGTGGCCGGTGGGAAGGGACGAAGTGAGGAGAGACCCGCGGGTGTAGCTCAATGGTAGAGCTCCAGCCTTCCAAGCTGGTGACGGGGGTTCGATTCCCCTCACCCGCTCCAAGGCGGAATGCTCGGACCGGCGCCGCGGAACGAGACGAAGCTTTCTGAACTAGGAGCGTTTGAGCGATGGCCAAGGAAAAATTCGAGCGGACAAAGCCGCACTGCAACGTGGGGACGATCGGGCACGTCGATCACGGCAAGACGACGCTGACGGCGGCGATCACGAAGGTGCTGTCGGAGAAGGGGTTGGCGCAGTTCACGGCGTACGACCAGATCGACAAGGCGCCGGAAGAGCGGGCGCGGGGGATCACGATCGCGACGGCGCACGTGGAGTACGCGACCGACAAGCGGCACTACGCGCACGTCGACTGCCCTGGCCACGCCGACTACGTGAAGAACATGATCACGGGCGCGGCGCAGATGGACGGGGCGATATTGGTGGTGTCGGCGGCGGACGGGCCGATGCCGCAGACGCGGGAGCACATTCTGCTGGCGCGGCAGGTTGGGGTGCCGGCGCTGGTGGTGTTCATGAACAAGGTCGACATGGTCGACGACCCGGAGCTGTTGGACCTGGTCGAGCTGGAGGTGCGGGAACTGCTGTCGAAGTACCAGTTTCCGGGGGACAAGATCCCGGTGGTGCGGGGATCGGCGCTGAAGGCGATGGAAGGGGAAGACAGCGATCTCGGCAAGAAGGCGATTTTCAAGCTGATGGAGGCGGTGGACAGCTACATCCCGCAGCCGGAGCGGCCGAAGGACAAGCCGTTTTTGATGCCGATCGAGGACGTGTTTTCGATTTCGGGGCGCGGCACGGTGGTGACGGGGCGGGTCGAGCGCGGGATCGTGAAGGTGGGGGACGAGGTCGAGATCGTCGGGATCCGGGACACGCAGAAGACGGTGTGCACGGGGATCGAGATGTTCCGCAAGCTGCTGGACCAGGGCGAGGCCGGGGACAATGTCGGGGTGCTGCTGCGCGGCACCAAGCGCGAGGAAGTGGAGCGCGGGCAGGTGCTGGCGCATCCGGGGTCGATCACGCCGCACACGCACTTCAAGGCGGAGATTTACGTGTTGACCAAGGAAGAGGGCGGGCGGCACACGCCGTTCTTCGCCAACTACCGGCCGCAGTTCTACTTCCGGACCACCGACGTGACCGGGAAGATCGCGCTGCCGCAGGGCACCGAGATGGTGATGCCGGGCGACAACGTGTCGCTGGAGATCGAGCTGATCTCGCCGATCGCGATGGACGAGGGTTTGCGCTTCGCCATCCGCGAAGGCGGCAAGACCGTCGGCGCCGGCGTCGTCGCTTCGATCATCAAGTAGGGCGGCGCGGAGCTGAGAAAACGCCGCGACACGCGGCTTAGGAGTGTAGCTCAATTGGTAGAGCACCGGTCTCCAAAACCGGGGGTTGGGGGTTCGAGCCCCTCCACTCCTGCCAGCGCGGCGGTGCGAAGCGGGCGGGCGACGAAGGCGGCGATCGAGAGTCGATGAGAACGTAACGGGCGATGGCAAAAACGAGTCCCGGCGAATTCGTGCGTCAGGTCCGCCAGGAGACCGCCAAGGTCACCTGGCCGACCCGCAAGGAGACGATGATTGCGACCGCCATGGTCGTGGCGCTCTCGATTGTGGCCGCGATCTTCTTTTTCGTCGCCGATCAGCTGATGGCCTACGTCGTACGGCTTATTTTGGGTTTGGGAGCGTAGGTCACGATGGCGGCTCGTTGGTACGTGGTTCATGTCTACTCGAACTTCGAGAAGAAGGTCGCCCAGTCGATCCGCGAGCAGGCCGAGGCCAAGGGCTTGGGCGACAAAGTGCTCGAGGTTCTGGTGCCGACCGAGGAAGTGATCGAAGTTCGACGCGGGCAGAAGGTTTCGACCGAACGGAAGTTCTTTCCCGGCTACGTCGTGGCAAAGCTCGACTTGACGGAAGAGGTTTACCACCTCATTAAGAACACCCCGAAGGTGACCGGGTTCCTGCAGACCGGCAATACGCCCTCGCCGATCTCCGACTCCGAGGCCGAGCGCATCCTCAAACAGGTTCAGGAGGGGATCGAGCGGCCGAAGCCGTCGATCACGTTCGAGATCGGCGAGCAGGTCAGGGTCTGCGACGGGCCGTTCACCTCGTTCAACGGCTTCGTCGAAGAGGTCGACGAGGAACGGTCGCGTATCAAGGTGGCGGTCTCGATCTTCGGGCGTCCGACCCCGGTCGAGCTCGAATACTCGCAAGTCGAGAAGATGTAGCGCGAGAGGAACGCAGCTAGGTTTGTGACATGAAGAAAATCGAAGGCTACATCAAGCTCCAGGTGCCGGCCGGCCAGGCCAATCCATCGCCGCCGATCGGGCCGGCGCTGGGCCAGCGCGGTCTCAACATCATGGAGTTCTGCAAGAACTTCAACGCCGAGACCAAGAGCCTGCAACCCGGCATGCCGATCCCGACGGTGATCACCGTCTATTCGGACCGCTCGTTCACGTTCCGCACCACCAAGCCGCCGGCGTCGTATTATCTACGCAAGGCGGCCAAGGTCGAAAAAGGCTCGAGCGAGCCCGGCCGCACCTTCGCCGCGTCGGTAACGATGGCGCAGGTACGCGAGATCGCCCAAGAAAAGATGACCGACATGAACTGCCACGACGTCCAAGCGGCGACCAAGATGATCGCCGGCTCGGCGCGCTCGATGGGTATCGAGGTGAAGGAGTAACGCCATGGCACGCGGCAAACGGACGCGCGACGTCCGCGCGAAAATCGACCGCGACAAGGTCTATCCGGCCACCGATGCGGTCAAGTTCATCAAGAGCGCGGCGACGACCAAGTTCAACGAGACGGTCGAAGTCGCGATCAACTTGAACGTCGACCCGCGCCACGCCGACCAGATGGTGCGCGGCATCGTCAATTTGCCGAACGGCACCGGCAAGACGCTGCGGATCGCGGTGTTCGCCAAGGGCGCCAAGGCCGAGGAGGCCAAAGCCGCCGGCGCCGATATCGTCGGCGCCGAGGACCTGGCCGAAAAAGTCCAGGGCGGCGTCATCGAGTTCGACCGCTGCATCGCCTCGCCCGACATGATGGGCATCGTCGGCCGGCTCGGTAAGGTGCTGGGCCCGCGCGGGCTGATGCCGAACCCCAAGGTCGGCACGGTCACCCCCAACATCGGCGAAGCGGTCAAGAGCGCCAAGGGCGGCCAGGTCGAGTTCCGCGTCGAGAAGGCCGGCATCATCCACGCCGGTATCGGCAAGGCCAACTTCAGCGAGACGCAGATCCTCCAGAACCTCAAGGTGTTCTTCGAGGCGGTGATGCGGGCCAAGCCATCGGGCGCGAAAGGCACGTACGTCAAGAAGTTGTCGGTATCGACGACGATGGGGCCGGGGGTCAAGATAGACCCGGCCTCGTTGTTGGCGGCGTAAGTCGCCATAGACAGCGGCGGATTAGGGCGCTAAAAGCGCCGCGAAATCCGCGGCCTCCGTCAGGAGGTTGCGGTCGGACGCTCGGGTCGAGCGTTCGCCTGTCCGAGACTGCGGGTGACGGCCGCTTTGCGGCGGCCGGCGTAAGGGTGCAAAGCCGCCTGCATAGACAGTGGAGAACGCGGGCCGTGGCCTGCGCTCGGCCTCTGGGGCAGGACGGGACGGAAGTCCCGACTGGTAGTTGGTAGGTAGGTGCGTTGTTTCGGCCGGTGACGGCACGAATCGCGTGCGCAACGAGGGTCCCTAGAGGCGGAGCGAAACTGTGGATCGAACCGAGAAACAGGCGACGATCGACGACCTCAACAAGGTCTTCAGCACCGCCGGCGCGGTGGTCGTCACCCATTACACCGGCCTGACGGTGGCCGAGATGGGCGAACTACGGAAGCAAATGCGCGCCAATGGTGCGCGTTTCCGCGTCGCCAAGAACCGTTTGGCGCAGCGCGCGCTCGACGGCACGCCGTACGCGCCGCTCAAGGCGATGTTCAAGGGGCCGACCGGCGTTGCGGTTTCTCCCGATGCGGTGTCGGCGGCCAAGGCGGCGATCGGCTACGCCAAGAAAAACGAGAAGCTCGTAGTCCTCGGCGGAGCGATGGGGGCGATGGTGCTCGACGCCGAAGGCGTCAAGCGTGTCGCGCAGTTGCCCTCGTTCGATGAGCTGCGCGGCAAGATCGTCGGTCTCCTCAAGGCGCCGGCGACGAAAATCGCCGCGATCGTTCAAGCGCCCGCCGCCAAGCTCGCGCGGGTCGTCAAGGCGCATGCCGAAAAAAGCGGGCCGCAAGCCGGCTAATCGTGTTCTCGACCTTTTCATTCAAATCGAAGGAGTAAATCCATGGCTGACCTGCAGAAAATCGTCGATGATCTTTCGGGCCTGACCGTCCTCGAGGCGGCCGAGCTCGCCAAGTTGCTCGAAGACAAGTGGGGCGTGACGGCGGCGGCGCCGGTCGCGGTCGCGGCGGCGGGCGGTGCGGCGGCGGCGCCGGCGGCCGAGGCCAAGACCGAATTCACCGTCATCCTCGCAGTCGCGGGCGACAAGAAGATCAACGTGATCAAAGAGGTTCGTGCGATCACCAACCTCGGCCTCAAGGAGGCCAAGGATCTGGTCGAAGGTGCGCCCAAGGAAGTCAAGGCGGGCGTGTCCAAGGACGAGGCGGAGAAGATCAAAGCAACTCTCGAAGCGGCGGGCGCCAAGGTCGAAATTAAGTAGGTCCTTGGCAGGCCTTCTCGCCTTTCTGGAATGCGGCTGTCGCCGGACGCCCGTAACGGGGCTTCCGGCGCAGGCCGCATTCGCGCGCCGGCGCTCCGGCGATCGAACCGCAGTCGTCGGCGCGAGCCGACGTTTCTCTCTTTGATGCGAGGGTACGCATGACTCTCTCTTACACGGCACGCAGGCGCATCCGGCGGGGTTTCAGCCGCATCGGTGAAGTCACGGCGATGCCGAATCTGATCGAGATTCAAAAGCGTTCCTACGACACGTTCCTGCATCCGTTTACGCCCGATACCGGTCTGCAGGGTGTGTTCACGTCGGTGTTCCCGATCTCGGATTTTTCCGAGACCGCTTCGCTCGAGTTCGTGAAGTACGAGCTCGAGGCGCCCAAGTACGACGTCGACGAATGCCGCCAGCGCGGCATGACCTACGCCGCGCCGCTCAAGGTGACGTTGCGCCTGATCGTGTTCGAAGTCGATCCCGAGACCCAGGCCAAGTCGGTGCTCGATATCAAAGAGCAAGACGTCTACATGGGCGACATGCCGTTGATGACCGATCACGGCACCTTCATCGTCAACGGCACCGAGCGCGTCATCGTCAGCCAGATGCACCGCTCGCCCGGCGTTTTCTTCGACCACGACAAGGGCAAGACCCACTCGTCGGGCAAGTTCCTGTTCGCCGCGCGCATCATTCCGTATCGCGGGTCGTGGCTCGATTTCGAGTTCGACGCCAAGGACATCGTGCACGTCCGCGTCGACCGTCGCCGCAAATTGCCGGTTACGACACTGCTGTTCGCGCTCGGCATGTCGGGCGAGGAGATTCTCAATTACTTCTATAACACCGTCGATTACGAGCGCGACAAGAAGGGCTGGCGCACCGCTTACGTCGCCGACCGCATGCGCGGGGTCAAGCTCACCCACGACCTGATCAACGCCAAGACCGGCCGAGTCGCCGCCGAAGCCGGCACCAAGATCACGCCACCGCTGGCGCGCAAGCTCGAAGCGCAAGGCCTGAAGGAGTTGCTGGTCACGCCCGAGGAGATGATCGGGCGCTACGCCGCGACCGACATGATCAACGAAGAGACCGGCGAGATCTACATCGAGGCCGGCGAAGAGATTTCCGCCGAGACCCTGACCCAGCTCGAGGCCGCCAAGGTCGAATCGCTCGCCACGCTCTCGATCGACCACGTCACGATCGGTCCCTACATCCGCAACACGATGGCCATCGACAAGAACGCCGAGCGCATGCGTGCGCTGTTCGAGATCTATCGCGTCATGCGCCCAGGCGAGCCGCCGACCGAGGAAGCGGCCGAGAAGATGTTTTACGACATGTTCCTGGCGCCGGCGAAGCTCAAGGGCAACGAAGCCGATGCGCGGCTGCGCCCCGACAAGGCGGCCAAGCCCTCGACCCGCCTGGCGCGGGCCAAGATCGACGGCCACGCCTGGGTGGTCGATCAGGTCGACGATTGGATGCTGATCGTCGTCGCCTCGTCGGTCGATCGCGGCAGCACCGAGCGGATGTTCTGGGTCGAAGCCAGGAACATCCAGGAAGAACCCTCGGAACGCTACGACCTCTCGGCGGTCGGCCGCGTCAAATTGAACGCGCGGTTGAGCCTCAAGGCCGACGACAATATTCGCACGCTGCGCAAGGCCGATCTGCTGGCGGTGATCAAGACCCTGGTCGACCTGAAGAACGGCAAGGGCGAGATCGACGATATCGATCATCTCGGCAACCGGCGCGTGCGCTCGGTCGGCGAGTTGCTCGAGAATCAGTACCGGATCGGACTGCTGCGTATGGAGCGCGCGATCCGCGAGCGCATGAGTTCGGTCGAGATCGATTCGGTCATGCCGCACGATCTGATCAACGCCAAGCCGGCGGCGGCGGCGGTGCGCGAGTTCTTCGGCTCGAGCCAGCTCTCGCAGTTCATGGACCAGACCAACCCGCTCTCGGAAATCACCCACAAGCGCCGCCTTTCGGCGCTCGGGCCGGGCGGCCTGACGCGCGAGCGCGCCGGGTTCGAAGTACGCGACGTGCACCCGACCCACTATGGCCGCATCTGTCCGATCGAGACGCCGGAAGGTCCGAATATCGGCCTCATCAACTCGCTGGCGACTTATGCGCGAGTCAACAAATACGGCTTCATCGAAACCCCGTACCGCAAGGTCGCGGACAGCCGCGTCACCGACGACATCGTTTATCTGTCGGCGATGGAGGAAGGGAAGTTCACGATCGCGCAGGCCAACGCCGAGTTCGACCGCCACGGCCGTTTCACCGCCGACCTGGTGTCGTGCCGTCGCGGCGGCGAGTTCGTGATGACGCGGCCCGAGACCATCAATTTCATGGACGTATCGCCTAAGCAGTTGGTGTCGGTGGCGGCGTCGCTGGTGCCGTTCCTCGAAAACGACGACGCCAACCGTGCGTTGATGGGCGCCAACATGCAGCGCCAAGCGGTACCGTTGATCCGCGCCGAAGCGCCGCTGGTCGGTACCGGTATCGAGGGCATCGTTGCCCGCGATTCCGGCGCGACCATCGTCGCCCGCCGCTCCGGCGTGGTCGATCAGATCGATGCGCGCCGTATCGTTATTCGCGCGACCGAGGAGGGTGACGTCACCTCCTCGGGCGTCGACATCTACAACCTGCTCAAGTTCCAGCGCTCGAACCAGAACACGTGCATCACCCAGCGTCCGCTCGTGCGCGTCGGCGACAAGGTCAAGGCCGGCGATATCCTAGCCGACGGACCCTCGACCGACATGGGCGAGCTGGCGCTCGGCCGCAACGTGCTGGTCGCGTTCATGCCGTGGGGCGGCTACAACTTCGAAGACTCGATCCTGATCTCGGAGCGCATGGCGCGCGACGACGTCTTCACTTCGATCCACATCGAGGAATTCGAGGTGATGGCCCGCGACACCAAGTTGGGCCCCGAAGAAATCACGCGGGACATCCCGAACGTCGGCGAAGAGGCGCTCAAGAATCTCGACGAAGCCGGTATCGTCTACATCGGCGCCGAAGTCGGCCCGAGCGACATTCTGGTCGGCAAGGTGACGCCGAAAGGCGAATCGCCGATGACGCCGGAAGAGAAGTTGCTGCGCGCGATCTTTGGCGAAAAGGCGTCCGACGTCCGCGACACGTCGCTGCGGGTACCGCCGTCGGTAGCCGGCACCGTGGTCGAGGTGCGCGTTTTCTCGCGCCGCGGCGTCGACAAGGACGAACGCGCGCTCGCGATCGAGCGCGCCGAGATCGAGCGGCTGGCCAAAGACCGCGACGACGAAAAGGCGATCCTGGAACGCAACACCTACGACCGCCTGAAGAAGCGGCTGATCGGCAACACCGCGGTCAGCGGCCCGCGCGGCATGAAGACCGGCAAGGTCACCGATCAGACGCTCGAGGACCTGACCCCGGGCCAGTGGTGGCAGATCGGCCTCAAAGAGGCCAAGGCGATGGCCGAGATCGAGCAGATCAAGAAGCACTTCGATCTCGCGATGGGTAGTGTCGAGCGGCGCTTCGAAGACAAGGTCGACAAGTTGCAGCGCGGCGACGAGCTACCGCCCGGCGTCATGAAGATGGTCAAGGTGTTCGTCGCGGTGAAGCGCAAGCTGCAGCCCGGCGACAAGATGGCCGGTCGCCACGGCAACAAGGGCGTGATCTCGAAGATCGTGCCGATCGAAGAAATGCCGTACCTCGACGACGGCACTCCGGTCGATATCGTTCTCAATCCGCTCGGCGTTCCGTCGCGCATGAACGTCGGCCAGATCCTGGAGACGCACCTCGGCTGGGCCGCGGCCGGCTTGGGCCGCAAGATCGGCGATGTGGTCGACAAGATCCGCAGCAACGACCAAAAGAGCGACGATCTCCGCCGCATCCTCAAGAGCGTCTACAGCAAGCGCCAGTACGACGACGAAATCGAGACGATGAGCGCGCGAAGTGTCGTCGAGCTCGGCGACGTGCTGCGCAGCGGGGTACCGTTCGCGACCCCAGTGTTCGAAGGCGCGACCGAGCAGGACATCGTCACCATGTTGGAGAAAGCCGGCCTCGACAGTTCCGGTCAGGTCCGTCTGTTCGACGGCCGCACCGGCGAGGAGTTCGGCCGCAAGGTGACGGTCGGCTACATCTACATGCTGAAGCTCCACCACCTGGTCGACGACAAGATCCACGCCCGCGCCATCGGTCCCTACAGCCTCGTCACCCAGCAGCCACTTGGCGGTAAGGCACAGTTCGGCGGACAGCGCTTCGGCGAAATGGAAGTGTGGGCGCTCCAGGCTTACGGCGCCGCGTACACGCTCCAGGAGATGTTGACGGTCAAAGCCGACGACGTCGCGGGGCGCACCAAGGTGTACGAGGCGATCGTGCGGGGCGACGATACGTTCGAGGCGGGCATTCCGGAGTCCTTCAACGTGTTGGTGAAGGAACTTCGTTCGCTCTGCCTCAACGTCGAGTTGCTGCAGCGCGGTCTTTGAGCGGCGGTTCGCGGTACACGGCTAATCGGCAAGGAGAAGCCATGAACGAGGTAATGAAGGTCTTTGGCGGCCCAGTCGGTCCCCAGAGCTTCGACCAGATCAAGATTTCGATCGCCAGCCCGGAACGGATCCACTCGTGGTCCTACGGCGAAATCAAGAAGCCAGAAACCATCAACTACCGGACTTTCAAACCGGAGCGCGACGGCTTGTTCTGCGCCCGCATCTTCGGACCGATCAAGGACTACGAGTGCTTGTGCGGCAAGTACAAGCGCATGAAGTACCGCGGCATCACCTGCGAGAAGTGCGGCGTCGAGGTGACGCTCTCCAAGGTCCGCCGCGAGCGCATGGGCCACATCGAGTTGGCCACGCCGGTCGCGCACATCTGGTTCCTGAAGTCGTTGCCCTCGCGCATCGGCCTGATGCTCGACATGACGCTGAAGGACCTCGAGCGTATCCTCTATTTCGAGAACTACGTCGTCATCGAGCCCGGCTTGACGCCCTTGAAGCAGCATCAGCTGCTGTCGGAGGAGCAGTTCAACAAGGCGCAAGACGAGTTCGGCCCTGATTCGTTCACCGCCGGCATCGGCGCCGAAGCCATTCGCCAGCTGTTGACCGAGATCGATCTCGAGTCGGAGCGCGAGCGGCTGCGCGTCGATCTGCGCGAGACCAAGTCGACGGTCGAACCCAAGAAGATCATCAAACACCTCAAGCTGGTCGAAGCGTTCATCGAGTCGGGCAACCGGCCGGAATGGATGATTCTGACCGTGGTGCCGGTGCTTCCGCCGGATCTGCGGCCGCTGGTGCCGCTCGATGGCGGGCGGTTCGCGACCTCGGACCTGAACGACCTCTATCGCCGCGTCATCAACCGCAATAACCGCCTGAAGCGCCTGATCGAGTTGCGCGCCCCGGACATCATCGTCCGCAACGAGAAGCGCATGCTGCAGGAGGCGGTCGATGCGCTGTTCGACAACGGCCGCCGCGGCCGCGTCATCACCGGCGCCAACAAGCGCCCGCTCAAGTCCTTGTCCGACATGCTCAAGGGCAAGCAAGGTCGGTTTCGCCAGAATCTGCTCGGCAAGCGCGTCGACTACTCGGGCCGCTCGGTGATCGTGGTCGGCCCCGAGCTCAAGCTGCACCAGTGCGGGCTGCCGAAGAAGATGGCGCTCGAGCTGTTCAAGCCGTTCGTCTACTCGCGGCTCGAAATCAAGGGCATGGCCGCGACCGTCAAGATGGCGAAAAAGCTGGTCGAAAAAGAACGGCCCGAGGTGTGGGATATCCTCGAAGAGGTGATCCGCGAGCATCCGGTGCTGTTGAACCGCGCTCCGACGCTCCATCGGCTCGGCATTCAGGCGTTCGAGCCGATCCTGATCGAAGGCAAGGCGATCCAACTTCATCCGCTGGTGTGCGCCGCCTTCAATGCTGACTTCGACGGCGACCAGATGGCGGTCCATGTGCCGCTCTCGCTCGAGGCGCAACTCGAGGCGCGCGTACTCATGATGTCGACCAACAACATCCTGAGCCCGGCCAACGGCAAGCCGATCATCGTGCCCTCGCAGGACATCGTGCTCGGGCTTTACTACCTCACCATGGAGCGGAACGGCGAGCCGGGCGAAGGCAAGACCTTCCGCGACATCGGCGAACTGCACCACGCGCTTGAAGCCGAAGCGCTCAGCCTCCATGCCAAGATCAAGGGCCGCTACCACACCATCGACGCCGCCGGGGAGGCGATCGTCGAACGCGTCGAAACCACGCCCGGGCGTCTCATCCTGGGCGAGCTGCTACCGAAGAAAGCGACGGTGCCGTTCGCGCTGGTCAACAAGCAGCTGACCAAGAAGGAGATCACGCGCGTCATCGACGAGGTCTATCGCCATTGCGGGCAGAAAGAGACGGTGTTGTTCGCCGACCGCATCATGGGCTTGGGTTTCTCGTACGCGTGCCGCGCGGGGATTTCGTTCGGCAAGGACGACATGGTGGTGCCCGAGACCAAGGAACGTTTGGTCGGCGAGACCCAGGAACTGGTCAAGGAGTACGAGCAGCAGTACCAGGACGGTCTCATCACCCAGGGCGAAAAGTACAACAAGGTCGTCGACGCGTGGTCGCAATGCACCGAGCGCGTCGCCGAGGAGATGATGAAGGGGATCGGGCACAAGGCGGCTAGGGACGGCCGCCTCGAGCCCTCGCTCAATTCGATCTTCATGATGGCCGACTCGGGCGCCCGCGGTTCGGCGGCGCAGATGCGCCAACTCGCCGGTATGCGCGGCCTGATGGCCAAACCGTCGGGCGAAATCATCGAAACCCCGATCGTCTCGAACTTCAAGGAAGGCCTGACCGTGCTCGAGTACTTCAACTCGACTCATGGCGCCCGCAAGGGTCTGGCCGACACCGCGCTCAAGACCGCGAACTCGGGTTATTTGACGCGCCGCTTGGTCGACGTCGCGCAGGACTGCGTCATCGTCGACGACGATTGCGGCACCAAAGAAGGGTTGACCGTCAAAGAGGTGCTCGAAGGCGGCGATGTCGTCGTGGCGTTGGGCGATCGTATCCTCGGCCGCTCGGCCGCGATCGATATCGTCGACCCGCGCAGCGGCGAAGTGATCGTCAAGGCGGGCGAGCTGATCCAAGAGGTCGAGTGCGATCGAATCGAAACCGCCGGCCTCGAGTCGGTGATGATCCGGTCGGTGCTGACCTGCGAGACCGACGGCGGCGTGTGCGCGCGCTGTTACGGCCGCGACCTCGCCCGCGGGACGCCGGTCAACGCTGGCGAAGCGGTCGGCGTCATCGCCGCTCAGTCGATCGGCGAACCCGGTACCCAGCTGACGATGCGGACGTTCCACATCGGCGGCACCGCCCAGCTCGCCGAAACCTCGACTTTCGAATCGGCCTACGAGGGCATCGTCAGGATCGAACACCCCAATCTGGTCAAGGATTCGAGCGGCCGCCTCGTCGTCATGGGCCGCAACTGCGAAATCGTGATCAGCGATGACAACGAACGCGACCGCTCGCGGCACCGCGTTCCGTTCGGCGCGCGTCTCGCCGTGGTCGACGGCGGCAAGGTCAAAAAGGGCGACAAACTGGCGGAATGGGACCCCTACACCATTCCGATCATCACCGAGAAGGAGGGGTACGCCCACTATCGCGACATCGTCGACGGCATGTCGATGCGCGAGGTACTGGACGAAACCACCGGTATTTCGAACAAGGTGATCGTCGACTGGCGGCAGCAGCCGAAGGCCGCGGACTTGCGTCCGCGCATCACGCTCCGCGACGAGAAGGGCGACATCGTCGTCCTCGCCAACGGCAACGAGTCCCGTTACTTCCTTTCGGTCGACGCGATCTTGTCGGTCGAGGACGGCGCCAAGGTCAACGCCGGCGACGTGCTGGCCCGCATCCCGCGCGAATCGACCAAGACCCGCGACATCACCGGCGGCTTGCCGCGGGTGGCGGAGCTGTTCGAGGCGCGCCGGCCCAAGGACCACGCGATCATCAGCGAGACCGAAGGCCGCGTCACCTTCGGCAAGGACTACAAAGCCAAGCGCCGTATCGTCGTGACGCCGGCCGACGGCGACCCGGTCGAGTACCTGATTCCGAAGGGCAAGCACATCGCGGTGCAGGAGGGCGACATCGTCCGCAAGGGCGACCTGTTGCTTGACGGCAACCCGGTGCCGCACGACATCCTGCGCGTACTCGGGGTCGAGGCGCTCGCCACCTACCTCGTCAACGAAATCCAGGAGGTCTATCGCCTCCAGGGCGTCCGCATCGATGACAAGCACATCGAGGTGATCATTCGCCAGATGCTACAGAAGGTCGAGATCGAGGAGCCCGGCGATTCGACATTCCTCGCCGGCGAGCACATCGACCTGGTCGACTTCCGTCAGGCCTGCACCAAGGTCAAGGCCGAGAAGGGTAAGCTGCCGACGGCGAAGCCGGTGCTGCTCGGCATCACCAAGGCTTCGCTCCAGACCGCGTCGTTCATCTCGGCGGCGTCGTTCCAGGAGACAACGCGGGTGTTGACCGAAGCCGCCGTCTCCGGCCGGGTCGACAATCTGACCGGCCTCAAGGAAAACGTGATCGTCGGCCGTCTGATCCCCGCCGGTACCGGCTCGGTCATGAACCGGTTGAAGCAGGTTGCGGTCGAACGCGATCGCGAGATCATGAAAGCGCTCGAAACCAGCGCCGATGCGGCCGCCATCGCCGAAGAGGCGGGGGCAGCGGCGGCGGCGGGCGAGAACCCGACCGCAGCCTGACCGCTCCCGCTGGCCGTTTCCGATACGGCGCCCGCCGCTCCGGTGGGCGCCGTTTTCTTTTGGACGGAGCGTTTGGCGACCGCCGCCGCAACAAAGTTTCGTCGGTTTTTGCGGCCGACCGACGAGCGCTAGTGGGAACTGGGCGCGGCCCCGCGAATCACCGCCAAAGCCGTGCAATTTCAGGCAATTGCGGCTTGACGCCCTACCCCCTCGCGACTAGTATCCGCGCCTTCCTCGGGGCGCTGGTGGTAGGCGGTCACGACCTAGACGCTGTGCCCGACTAGGCGACGCAAAATTTGCGGTCCTGAGGGACCAGATTTCGATCTGGCGGCGAGCCCCATGGGCTCTCCGCCCGTTCGCTTCTGAGTGAACGTCAACCAAGGTCTGATGCGCTGGCGGTTAATGCATGCCGACGATAAATCAACTCATCCGTAAGCCACGGGTCAAAGCCGTCGCGCGCAACAAGGTGCCGGCGCTCGACCATTGTCCGCAGAAGCGCGGCGTATGCACGCGCGTCTATACGACGACGCCGAAGAAGCCGAACTCGGCGCTGCGCAAAGTCGCGCGCGTACGCTTGACCAATGGTTTCGAGGTCACCAGTTACATTCCCGGCGAAGGTCACAATCTGCAGGAACATTCGGTCGTCATGATCCGCGGCGGCCGCGTCAAGGACCTGCCGGGCGTCCGCTACCACATCATTCGCGGCGTGCTCGATACGCAGGGCGTAAACGACCGCCGCCAACGCCGTTCGAAGTACGGCGCCAAACGTCCGAAGTGAGTATCGGCCCGATCCATACGGATCGGGCCTTTCTGTTGGTTAGAGAGCGAGCGAGAACCGATCGATGTCACGCCGGCGCGCAGCCACTCGACGCGAGGTCCTGTCCGATCCCCGTTATGGCGATCGGGTGGTCACCAAGTTCATGAATTCGGTCATGTTCGACGGCAAGAAAGCGGCCGCCGAGCAGATCGTCTATGGGGCCATGCAGTCGATCCAAGGCCGCACCGGAAAAGATCCATTGCGGCTTTTTCATGACGCCATGGACAACGTCAAACCGTCGGTCGAGGTGCGCTCGCGCCGCGTCGGCGGCGCTACCTATCAGGTGCCGGTCGAAGTCCGTCCCGATCGCAGCCAGGCTTTGGCGATCCGCTGGTTGATCCAGGCGGCGCGCGGGCGCAGCGAAAAAACGATGACCGACCGGTTGGCGGCCGAACTGCTCGATGCTGCCAATAATCGCGGCACCGCGGTCAAGAAGCGGGAGGACACGCACCGGATGGCGGAGGCCAATCGCGCCTTCTCCCATTATCGCTGGTAACCGGATCCCGTCATGGCGCGCACCACTCCCCTCGATCGTTACCGCAACATCGGCATCATGGCCCACATCGATGCCGGCAAGACCACGACGACCGAGCGCATCCTCTACTATACCGGCCGGCTGCATCGCATGGGCGAAGTCCATGACGGCGCCGCGACCATGGATTGGATGGAGCAGGAGCAGGAGCGCGGCATCACCATCACGTCGGCCGCCACCACCTGTTTCTGGAGCGACCATCGCATCAATATCATCGACACGCCCGGCCACGTCGACTTCACCATCGAGGTCGAGCGCTCGCTGCGCGTCCTCGACGGCGCGGTCGCGGTGTTCGACTCGGTCGCCGGGGTCGAGCCGCAGTCGGAAACGGTGTGGCGCCAGGCCGACAAGTACAACGTCCCGCGCATCTGCTTCGTCAACAAGATGGACCGGATCGGGGCCGATTTCTTCAATACCGTCGCGATGATCAAGGACCGGCTCGGCGCGGTGCCACTGGTGATCTCGTTGCCGCTCGGCGTCGAAAGCGGTTACCGCGGTATCATCGACGTCGTGCAGATGAAGGCGATCATCTGGAAGGACGACACCCTCGGCGCCGAGTACGTGGTCGAGGAAATCCCCGCCGACATGGCCGAGCAGGCGGCCGAATATCGCAGCAAGATGCTGGAACTCGCGGTCGAGCTCGACGATGCCGCGCTCGAAGCCTATCTCGAGGGTAAAGAGCCCGACCAGGCGACGCTCAAGAAGCTGATCCGCAAGGGTACCGTCACCGGCAAGTTCGTGCCGGTCATCAACGGTTCGGCGTTCCGCAACAAGGGCGTGCAGCCGCTGCTCGACGCCGTGGTCGATTTTTTGCCGGCGCCGACCGACGTCGTCGCCATCAGGGGCACCAACCCCGACAGCGGCGAAGAGCTCGAGCGCAAAGCCCGCGACGACGATCCATTGTCCGGCCTCGCCTTCAAGATCATGTCGGATCCGTTCGTCGGCACGCTCACCTTCGTGCGCATTTACTCGGGCACGATCCGGTCCGGCGACAAGCTGCTCAACTCGACCAAAGGCAGGCCCGAGCGCATCGGCCGGATGCTGCTCATGCACGCCAACACGCGCGAGGAAATCGGCGAAGCGTACGCCGGCGACATCATCGCGCTGGCCGGCCTCAAGGGTACCATCACCGGCGACACGCTGTGCGCACCCGAACAGCCGGTGGTCTTGGAAAAGATGGAGTTCCCCGACCCGGTCATCGAGATCGCGGTCGAACCCAAGACCAAGGCCGACCAGGAAAAGCTTGCCAGCGCGTTGCAGCGGTTCGCGCAGGAAGACCCCTCGTTCCGGGTGTCGACCGATCAGGAAACCGGCCAGACCATCCTCAAGGGGATGGGCGAACTCCATCTCGAGATCATCGTCGACCGCATGAAGCGCGAGTTCGGCGTCGGCGCCAACATCGGCGCGCCGCAAGTCGCGTACCGCGAGGCGATCACCCACGCCGCCGACATCGACTACACCCACAAGAAGCAGACCGGCGGCGCCGGCCAGTACGCCCGCATCAAGGTCCGGTTCGAGCCGATGCCGGCGGGCTCGGGCTACGTGTTCGAGAACGACGTCGTCGGCGGCACCGTGCCCAAGGAATACGTGCCGGCGGTCGAGAAGGGCATTCGCCAGGTCGCCGAGTCGGGCCTGCTGGCGGGTTTTCCGCTGATCGACTTCAAGGCGACGCTCTACGACGGCGCCAGCCACGAGGTCGACTCCTCGTCGATGGCGTTCGAGATCGCCGGCCGTTCCGCGCTCCGTGAAATCGCACCCAAGCTCCGCATCAAGCTGCTCGAGCCGATCATGCGGGTCGAGGCGGTGACGCCGGAAGACTACATGGGCGACGTGATCGGCGATCTCGCCAGCCGCCGCGGCCAGGTCCGCTCGACCGAGAAGCGCGGCAACGCGTCGGTCATCAACGCGTTCGTGCCGCTCGCCAACATGTTCGGCTACGTCAACAACCTCCGCTCGCTGACGCAAGGGCGCGCGACCTTCACCATGCACTTCGATCATTACGCGCAGGTGCCGGAGACGATTTCCGAAGAAGTCAGAGCCAAGCTCGCCTGACGATCGACCACACGAGTACGGGAATAGAACCATGGCCAAGGAAAAATTCGAGCGGACGAAGCCGCACTGCAACGTGGGGACGATCGGGCACGTCGATCACGGCAAGACGACGCTGACGGCGGCGATCACGAAGGTACTGTCGGAGAAGGGGTTGGCGCAGTTCACGGCGTACGACCAGATCGACAAGGCGCCGGAAGAGCGGGCGCGGGGG
>VGEO01000044.1 GCA_016869275.1 Alphaproteobacteria bacterium | reverse complement strand
AGCATGCGAGAAGGCCGTCGAGGCGCTCCCCGGCACGCTCTCGGTGCGCGCGGTCTTGACCGCGAGCCGGCCCTCCGGCGCCGCCAAAGCGGCCGCCGCGGGCCCCGCCGCCCATAGCCACGCGCCCGGGTCCGGCCACACCCACGCCCCAGGGCACGGCCATGCTCATGGCCCCGCCCCCGGTCCCGTGGTCGGCGGTCAGGTGCAAAAGAAGCCGGCGATCGCCGGGGTACGGGCGCTGGTCGCAGTCGCCTCGGGCAAAGGCGGGGTCGGCAAGTCGACCACAGCCGTCAATCTGGCGCTCGGCCTGAAGGCGCTCGGTCTCAAGGTCGGGCTGCTCGACGCCGATATCTACGGCCCCTCGATCCCGCGCATGCTCGGGATCGGCGGGCGGCCCAACTCGCCCGACGGCCGCCGGATCGAGCCGATGCGCGCCTTCGGCATGCCGTGCATGTCGATCGGTTTCATGGTCGGCGAGGACACCCCGGTGATCTGGCGCGGCCCCATGGTCATGAGCGCGATCGAGCAGATGCTCCGCGACGTCACCTGGGAGGATCTGGACGTGCTGGTGATCGACCTCCCGCCCGGTACCGGCGATGCGCAGTTGACGCTCGCGCAGCGGGCGCCCCTGACCGGCGCAGTCATCGTCTCGACCCCCCAGGACATCGCGCTGATCGATGCCCGCAAGGGCCTCGCCATGTTCGAGAAGGTCGACGTGCCGGTGTTCGGCATCGTCGAAAACATGAGCTATTTCCTGTGCCCGCATTGCGGCAACCGGTCGGACGTTTTTGGCTATGGCGGCGCGCGCCTGACCGCCGAAAAGCTCGGGGTCGAATTCCTCGGCGAGGTGCCGCTCCACATGTCGATCCGCGAGACCTCCGACGCCGGTCTCCCGATCGTCGCTACCCAGCCCGATTCCGAGCAGGCGCGCTGCTATCTCGCGATCGCGCGGCGGGTTCAGGAGAAGGTCGCCGAAACGCTCGGCGCGGAAGCACGCACCGCGCCCAAGATCGTCATCCAGTAGTCGCCCTCCGGCTTGATGGGCGTTAAAGCCCCACGCCGGGCGGTCGGCCACGGTGTAGGCTAAAGCCGGGTCGCGGCTGCGCGACAGCCACGGAGGTCGGCCATGACAGGACGCATCGAGTTCGTGGGGCGTGGTCCGTTCCAGTTACCGGCGCCGAGCCAGGTCGCGGTCACGGTCGAGCCGGGCGGCCACATCGTCCTGGCTTTGCAAATCGTCGTCGGCGAACTCGGCTCCGGCCACGTCGAGACGATCCGGGTTCCACTGGTCGAGAATCAGGCATTCGACCTCGCCGCGGAAATGTCGCGGGCAGCGGCGCGTGCCATCGCCGAGCACCACCCGCCGGCGATTCCGACGACCTAACCGTCAGCCCTCGCGGCCCAGGCTCTCCATCAGCTCGCGCCACTCGCGCTTGGAGAGGCCGCTCGCCTCCTGCGTCACGGTTTCGCCGCCGAGCAACCGTTTCACGATCGCGAGGCCGCGGGCCGAAATGTGCGCCCCGCCCAGGCGGTACTCGGCAAAGGCCGCGAACGTCATCGGCACCCAGCGCCTGACCGTGTCCAGCATCGCCTCGGCGTAGACGCGGATTTCGTACTGTGCGTGCGGGTCAGCGCGGAGCGACAGGAAGCCGAGCAGGTTGTGGAGATCGGTCTTCCAGTACCATTGGGTATAGAAATTGAGCGAAAGGTTCATGCGCGCCAGCTCACGCGCCAGCCCTTGGCGTGCGGGATCGCGTGCCGCACCGCGCTCGTCCTCGTTCAGCATCTCGCTGTAGTGGGCGTAGAGCTGCTCCGAATCGTTCTTGAGCAGCTCGAACACGCGCTTGGCTTCGGCGCCGGCGAGCACCTCGCCCCGCCCCTGCCGGTTGCCGCGAGCCTGCGCGCCCAAGTGTTCGGGTGCCGGGATGTAGAACTCGTTGTCCAGGATCGAGTAGCGCGCCGAGTACTCGTTGACGTTGGCGGTGCGGTGCCGGATCCACTGCCGGGCGACGAAGATCGGCAGCTTGACGTGGTACTTGATCTCGCACATCTCGAACGGGGTGGTATGACGGTGGCGCATCAAGTAGTTGATGAGGCCCTGATCCTCCGAAACCCGCTTAGTGCCGCGGCCGTAGGAGACGCGCGCCGCCTGCACCACGGCACCGTCGTCGCCCATGTAGTCGACGACGCGGACGAAGCCGTGGTCGAGCACCGCGAGCGGCTGGTAGAGGATCTCCTCGAGCGCCGGCACCGTCGCGCGCCGGGTCGGCTGGCTTTCAGCGCGGAGCGCTTCGATCTCGCGTTGTTGGTCGGGGGTGACGGCCATGACAGCGACTCGGAGGTTTCGAGGTTCGGCACTCTAATCGGACGCGGCCCCGAAAAGCTACGCCGGAAGCCCCTTCTAACCGCGCCCGTTCCGCCCTATATTGAGTCGGTCGGGCAACCGACTATGGCGATAAATGCCGCTCGAAATAGACGTTGCGGACCCGGGGGCAGTACCCGGCGCCTCCACCACGAGCGCGCGAACGAGCTCCGGTTTCGGCGCGTTTCTGTGGGGGCGAACCAGGATCGACGGACGTAGTAAAAGTGCGACTTTCGCCCGGTATGATACCGCCGTGATGGGTCAAACACATAGCTGCCAACGATAACGAGTTGGCTCTCGCGGCCTAACGGCTAGCGCGGTTCGGGGGGCACCGGGCAACAGAAGCCCCCCACTAACTCCCGATAACATGAAGGTGTCCGCCGCGGCCGATTGCGTTCGCGCAGGGGCGCTCTAGAATCGATCCGGTCGCAACACGGGCGGACCCCAAGGCACGGCCGGCATGAGCAAGGACCAGATGCGCTACAAAGAGCTGGTCGACGACGCGCTCCGCGGCGTCGTCAAGACCGTCCTTGAGGGCGTCGCCGAACGCGGGCTCCCCGGCGCGCACCACCTTTACATCTCGTTCCGCACCGATTTTCCCGGCGTGCTGATCCCCGACCAATTGCGCCGCAAGTTCCCCGAGGAGATCACGATCGTCCTTCAGCACCAGTTTTGGGGCCTGACCGTCCGCGACGACAGTTTCGAGGTGACGCTCTCGTTCGGCGGCGTGCACGAACTCCTGTCGGTGCCGTTCGCGGCACTGACCGGGTTCGTCGACCCCAGCGTCCGCTTCGGCCTCCAGTTTCAAGGCGGCGAGGGCGGCACCGCCAAGATCGAGCCGGCGGGATCCGCGACCGCCGCCGCACAGCCGCCGCCATCGACCCCGGCGGCCCGCAGCAAAGCGGCCGGCGGCGGCGCCCCGGCGCCCGCCGAGTCCGACGGCGACAAGGTCGTGACGCTCGACACGTTCCGCAAGAAGTAAGCGCCGGCCCCGTCGCCGGTCTCGCCCGTCCGCACCGTTCATCATGCTGCCCGTTGACTGGCCGACGCTCGGCGCCTACGCGATCGCGGCTTTCGTCATCGTGATCTCGCCCGGCCCCGATACGCTCCTGATCCTGCGCTACACCTTGGCCGGCGGGCGGCGCGTCGGCATCGCCACCGTCACCGGCGTCCAGCTCGGCATCGTCGTCCATACCGCCGCCGCCGTGGTCGGACTCTCGATCCTGATCGTTTCGCTGCCGCTCGTGTTCAAGGGGATCGCCGTCGTCGGCGCGCTCTACCTCGCTTACCTCGGCGTCCAGAGTTTCCGCGCCTCGATCTTCGCGGTCGGCGCCGCCGGCCCGGTCCGAATCGACCCGGCCAAGGGCGTGCGCGACGCGCTCATCACCAACGTCCTCAACCCCAAGGTCATTCTGTTGTTCATCGCGCTGATGCCGCAGTTCGTACGCCCCGAGCGGGGCAGTGTCCCGTGGCAACTGGTGACGCTCGGGGCGACGCTGTTCGTCATCAACGTCGCTTGGCAGGCGATCCTGGTCGCCGCCGCCGAGACCGCCCGGCTTTGGCTCGACCGGCCGAGCGTGCAGCGGGCGCTGTCGTGGGGCACCGGCGCGATCCTGTTCGGGTTCGCCGCGCTCCTGATCGTAGACTACGTGCTTTAGCAGCCGCGCCAGCGCCTCTCCCGCTTTCTGCGCCGTTTGATAGACTGCGGCCCGCGCCGCCACGGCGACCGGCGTCAAAAGCAGGGGGATCCATCGATGGCCAAGGGCAGCAAAGCGAACCGGGTCGAGACCGACACCTTCGGTCCGATCGACGTTCCCGGCGACAAGTACTGGGGCGCGCAAACGCAACGCAGCCTGCAGAACTTCAAGATCGGCTGGGAAAAGATGCCCGAGCCCCTGGTCCGCGGCTTCGCGATCTTGAAACGCAGCTGCGCGATCGTGAACGTCGCCCAAGGCCAGCTCGACAAGCGGATCGCCAACGCCATCGTCAAGGCATCCGACGACATCATCGCCAACAAGCTCGACGGCAATTTCCCGCTGGTGGTGTGGCAGACCGGCTCCGGCACCCAGACCAACATGAACGTCAACGAGGTGATCTCGAACCGGGCGATCGAGATCCTCGGCGGCACCATGGGCTCGAAGAAGCCGGTGCATCCGAACGACCACGTCAACCGCGGCCAATCGTCGAACGACTCGTTCCCGACCGCGATGCACATCGCCGCCGGCGAAGAAACCGCGAACCGCTTGCTGCCGGCGCTCGAGTATTTGCACAAAGGTCTCGCCGGTAAGGCGCGCGCGTGGGCCAAGATCATCAAGATCGGCCGCACCCACACCCAGGATGCGACGCCCCTGACCTTGGGCCAGGAGTTCGGCGGCTACGCCCACCAGATCGCGATGGGCATCCGCCGCCTCAAGGCGGCGCTGCCGCGGGTCTACGAGCTCGCCCAAGGCGGCACCGCGGTCGGCACCGGCTTGAACACCAAGAAAGGGTTCGACCGCCGCGTCGCCGCCGAAGTCAAGCGCTACACCGGGCTTCCGTTCGTGACCGCGCCCAACAAGTTCGAAGCGCTCGCCGCGCACGACGCATTGGTCGAACTCTCCGGCGCGATGAACGTGGTTGCGGTCAGCCTGATGAAGATCGCGAACGACATCCGCTTCCTGGGCTCGGGCCCGCGTTCGGGCTTGGGCGAGTTGATCCTGCCCGAGAACGAGCCCGGCTCTTCGATCATGCCGGGCAAAGTCAACCCGACCCAGTGCGAGGCGCTCACCATGGTGTGCGCGCAGGTGATGGGCAACCACACCGCCGTCACCGTCGCCGGCTCGAACGGCCACTTCGAGCTCAACGTGTTCAAGCCGGTCATCATCTACAACGTGTTGCAGTCGATCCGCCTGATCGCCGATGCTTGCGTCTCGTTCCAGGACAACTGCATCGCCGGGACCGAGCCCAACAAGCGCCGCATCGCCGAGCTGATGGCGCAGTCGTTGATGCTGGTGACGGCGCTCGCGCCCTACATCGGCTACGACAACGCCGCCAAGATCGCCAAAACCGCGCACAAGGACGGCACCACGCTGCTCGAGGCGAGCGAGAAGCTCGAACTCGCGACTGCCAGCGACTTCAAGAAGTGGGTCAAGCCCGAGCGCATGATCGGGCCGGAGTGAGCGGCGGCGCGGCCCAGGTCCGCAAACGCTCGGTCACCCTCCGCGGTCACCCCACCTCGGTCTCGCTCGAACAAGCATTCTGGGCCGGGCTCAAACGGATCGCCGATGCCCGCGGGCTCTCGGTCGCGGCGCTGGTCGCCGAGATCGACGGCCGCCGCACCGGCAATCTGTCGAGCGCGATCCGCGTGTTCGTGCTGGAGACGCTCGCGCGATGAGCGTAGACGTAAGGATCGCCGTCGAACAACCGACCGAAGCGGATGCGATCGCCCTCATCGGTGAGAGCGACCGCTACTCGGCGTTGCTATATCCGCCCGAAAGCCGGCACACACTCGACACCGAAGCGTTGCGCGACCGGCGCGTGACGTTTCTGGTCGCCCGCATCGAGGGTCGCGCAGTCGGCTGCGGCGCCTTGGTGCGAACCGGCACTGATTACGCCGAGATCAAGCGCATGTACGTCACCGCAAGCGCGCGCGGCCGGCGGATCGGCTTTCGGCTTCTGGCGGCCCTGGAAGCAATCGCACGGACCGAGGCGATGGGCGCGCTCCGCTTGGAAACCGGCATTCACAATCGCGCCGCTCTCGCTCTCTATGAGGCCGCCGGCTACCGTCGGACGGGGCCATTCGGCGCGTATCGGCCCGATCCGCTCAGCGTTTTCATGGTGAAAGAGTTCGTGCCGGCGGCGTCCGACTAGCGCGGTATCGTGCGAGTTTAATTCTTCTTCCGTCCGCCCAGCAGCCCCTCGAGCAGCTGCTGGGCCGGCGGCTTCTGCTGCTGCTGTTGCTGCGGCGGGGTCGACGAGGGCGCTTGCCCGGTCGCCGGCGCCTGCGGGGCCGGCTGTTGTTGTCCGCCGAGGATCGTGCCGAGCGGGTTGTTCTTGCCGAGCGCTTTCTGCAGAACCGAGGCGCCGAGCCGCTGCGCGAGGAAGCCTTCGAGCTCCTTGGTCTTGGCATCGCCCCGCGGATTGTCGAGCGAGCCGGCGAGGTCGTAGCCGACGGTCGGCGCGTTGGCGTGCTCGGTCAGCCGATAGCGGCTCTTCAGATCGATCGTCCAGCGCGGCAGATCGACGGTTCCTTCGGCGCTCCCCTGGGCGGCGTCCATCACCGCCTTGATGTCGTTGCTACGGAGAATGCCGTTCTGCATCTGGAACGTGCCGCTGACGGTCTGAAAGGCGGTGGTACCGCCTCCGAATGCCGTTTGCAGCAGCGCCAGATAGTCGGAAATCTCGTTCAGCCGCTTCAGGCGCTCCGACAGCATCTTGAGATCGAAGCCGCGGATCGCGCCCTGGCGGGCCGACAACTGAGCCTGGCCGCTCAGGTTCGACACCAACTCGAGCTGGCTGCGGCCGGCGCCGGCGATCTGCGCCTGGACGTCGAAGACGCCAGATACCGAATCGAGGCCGGCCGCTTGTTTGACCGCTTCGGCCAGGTTGCCGCGCGTCACGGCGAGGCCGAGCGCGACCCGCGGCGACTGGCTGCCGTCGAGCCGCGCGGTCAACTGCACGTCGCCGCCGAACAGCTTGCCGGTCAACGGATTGACGTCGAGGACGCCGTTGCGGACGGCGAGTTTGACCTTGGGTTCGGCGAACTTGTAGGCGCCCCAGGTGATGGCGCTCGACGCGAGCTGGATCTCGGCGTCGAAATCGCGGAGCGCCGAAACGTCGAGCGGCTCGTTCGACCAGCGCGGGCCCGCCGGCGCCGCCCCGGGGCGCGTTCCCGGCGCCGGGCGCGCCGCCGCCGTCGTTGCCGTTCCCTTGGGAAGGAACAGATCGAGCAGGATTTCGCTGGTGCGGACATCGGCGGCGATCGATGGCCGCGGGCCGCCCAGGGCAGCGGTTGCCGCGCCCTGGACCTTGACCGGCCCGATCGTGCCGTCGAGTGCCTCGAGAACGACCTTATCGGCTCCGCCGGTCAGATTGGCCTTGACCACGACCCCGCCCAAATTGGTCGCCGCCGGCTGGTAGGCGATGCCCGCCATCGCCAGAAGATCGGTGAGTTTCGGGTGGTTGACGCTGAGCGCGAGCTTATAGTCCGGACCGGCGAGCGGGGCGACCGTCCCCCGGACCGCGACTTCGCCGCCCGAGACTTGCGCCGTCAAGTCGAGCGCGGCCGAGGCGAGACCGCCCGCGACTTTGCCGCGCAGGCGGGCCGGGCCTTTAAGGTCGGTCGCCGGATCGAGACGGCGCGCGATCTGACCGATGTCGTCGGCCTTGAGGTCGAGCGTCACGTCGACCGAGCCTTTGTCGGGCTCGGTCATGCCGCCGACTCGCCCCGCCAACTTGCCCTCGATCCCGGCGGCCCTGAGCGCGGTGTCGAGGGTCAGGTCCTGCTCGCTCCCCTGGGCCGAGCCTTTGACCGAAATGACCCCGAGCTTGGCGAGCTGGGACGGCGCGGCGACATCGGCGAGTTTGAATAGCCGCGTGATGTCGCCGGCATTGACGTCGTAGTTGACGGCGAAGGTCGGCAGGCCTTTGAAGTTCTGGGCCGTGCCCGCCAGCGCAAAGGCGTTGCCGGCGAGGTTCGCGACCGATAGTTCGCGCACCGTGAGCTGCCCGCCGACCAACGAAAGATCGGTCTTGGCGCCCTGGATCGCGACCTCGCGGAACGTGAGCGAATCGGCGCGCAGCTTGATGTTGGTGTCGAAAGTATCGAGCGTGGCGAGCGGTCCGGCCGCCGCCGCGGCGGTCGCCGGCGCGGCCGGTTTGGCGGCCTGGTCTTTTTCCTTGGCGGACGCCTTGGTCCGCGGGACGTAGCTGTCGAGGTTCACGCGGTCGAGCGCGAGGTCGGCGCTGAACGAGGGCCGCGCGCGGAGTGCATAGGCCACCCCGCCGGCGATCCGCGTGGTGTCGAGGCGAAGATCGAGACCGTAGAGCTGCGCGACCTGGGGGTTGGCGCGCACGGTTCCGGTCAACGATAGCTTGCGCAGGCGATCGGCGGGGAGGTCGGCGAGGTCGGCGGCGAGCCATTGCAGGAGCGCGCGCAGGTTGTCGGATGAGGCTTCGATGCGGCCGTCGAACTGCGGCTCGCCCTGCGCCGGCGCGATCGCTCCCGATAGGTTGATGTCCGAACCGCCCGGGAACTGGGCCGCGAGACGGCTCACCTTGAGCTGCCCCTTGGCCAGCTGCGCGTCGAGGCGGGCCTGACGGACGATGCCGCCCTGGAAGGTCAGCGCCTCGATCTCGACGTTGATCGAGCCGTCGACGTTGTTCGGTATTGCGAACGGCAAGCCCGATCGCTTGGCCGCGCCGGACGGGGCGGCGCCGGCTTTCGACGCCGCCGCGGCCGGCGGCCCGGCTGTCGCCTTCATGAGCTCATCGAGGTTGAGCCGGTTGACGTTCAGCGCGACATCGAACTTGGGTGTCGACCCGAGCGCGACGCTCACCGCGCCGCTTGCTTTGCTTTCGCCCAGTTGGACCGAGAGATCGTTGAGCGCGAACTCTTGGACCGACCCCGCGAGCCCCGCGGTCACCTTGACGCTGCCCGGGAGCTTGGGCAATGCCGGCGCCTCGGCGCCCGCCGCTTGCGCTACCGCACCGACGAAGCGGCCCAAATCGTCGCCGGTGATTTCGACTTTGCCGGTGAGCTTACCGCTCGCGCTCGCCGCCGATACCGTGCCGCGCAGCGCGAGCTTGGCCGCGGTCTTGGCGAGCGCGATGTCGCCCGACACCGCGATTGGCGCCGCGTCGAGCGCCCCGACCGCCGCCGACAGCTCGATCGGAACGCCGCGAAACTCGATATTGCCGACCGCCGCGAACGGCCCGGCGAGGCTTTCGGCATTGACGCGGAAGTCGATCTTGTCGAAACGGAAATAGTCGCCGCTGCGCGCGTCGCTATAGGTCACGGTTCCGCCGAGCAGGCGCAGCCGATCGACCCGGACCGGCAACGCACTGCCGCCCGCGCCCGCCGCCGGCGCTCCGCCCCGCCCGCCGCCCTTCGCTTGACCGGGGGCGCCGAAATCCAAGTTCGAGCGCCCGTCGGCCAGGGTCTCGATCGCGACCACCGGTTCGACCAGCGTCACGTTGGTGATCTGGATTTGACCCGAGAGCAGCGGGGCCAAGGCGACGTCGACCTCGATCGACTTTAAACTCGCCATATCGAGCTTGGTGCCGCCGGCAATGTTGGCGAGCCGAATCCCGCTCACGCTGGCGCCCGGGCTCGGCAGCAGCCGGGCGCTGATGGTGCCGTCGATTGCGAGCTTGCGGCCGGTAGCCGCCTCGACCTCGGCGGCGATCTCGGCCTTGTAGTCGTTGAGGTCAATCAGGGTCGGGATCAGAACCGCGGCCGCGACCAGCACGACCACCAACCCGCCGACGACGATCAATAGCTTCTTCACGGTCTCGGTCTCCTTGCCGCGACGAGTTTAGCAGAGCGGCCGCGCCGCCCCTCTTCGGAAAGCTTGGTTGGCCCCTCGATATTGCAACAAATTTTGGTCAGAATGTGTCGTCGGTCACAACTTGTTGCAGGTCCGAGCGATGGGCGACGTGGTCAACCTCTCGCGGGCGCGCAAGCGCAAGGTACGCGGCCATCAGGCGGCCGTGGCCTCCGCCAATCGGCTCAAGTTCGGCGCACCCAAGGCGACGCGCGAGCGCACCGCCAAGGAAGCGGCGCTCATCCGGCGTACGCTCGACGGCAGCAAACTGGATCGGCCGTAGTCGTCGGCACGATCGCGCGGTTTGCGCGCCATCAGCAATGCCGATAGGCTGCGATCAAGACCGCCGTCCAACTGTCGGTCGCCTCACCGAATAACGCCGGAACCGCCCGGGTCCGGCACCAGCACTGGGGGATTCTCAATGAGCAAAGGTAACATCAAGGCGTCTGATCTGTTCGTCCGCTGCCTCGAAGCGGAAGGCGTCGAGTACATCTTCGGCATACCCGGCGAAGAGAACGCCGACGTCATGATGTCGCTGCTCGACAGTAAGAAGATTCAATTCATCCTGTGCCGTCACGAACAGGCCGCCGCCTTCATGGCCGACGCCTATGGCCGCTTGACCGGCAAGCCCGGCGTCTGCCTCGGCACGCTCGGGCCCGGCGCCACCAACCTCGTCACCGGCGTCGCCGACGCCAACATGGACCGGGCGCCGCTGGTCTGCATCATCGGCCAAGCCGGCACCAATCGCCTCCACAAAGAGAGCCATCAGAACATGGACTCGATCGCCATGTTCCGGCCGATCTCGAAGTGGGCGACCACCATCACCAATCCGCGCGGCATCCCCGAAGTCGTGCGCAAGGCGTTCAAGATCGCGACCACCGAGAAGCCGGGTGCCACGGTGATCGAACTGCCCGAGGACGTCGCCGAGCACGAGACCGACGGTAAACCGCTCGAGGTCGTCAGGACCCGCCGCCCGGCCGCGGACTATAAGGCGGTCGCCCAGGCTCTCGAGATCATCTTGAAGGCCAAGAACCCGATCATCTTCGCCGGCAACGGCGCGGTGCGGAAACGCGCGTCCGAGCAGCTCCGCCGCTTCGTGCGCAAGACCGGGATCGCCTGCGTCAACACTTTCATGGGCAAGGGCGCGATCCCGCGCAAGGACAAGCACTGCCTGTTCACGATGGGCTTGCAGGCGCGCGACCACGTCAACGCCGCGATGGACGCGGCCGACGTCGTGATCGCGGTCGGCTACGACCTGGTCGAGTTCAGCCCGGAGCACTGGAACAAGACCGGCACCAAGCAGATCGTCCACATCGACTTCTGGCCGGCCGAGATCGACGACAAGTACCCGGTCGCCGTCGACATCGTCGGCGACATCGCCGATGCGCTGTGGCAGCTCAACGAGGAGGTCAACAAGCACTACGAAGACCGCATGCCGCTGTTCGACATCGGCAAGCGGGCCAAGCTGCGCGAGCGCATCCTCGACGACTTCGCCATGGAGAAGGACGACTCCTCGTGCCCGATGAAGCCGCAGAAGATTCTATGGGACGTACGCGAGGTCTTGGGGCCGTCCGACATCCTGCTGTCGGACGTCGGCGCGCATAAGATGTGGATCTCGCGCTACTACCAGTGCGACGAACCCAACACCTGCCAGATCTCGAACGGCTTCTGCTCGATGGGCTTCGCCTTCCCCGGTTCGATCGGCGCCAAGATCGCGTTCCCCGACCGCAAGGTGCTGTCGATCAACGGCGATGCCGGGTTCATGATGAACGTCCAGGACATCGAGACCGCCGTCCGCCACAAGCTCAACATCGTCGCCATGGTTTGGATGGATGGCGAATACGGGCTGATCAAGTGGAAGCAGCAGAACTCGTTCAACGGCCGCCACTTCCCCTTGGCTTTCAACAACCCCGACTTCGAGCTGTTCGCGAAGTCGTTCGGCTGCTGGGGCAAGACCATCACGTCCGCCGCGCAGCTGAAGCCGGCGCTCAAGGAAGCGTTCAAGCAGAAAGGCCCGGCGATCATCGCCGTGCCGGTCGACTACAGCGAGAACCGCAAGCTCACCAAGCGCCTGGGCGAGCTCTCGTTCACGATCTGACGCGCGCGCGTTCGCGATCCGACGCGCCGACCGTTAGCCAAGAACCCGCCGGGGACGACCCGGCGGGTTTCTTTTTTCAGGCTTTGTAATACAATGCCATATATGCGAACACATCTCACGTCCGTACGCCTCCCGACGGATACATTGGCCAAGCTCGACCGGCTCGCGGCGGCACTCGACCGCACGCGATCATGGGTGATCGGCGAGGCGGTGTCACGCTACGTCGACTACGAGGAGTGGTTCGCGGCGGCTGTGGCCGAAGGAACCGAGGCCGCCGATCGTGGTGACGTCGTCCCGCATGCCCAAGCGATCAAGCGGCTGCGTCGTAAAATTGCGTCCGTTCGGCCGCGATGAGGGTCGAGTGGTCGAGGCCGGCGCTGACCGATGCCGTCTCGATCGTCGCCTATGTCGCACGGGACAATCCTGACGCGGCAGCGGCGATGCTGGACGCCATCGAAGCCGCTGTCGGGCGCCTCGCCGAACATCCCGGACTTGGTCGCCCGGGGCGGGTCACCGGCACCCGCGAGCTCGTCGTCGCCTCCACCCCTTATGTTGTGCCCTATCGCCTGCGCTGCGACACGGGCGAGGTGCTCCGCGTCCTCCACGGCGGCCGCCGATGGCCGGCCGATCTTTGAGGCGCCGCTATCCGTCCAGCGCCTGCTCGGCGATCAGTCCAGCGCCTGCTCGGCGATCAGGAGTCCGTCGTAGACCGTTTCCGGCACCGGCCGGTCGGGCGCGATTCCCATCCGCGTCAGGACCTCGGCCAATTGGCGCGAATGCTGCCCGGCGTGCGACGCGGTTCGGAGCAACACTTCGTACATCGGCTTGTCGCCATAGTAGGTCTTCATGACGACATCGCCTCGCTTGTGCGGCCAGCTCTGCCACCAATCGCGGGTCCGTTTCCTCACCTCATCGCCGTAGGCGGCGATCGCGGCCGATGAGGCGAGCGCAGGCGGCGGCTCGCGCGTCAGCGACTCGTAGGTCAGGGTTTCGCGCTCGAGCGCATCCAGGAACGCCTCGACCACGCCGAACACGTGATGCGCGAGCACGCGGTAGCTGCGGCCGCGCGCCGGCAGCTCGCGATCGAGCGCGGCATCGGGGAGTTGGCGGACATACCGGGCCGCGGCGGCCAAGATCGCGTCGATACGCTCGACCAGGGCCTGCGGCGTCACGTTGACGACGGTGCCGGCGATGCCGACGAAACGGGCGACGTCGGCGATCGATTGCGCGTAGACGAAGCGGTCGCCCTTGGCGACGATCGGGATGCTCTTGGCGCCGATCCGCGCCATGTCAGCGTAGGCGTCCCGGTGCTCGAGCACGTTGATCGAGCGGTACGGAATCCCGTGCCGGGTCAGATATTGCTTGACGAAGGCGCAGCTCGAACAGTGCGGCTGCCAGTAAACGCGAAACTCGGCCTCGCTCGCTTGCACGCTCATCGGTCACCCTCGTTCGGTCCTTACACTCTGAGTACTTTCCCCGGATTCATGATGTCGTCGGGGTCGATCGCCTTCTTGATCGCCCGCATCACCTGGACCCCCTCGCCGTGCTCGGCGACCAGGAACTTCATCTTGCCCGAGCCGATGCCGTGCTCGCCGGTGCAGGTCCCGTCCATCGCCAGCGCCCGCATCACCAGCCGCTCGTTCAAGCGCTCGACCTCGGCGATCTCCTTGGCATCGTCGGGATCGAGCACGAAGGTGACGTGGAAATTGCCGTCCCCGACATGACCGAACACCGGCGCGAACAGGAACGAACCGTCGAGGTCGCGCTTGGTCTCGGCGATGCAATCGGCGAGCCGGCTGATCGGCACGCACACGTCGGTCGGCCATACTTTCTTCCCCGGCCGCATCGCCATGCAGGCATAAGCGGCATCGTGCCGCGCCTGCCAGAGCTTGGCGCGGTCTTCGGTCGAGGTCGCCCACTTGAGGTCGCCGCCGCCATTTTCGGACGCGATCGTCCGGAACTGATCGACCTGCTCGCGCACACCGGTGGGGGTGCCGTGAAACTCGAGCAGTAGTGTCGGCTTTTCGGGATAGGCCAGCTTCGCATAGCGGTTGAGCGCCGCCATCGATTCGGCGTCCATCAGTTCGACCCGCGCCACCGGAATGCCGGATTGTATCGTGAGGATCACGGCATCGACTGCGCCGGCGATCGACTCGAACGGACACACGGCGGCCGAGATCGCTTCCGGGATACCGTAGAGCCGGAGCGTCACCTCGGTGACGATGCCGAGCGTGCCCTCGGAGCCGACGAACAGGCGCGTCAGGTCGTAGCCCGCGGCCGACTTCCGCGCCCGATGCGCGGTCTCGACGATGCGGCCGTCGGGGAGGACGACTTTGAGCGCGAGCACGTTCTCGCGCATGGTGCCGTAGCGGACCGCGTTGGTGCCCGAGGCGCGGGTCGCAGTCATGCCGCCGAGCGAGGCATCGGCGCCGGGGTCGATCGGAAAGAACAGCCCGGTGTCGCGCAGATGTTCGTTCAACTGCTTGCGTGTGACGCCGGCCTCGACGGTCACGTCCATGTCGGCCGCGCTGACGCGCTTGATCTTCTTCATGTTGGTGAGCGCGACGGTGACGCCACCGTGCAGCGCCATCACGTGGCCTTCGAGCGAGGTGCCGGTGCCGAACGGGATGATCGGCGCCTTGTGGCGGGCGCAGATCTCGACGATCGCCGCGACTTCTTCGGTCGTCTCCGGGAACGTGACGGCGTCGGGAAGATGCGGCGCGTGGTAGGACTCGTCCTTGCCGTGATGGGCGCGCACGGCCGCCGCCGTCGACACACGATCGCCGAGCAGTGCGCGCAGCTCGCCGGTGAGCGAGGTCAGCGAATTGATTCGATTCGAGGGGACGCTCATAGTCGGTATCATGCCTCAAAAAGAGGTTACACGGTTATGAGTAAAGACGGGTTGATCGCGTTGACGGGTCCCTCGGTTCAGCCGGAGTGGATCGACTATAACGGCCACATGAACGTCGCTTACTACCTGTTGGCGTTCGACAAGGTGACCGACCTGCTGTGGGACCACATGGGGATCGGGCTCGACTACGTGAAGCGGACCAATCGTTCGACGTTCACGCTCGAGTGCCACATGAACTTCCTGCGCGAAGTGAAGCTCGGCGACCCGCTCGAATTCACGTTTCAGCTCCTGGACCACGACCGCAAGAAGTTCCATTTCTTCGGGCGCATGTACCACGGTACCCAGAACTACGTCGCCGCAACGATGGAGTGGATGACGCTCCACGTCGACTTGGGCATCCGCCGCGGCGCCGACATGGACGACCCGACCTTCGCCCGCTTCGCCGCGGTCAAGGCCGCCCACGCCGCGTTAACGCGCCCGCCCGAAGCCGGCCGGGTCATCGCCATGGGCCAGCGGCGGGCGGGATGAAGTCCGCGTTCGATCCGCTATTCCTTGTGGACGATCGATGAGCGATCGGCGATAGGTAGAGCTCATGTCCGACCCCTTCGACCTCGCCCACGAGCCGGCGCCACCGGCCGCGGTAGCCGTGTCAGGACGGCCGGCCTTGGCGCCGACGCCCTACCTCAACGGGCTCAACGACGCGCAGCGCGAAGCCGTGCTCGCGACCGAAGGCCCGGTCTTGGTCCTGGCCGGCGCCGGCACCGGCAAGACCCGGGTGCTCACTACCCGCCTCACCCACATCCTCAACGCACGCCGCGCGTTCCCGAGCCAGATCCTCGCCGTCACCTTCACCAACAAGGCGGCGCGCGAGATGGTCGAGCGCATCCGCGCCATGATCGGCGAAGCGGTCGAAGGTCTCTGGATCGGCACCTTCCATTCGATCGGCGCCCGCATTCTCCGCCGCCATGCCGAGCTGGCCGGGCTCAAGCCCTCGTTCACGATCCTCGACACCGACGATCAATTGCGCCTGTTCAAGCAGATCCTCGAAGCCGCCAACATCGACGAGAAACGCTGGCCGGCGCGCTCATTGGCGGCGATCGTCGACCGCTGGAAAGACCGCGGTCTCGCCCCCGATAAAGTACCGACCGCGGACGGCGGCGACTTCGCCGGCGGCCGCGCAGTCGACCTTTACCGCCTCTATCAGCAGCGCCTGCTCGCGCTAAACGCGACCGATTTCGGCGACCTCTTGCTGCACAACCTCTCGCTTTTTACCGCGCACGCCGAAGTGCTCGCCGACTATCACCGCCGCTTCAAGTACATCCTGGTCGACGAGTACCAGGACTCGAACATTGCCCAGTATCTGTGGCTTCGGCTGCTGGCGCGCGGTCACAACAACATCTGCTGCGTCGGCGACGACGATCAGTCGATCTACGGCTGGCGCGGCGCCGAGGTCGGCAACATCCTCCGCTTCGAGAAGGACTTTCCCGGCGCCAAAATCGTCCGGCTCGAGCGCAACTACCGCTCAACGCCGCACATTCTGGCGTGTGCGTCGGCGCTGATCGCGCACAACGAGTCGCGGCTCGGCAAGACGCTATGGACCGAAGCGGCGAGCGGCGAAAAAGTCCACGTCAAAGGCGTGTGGGACGACACCGCGGAAGCGACGTTCGTGGCCGAAGAGATCGAGACGTTGCAGCGCCGCGGCCACCGGCTTGCCGAAATCGCCATCCTGGTGCGCGCCTCGTTCCAGACCCGCACCTTCGAGGAACGCTTCCTCACCACCGGCATCCCCTATCGGGTCGTCGGCGGGCCCAAGTTCTACGAGCGCCGCGAGGTCCGCGACGCGCTCGCTTATTTACGCGTGACGATGGTGCCCGAGGACGACCTCGCGTTCGAGCGGATCGTCAACGTGCCCAAGCGCGGCATCGGCGACTCGACGTTGCAGGCACTCCACGTGCTGGCGCGGGGCGAACGGATTCCGCTGACCGAGGCAGCCAAGCGCCTGATCGAGACCGACGAACTGCGGCCCAACGTGCGCCAGACCATCCGCCGCCTCCTGGAGTCGTTCGAGCGCTGGCGCTCGTTGCTTTCGACCATGACCGCGACCGAGATCGCCGAGACGGTGCTCGACGATTCCGGCTACACCCAGATGTGGCAAAGCGACCGTTCGCCCGACGCACCGGGTCGGCTCGAGAATCTGAAGGAGCTGGTGCGCGCGATCGGCGAGTTCGATTCGTTGAGCGGCTTCCTCGAGCACATCGCGCTGGTCATGGACAACGATGAGTCGGCCGCCGGCGACCGCGTCAACCTGATGACCCTCCACGCCGCCAAGGGCCTCGAGTTCGACACCGTGTTCCTGCCCGGCTGGGAAGAAGGGCTTTTCCCGCACCGGCTCGCGCTCGACGACAGCGGCGCCAAGGGCCTCGAAGAGGAACGCCGACTGGCCCATGTCGGGCTCACGCGCGCCCGCCACCGCGTTACGATCTCGTTCGCCACCTCGCGCCGCACCTTCGGCGAGACCAGCCACGGCAACCTGCCGTCGCGCTTCATCGACGAATTGCCGGCCGATCACGTCGAGCAGACCACCGATGCCGGGCTCTATGCCGAGCGCGGCAAGGGCGACTGGAGCGCCGGGTGGGGTTCGGAGTGGGAAGAAAAAGTCGATGGCGAAGGCAACGCCTTCGGCCACTACCGCGCCCGCTACAAGCGCGGGCGGCCGCAGTTGGGCGAGCGGCCGAGCCGCTACCGCGCGGCCGGCAGCGGACGAAGCGGGGCCACGATCGAGGCGACGGCCGAGCCGATCATCCGTCCCGACGCCACCGGCGTCTACGCCCGGGGCCAACGGGTCTTTCACCAGAAATTCGGCTACGGCAAGGTGCTCGCCGCCGACGGCGACAAACTCGAGATCAAGTTCGAAAAGTCGGACACCAAGAAGGTGATGGCTTCGTTCGTCCAACCGGTATGAGCGAAGCGGCAACCGCGCTGTTGTGGCGGGTGGCGTTCGACGTACCGGAGCGCGCGATCGCCGCGTTCGAAGCGGCGTTCGGGCCGTTCGCGCTCACCGTCACCAGCTACTCGCTGGATGGCGATCGCCGGACCCCGGGCGAGGCGCGATGGCGGCTCGAGTTCCTGGTGCCGACCATGCCCGATCCGAGCGCGATCGAACGCACGATCGCCGCGGTCGCCGGTCAGCTCGGGATCGGCGTCGGCGGCGTCGCGGTCGCGCCGCTCACCGAACAGGATTGGGTCGCCGCCGGACTAGCCCAGCAACCGGCGACCCGTATCGGCCGCTTCGTCGTGCGCGGTCCGCACGAGCGCGGCATCGCCCATCCCGGCAAGATCGCGATCGAGATCGAGGCCGGGCTCGCGTTCGGGACCGGCCGCCACGAAACGACCGCCGGATGCTTGATCGCGATCGCTCGGCTCGCCCGCCGCCGACGATTTCGCCACGCGCTCGACCTCGGTACCGGATCCGGCGTCCTCGCGATCGCGATCGCCAAGCTCGGGCGCATACCGGTGACCGCGGTCGAGATCGATCCGGTCGCCGTCCGCGTCGCGCGCGCCAACGTGCGCGCCAACGGGGTGGCGTCGTTGGTGACGGTCGCTGGCGGCGGTTCCGCGCCGGCACGCGGTCGCCGGGGCTACGACCTGATCGTCGCCAATATCCTGCTGACGCCGCTTCGGCGCATGGCGCGTCGCCTGGTCGAACGGCTCACGCCCGACGGACGGCTGATCCTCGCCGGCATCCTCGTCGACGAGGAAGCCGCGCTGATCGCCGCCTATCGGGCGCAGGGTCTCGCGCTGGACGGGCGGATCCAGCGCGGCGCATGGCCGACGCTGGTGTTCCGCCGCGGACTAGGCGGAGGGGGGAGGGCCGCTTAGGCCGCGTCCGTCCCGGCGCGGACCGGGGTGGGCCGGTTGCTATTGGCCGCCGCGCGTACGCGTTCGTTGCTGTTCGCCGCGAACCGGACGTCGAGGCCGCGCGCCGCCGCGTAGATTGTGCTGCGGTCGAGGCCGATATCGGACAGCGTCCGATCGTCGAGCCGCTGCAGTTCGGCCAGGTTGGCGCGCACGCGAAGCTGCGTCCGGACGGCGGCGACCAACTCCTTCGCCGCCTTCGTCAACCAACGGGCGGCTGCGACCGCGGCGTCGGCGACGGCGCGGGAGCGCATCGCGCGCGCTTCCTCGAGCAGCTCGGCGCGGTACCGGAACGACAGGTCGCCCGGCCCGATGATTTTCAGAAACTCTTGGGTGTACATGACACGTGTCGCTTTCATTTGGCTTACGTTTCGGTTGTCACAGATATTGTTCGAAAGTTTTTGCGATTCAATGTATTTCCAATGATCGAGCGGTGACGTTTGCGCACGGCTCCTTTGCGCCGGATGCATGCGTCGTCGTGGTTTGCCAAAGTTTCGTCGCGCTCCTCGTTTCCGAAACAGCCTTTCGTGAGCAACCGGATGAACGAAATTTCCGTACCGCCCGACGAAGCGGCGGCGCTGCCGCCGCTGCTGAAACGCGACAACATCGACCTCGACCTCGGCGCGGTTCGAACGCTGATCGCCGGGGTCGCCGCGGCGCCGCCGGCCGAAGTACCCTCGCACGGCACCGGACGCCATCGGGTCGCGGCGTGGCTCCACCTGCTGCCGAAACCGCCCGGACCCGATCTGGCGGCGCACCTCGATCGTCTGGTCGATCAAACAGCCGAGCGCTTCCGGCGTGCCGTGGCGACGCCCGACGCCGTCGGTCGGCTGGCGAAACTCCGCGCCGAACTCGCGCGGCGCCGGCTCGATGCTTTGGTCGTCCCGCTCGCCGACGAGCACTACACCGAGTTCGTGCCGCTGCGGGCGCATCGCCTGCAATGGCTAACCGGCTTCACCGGATCGGCCGGCTGGGCGATCGTCACCGCCGATCGGGCGGCGATCTTCGTCGATGGCCGCTATACGCTCCAGGTGCGCGACCAGGTCCCGGCCGCGGCGGTGAGCTACCACCACCTGATCGAGGATCCGCCCTACCGCTGGCTCACGGCGAACGTCGCCAAGGACGCGCGCGTCGGCTACGACCCCTGGGTCCACACCGAAACCGAAGTCGAGAAGCTCGGCGATGCCTGCCGCCAAGCCGGCGCCGCGCTCGTAGCGGTTGCTGACAATCCGATCGACGCGGTGTGGCACGACCAACCGCCGCCGCCGTTGATGCCGGCCCTGCCACACGAGGCCGCCTACACCGGCGAAGACAGCGTGCTCAAGCGCCGCCAGGTCGCCGCGACACTCGCCAAGGATGCGATCGACGCGGTTGTCTTGACCACGCCCGAATCGACCGCCTGGCTCGCCAACATGCGCGGCAACGACGTCGCCTGCACGCCCCTGGCCCTCGCTTTCTCGATCCTCTATCGCGATGCCACCCTCGATCTCTTCATCGATCCGCGCAAGGTCGGGGCGAAACTGCTGACCCATCTCGGGCCGGAAATCCGGCAGCGCGGGCGCGCCGACCTGGGTCCGACGCTCGATCGCTTGGGCCGCGACCGCCGGCGCGTCGCGATCGATCCCGCTTCGACCGCGGCGTGGATCGTCGATCGGCTGAAACAGGCCGGCGCCGACATCCACCGCGGGCCGGACCCGTGCGCGCTGCCGCGCGCCTGCAAGAACGCGACCGAGCTCGCTGGAACGCGGGCCGCGCACCGGCGCGACGGCGCCGCCCTGACCCGCTTCCTGGCTTGGCTGGCCAAGACGGCGCCGGGCGGAACGCTCGATGAACTCGCGGCGGCGGCCAAACTGGCAGAGTTCCGGGCTGAAACCGAGCGCATTCAAAACCTCTCGTTCAACACCATCGCCGGGGCCGGCCCCAACGGCGCCATCGTCCACTACCGGTCGACGCCCGCGACCAACCGCCGGCTCCAGATCGGCGAGTTCTTCCTGCTCGACTCGGGCGCCCAGTACCTCGACGGCACCACCGACGTCACCCGCACCATCGCGATCGGCCAAGTGTCGCCCGAGATGCGCGACCGCTTCACCCGCGTGCTCAAGGGCCACGTCGCCTTGGCCCGTGCCCGCTTCCCGAAAGGCACCACCGGGTCCCAACTCGACGCTTTGGCGCGCAACGCGCTCTGGCAGGCCGGGCTCGACTACGACCACGGTACCGGCCACGGCGTCGGCAGCTATTTGGGCGTGCACGAAGGCCCGCACCGCATCTCGAAGCTCGCCAACGCGATCGCGCTCGAGCCCGGCATGATCGTCTCGAACGAGCCCGGCTATTACAAGGCCGGTGCTTACGGTATCCGGATCGAGAACCTGGTCGCGGTGGTGCCGTGCCCGCTCGCGGGGGCCGAAAAAGAGACGTTCGCCTTCGAAACCCTGACGCGGGCGCCGATCGACCGCACCGCGATCGACCCGGCCTTGCTGACGCCGGAGGAGATCGCGTGGCTCGACGACTTCCATGCGACCGTGCGGATCGACCTGACGCCCCTGGTCGATGACGAGACGGCGGCGTGGCTCGCGCGCGCGACCACACCGCTCGCGGCCGGTTGACCCCCTCCCCGTCCCCTTGCTTGCAGGCTGTTGCAGGGGGACGGAGCAAGCCCTAACCGGCGGCGCGGATCAAGGCGTCGGCGATCGCCGCCGGATTCGTCACCAGCGCCTCATGGCTGCCCGGAACCTCGATCAGGTGCGGGCTGCCGAGAACTTTGCGCGCCAACGTCCGGTAGCCGTCGGGCCCGAGCGAGTGGTCGTCGGTGCAGACGATCGCGGCTTTCGGCACCGCGATCGCATCGAACGCGGCGGCGCCGTAGCGCTCGGTATAAAGCGCGAATGGCTGCGGCGTGAGGCGGTCGATCACGGCCGTGCGTTCGGCCTCGGGCTCGTTGGCGAACAGCATCGACCGCACGAACGCGTCATCGACCGGGAGCGCGTTGACGCCCGAGGCCCGGGCGCGCGCGACATTGGCCGCGGCCGCGTCGGGCGGCAGCATCTCGTTCAAGGTCTTGCCGTCCTCGACCACGATGCCGGCCAGGAACACGATCCGGTGCAGCCGATAAGCGACGGTCGGAGCGATCGTTTGCAGCAGGATCCCGGCGCTCGAATGGCCGACCAGGATCGCTGCTTGGGGCGCGCGCAACACCGCTTCGCGGACCGCGGTCGCAAGGTGGGCGAAGGTCACGGTCTGCGACGGTCGGCCATCGCAGCCCGGGAGCGTCGGCGCCTCGGCACCATGGCCGCGGCGCGCGAGCGCGGCGACGACCCCGTCCCAGCACCAGCCGCCGTGCCACGACCCGTGAATGAGAACGAAATGATGCGCCATCGTCAGCCGGCACCGCCGATCAGCCGCAGCCAGCCGTCTTCGTCGACCACTGTGACGCCGAGCGCGGTCGCCTGCTTGAGCTTGGACCCGGCGCCGGGCCCGGCGATGACGATGTCGGTCTTGGCCGAGACCGAGCCCGCGACCTTGGCGCCGAGCGCCTCGGCGCGCGCCTTGGCTTCGGCCCGCGTCATCTTTTCGAGCGTCCCGGTGAACACCACGGTCTTGCCGGCGACCGGCGAATCGGTCGCCGGTTTGGCCGCCGCCGCGACCTCGAGTTCGCGCTTCAAGTGCTCGATCAACGCCCGGTTGCGGCGCTCGGCGAGGAATTCGAGGATCGCCGCCGCGACCTTGGGTCCGATCCCTTCGATCGCCAGGAGCTCAGCATGGGCCGCACTCGATTCGTCCTGGGCCGCGGTCAACGCCTCGAGCAAGGCGTCGAGCGTGCCGTAGGTGCGCGCCAGGAGCCGCGCCGTCGCTTGGCCGACGTGGCGGATGCCGAGCGCGTAGATCAGGTGATCGAGCGCGATCGCGCGCCGCGCGTCGATCGCGGCGAAGAGGTTGCGGGCCGAGGTCTCGCCCCAGCCGTCCCACTCGGCGATCGGCGGGTGCTTTTTCCCGTCGCGTGCCCGTAGCGTGAAGATGTCGGAGGGCTCGCGGACGAGTTCCTTCTCCCACAGCAGCTCGATCTGTTTTTCGCCCAAGCCCTCGACGTCGAAGGCATCGCGCGAAACAAAATGGCGGAGCCGCTCGATCGCCTGCGCCGGACAGATGAGGCCGCCGGTGCAGCGGCGCGCCGCCTCGCCTTCCTCGCGGACGGCGTGACTGCCGCACTCCGGACACTTGGTCGGAAACGCGTAGGGCTTCGATCGCTTCGGTCGCTTTTCGGATACGACCGACAGGACCTGGGGAATGACGTCGCCGGCGCGCTGAATGACGACGGTGTCGCCTTCGCGCACATCCTTGCGCTCGATCTCGTCTTCGTTGTGAAGCGTCGCGCGCGACACGACGACGCCGCCGACGGTGACCGGCTTCAAGTGCGCGACCGGCGTCAAGGTGCCGCTCCGTCCGACCTGAACGTCGATCTTTTCGACCACCGTCTGCGCTTTTTCGGCCGGGAATTTGTGCGCCGTCGCCCAGCGCGGCGCCCGGCTCACCATGCCGAGCCGCTCCTGCCAGTCGAGGCGGTCGACTTTGTAGACGACTCCGTCGATGTCGTAGCCGAGATCGGCACGCTCCGCCTCGAGCGCACGGTAGAATGCGAGCGCCGCCGCGAGATCCGCGCACCGCCGCGCTCGCGGATTGACGACGAAACCCCAGGACTCGAGTTTTTGCAGCACCTCCCATTGGGTCGACGCGGGGAGCGCGCTCGCCTCGCCCCACCCGTAGGCGAAAAAACGGAGCTGCCGGGTCGCGGTGATCGTCGCGTCCAACTGGCGCAGCGATCCGGCCGCTGAGTTGCGCGGGTTGGCGAACAGCGGCTTGCCGGCCTTGGCCTGCGCGGCATTGAGTTCGGCGAAGTCGTCGTGGCGCATATAGACCTCGCCCCGCACCTCGATCACGTCGGGAATCCCGCGGCCCTCGAGCCGCGCCGGAATATCGGCGATCGTCCTGAGGTTGGGCGTGACGTCCTCGCCGACGGCGCCGTCGCCCCGGGTGGCGCCGAGGACGAACGTGCCCTTTTCGTAGCGGAGCGAAGCCGAGAGACCGTCGATCTTGGGCTCGGCCACCAGCGCCACCGGCTCGGACTCGGGCAAGGCCAAGAAGCGGCGGATACGGGCGATGAACTCGGCGACTTCCTCGTCGGTGAACGCGTTGTCGAGCGAGAGCATCGGCCGCCGGTGCGCGACCTTGGCGAAGCCCTGCGCCGCCGGCGCTCCGACCCGGCGCGACGGGGTATCGGCGCGGACCAGCGCGGGGAACGCCGCTTCGATCGCGGCGTTGCGGGCTTTGAGCGCGTCATAAGCGGCATCGCTCACCAGCGGCGCCGCCTTTTCGAAATAGGCGCGATCGTGCGCGGCGATTTCCTTCGCCAGCCGCGCGAGCTCGGCGGCGGCTTGGGCCGGTGTAAGGTCTGTCACCGCCGTCGGCGCTTCCGTCGCCGCCTTGGCCTTGGCCCGGCGGCTCATCGCCGCCCCGCCGCCTTGGCTGGCGCTGGTTCCGGCCCGAGCAGTCGATCGGCGGCCGCGCGCGCCTCGTCGGTGACGCGGGCACCGGCCAACATGCGCGCGACTTCCTCGCGCCGTGCCGCCGGGTCGAGGCGCTCGATCCGGGCCAACGCGCCGGCTTTCGCCTTTTCGGCCTTGACGATGCGGAAGTGGGTCGCGCCGCGCGCCGCCACCTGTGGCGAGTGCGTGATCGCCAGCACCTGATGCCGGGCCGCGACCCGTTGCAGCCTGGTCCCGACCGCATCGGCGGTGGCGCCGCCGACGCCGGCGTCAATCTCGTCGAAAATGAGGGTCGGCGCATCGCCGACCCCGGCCAACGCGACTTTGAGCGCGAGCAGGATACGCGACAGCTCACCGCCGGAGGCGATGCGGCTGAGCGGACCGGGCGGCACGCCCGGCAGCGTCGCGATCTCGAACGTGATCCGATCGCTTCCGGTCGCAGCCCAGTCCGGCTCGGGCACCGCTTCGATCCGGGTACGAAATACGGCCTTGGCCAACATCAGCGCGGCAAGCTCGCGCATGACCTGACGATCAAGTTCCGCCGCCCCCGTGCGGCGTGCCGCCGACAGGCGGTCGGCAGCTGTCCGGTAGGCGGCGCGGGCGTCGGCGACCGCGGCCTCGGCCGATGCGAGCCGCTCGGCGCCCTGGTCGATCGCGTCGAGCCGATCGCGGAGGCGTGCCCGCACCGCCGGCAGCTCGGCTGGCGCCGTCCGGTGCTTGCGTGCCGCCTCGCGGAGCGCGTGCAGGCGATCGTCGACCGCCTCCAAGCGCCGCGGATCGGCATCGATACCGCTCATGCCGCGGTCGATTTCGCGCCCGGCCTCGGTCG
>VGEO01000043.1 GCA_016869275.1 Alphaproteobacteria bacterium | reverse complement strand
AGCGTACGGCCGGCTGCACCGGCCGCAATGAACGCGACGGTATCGGCGAGGATCGCGCGCGCGCGCGCCGACGCGCCCCGCCGGCCCAGCGCTTCGGCGATGTCGACCACGTCCTCGCCGTCGACGACGCCCAGGCGCCGCTCACTTCGGCGCCAATAGTTCACGATTCGCATCGTTCCTCCTCGGCGCGACCGTGCACGACCCTACCCGCCGCTCCGCTCGCCGCCCTCCCCCTGCCGAGCAGGGGGAGGGCGGGAGGAGGAACTGCCGTCAGTTCGTGACCGCCGGCAGCAAGTCGTTGGTGTAGAAGTCGGTCGCCTTGGCGTCGGCCGCGACCGAGCCGGCGAGCTTCAGGTTCTTGATCGCCTCATCCCAGTCGGCCGGCGCCATGTAGCCCCACGGCTTGCCCTTGGTGGCGTCGGTCACCCAGAACGTCTCGTGGTCGCGGAATTGGCCGAGCATCACCTCTTTCGGAATCTTGGCCTCGGGCCGCATCCGGATCAGGGTTTCGTAGGCCTCCTCGTAGTTCTTCTTGCCGACGATGTGGTCGAAGGCGCGGTAGGTGGCTTTGAGGAAGCCGCGGATATCCTGAGCCTTGTTCTTGATCGCGTTCTCGTTGGCGATGATGCCGGTGCCGGGCACGTTCATACCGACTTCCGACATCAGCATGAACTTCGAGGGCCGCTGCGCCTCGAACAACGAACGCATGGTCGCGGGCGAAGTCGAAACCGCGCCGGCTTCGCCGGTGAGGTAGGTCGAGGTCTTGAGCTTGGCATCGACGTACATCATGTTGGCCTTCTTGAAGTCGGTGCCGGCCAGCTTGAACCAGGGCTCCAGGAACGGAATTTCGAAGCTCCCGGGCGAGGTCACGATCTTGACGTTGTTGTCGACCAGGTCCTTGACCGACTTGTGGGGCGAGTCCTTGGGAATCAGGATGCCCATTTCGTTCTTGCGGATGAGTGCGCCGATCGCCTTGACCGGCAGGCCCTGCTGACGGCCGGCCGCCATGGTCGCCTGCCCGGCCTGGCCGACGTCGTGGCTGCCGGCGGCGACGACCTGCGTGGTGTTGACCGAGCCGGCGCCGGGCTCGATCGTCAAGTTGACGCCTTCTTCCTTGTACCAACCCTTGTCGAGGGCGAGGAAATACCAGCTGTGGATCGCGATCGGGGTCCATTCGAGGCGAAGCTTGAGGTCGCCGGCGCTCGCCGCCGTCGCTCCCCATAGCGCTGCCGCGCCGAGGACGCCGCCGGCAATCCCTGCGACAAACCGCGTAGCACTGCCAATCATCGTGAGCCTCCTTTGTTCCATCCGGACGCGCACCGCGGAGAGCGGACCAATGCAGTCGACCGGGCGATATCGCGTTAGGTACCGACACTTCCCTGGGCAACTACATTCGTTCGCCGAGGAACGCGTGAACCAGCTTGCCCAGCTTACCGCGAACGGGTCCGCAATCCCAGCAACGCGCCGCCCGGGCAGCTTAGACGATCCCACGGTCGATAAGGCTTTGCGCGGTATCCCGCACAGTGTCGCCAAGATCGCGCCACGAAACATACTCCCTCCCCGCTCCGCTCCGCGGGGGAGGGAGCATCGAGGGTGTGCCCCCTTTCGATCAATGCGATAGAGGGGGCGACTTAGAACAGAACTGATGTGAATCCGTTAGTCACTTCAAGGGGGAGGCGAATTGAGAGCGGCGGAGTGGCGGCTTTTTCAACCTTCGAGAAAGGTGGTTCAGCGCCCCTTGTAGGTCGCGTCGGTCGCACGCGTCGCCGACAGCCCTTCGCGGTCGGACTGGTACCAGGTGAAGGTCGCGGGGTGAAAAAGCTCCTCGGGCTTCCAAATCTTCTTCGACAGGCCCTGCTCGTACGACCACCGGATTTGGGTCTCGATCGTCGTGCGGTTCTTCTCGATGCCGTAGGGCCAGAAGTCGGGGCCCATGTCTCGCATGGTGTCCTCGGCCTCCTTGGTGACCCACGGCAGCATGGTGGTGAGCGCTGTGATCTCGGTGAGGTTGGGGACGATCTTGGCGCGCGCCGCCTCGAACGCTTTCATCACCGCGCGGGCGAGCCACGGATGCTGGTCGGTCAGGCGCTTGCGGATGCCGACCAAATGCATGATGTGGAAGACGCCGGTCTTCTTGTAGTAGGCGAGCTCGGCCGCGCGGTAATCGGGAAAGAGACGCCCGACATGGGGGGCCTGATCGCGCCAGCACTGCGGCGTCTGCGCCGTGACGATGGCGTCGATCTTGCCCTCGATCAGGAGCTTGGAGAGGGTCTCGCCGCGCGGCACCGGTTCGATGTCGACCCCGGCCGGCGCTTGCGAGGTGACGTAGTCGAGGAACTCGGGCTCGTCGACCCCGCCGATCCGCCAGCGCAGGTCCGAGGGCTTCACGCCGTACTCGTCCTGCAGCATGCCGCGGATGCAGAGGCCGCGGGTCAACTGGTAGTTGGGCGCGCCGACCAGCCTGCCCCTCAAGTCCTCGGGTCGTTCGATGCCGCGGTCGGTGCGGATGAAGATGCCGGAGTGGGTGAAGACCCGCGAAAGCGGGATCGGCAGTGCCCAATACGGGAAGTCGTGATTGGTCTTGGCCAACATGAACGACGAGAACGACATCTCGCAGACATCGAACTCCTGGTAGGTGAAGAGCCGGAAGAACGACTCCTTCGGGCGCATCACCATGTAAGTGACGCCGCAGCCTTCGACCGGCACGCTACCGTCCTTGATGGCCTGGACGCGGTCATAGTCCCAGGTCGCGATCGAAATCGGTAGTTTGGTCGCCATCGTTTTCCTTTCGTTGAATCGAAAAAATCGCGGGTCTAGCGGTCGTCAGCCGCCGAGCCCGGTCAGGCGGGCGTAGCGGCGCCGGTGCCAGGCGTCGTTGCCGTGCTGGCTGCTAAGTGCGAGCGCCCGTTTCAAGTACTGGCCGACGCCAAGTTCGCTGGTATAGCCGATCGCGCCGTGAAGCTGGATCGCCGATTTGGTGACCGCGAGCGCCGCCGTCGAGGCGCGCGCTTTGACCGCCGAGGTGAGCCCGGGCGCGAGCCGGCCTTCGTCGGCGAGCAAGCACACCTGGTAAAGCAGCGAACGCGAGAGTTCGATCTGGGTGTAGTCGGTGACGGCGCGGTGCTGGAGCGCCTGGAAACTCGCGATCGGGCGATCGAACTGTTGGCGCGTCTTGGTGTAGTCGAGCGCCAGGGCGTGGGCGCGCTCCATCGCACCCAAGAGCTCGGCGCTGGCTACGAGCAGCAGACGGTCGTAGGCCTGGGCGAGAATTGCCGCGGCGCAGTTGGGGCCGGCCAGCACCCGGGCCGGCGTATTGGCGAAGCCGAGGGCCGCGACCGCGCCGGCATCGACGGTCGGCGCGACGCGGCAGTCGAGTCCAGGCGCGGCGCGCTCGACCCATGCCAGCGCCGGCCCGTCTGCCGATTCGGCCGCGACCAGGAAGCCCGCCGCCCGGTCCGCCGCGCCAACGCCGGCAACGGTGCCCGATAGCGCGACCGCGGCGCCGGGGCGCGCCGCGCCGGAGAGCGCGAGCGATCCTCCCTCATCGAATACCGGGACGACGATCGTGGCACCCGAGACGATCGCATCGAGCAGTCGGTCGCGATCCGGATCGCCTTCGGTCGCGGCGAGCGCTCCGGCCGCGACCGCCGCTAGCCCGATCGGCTCGACGAGCGGCGCCTGTCCGGCGGTTTCGGCGACCAGGCATAGGTCGACGATGCCGAGGCCGAGACCACCCGCGCTTTCCGGCACCAGGATCGCGAGCCAGCCGGCCTCGGCGATCTTGGTCCATACCGTCGGCGCGAACGGCCGCGCCGCGCCGGCGCGCTCGCCCGGCCGCGGTGCCGCGCACTCGGCGATCAGCCTTTCGGCACTGGCGCGGAGAAGCCGCTGCTCTTCGGCGAGAATGAGTTCCATCGTCGTTTCGCGAGCGTTTGCGGCGCGGCGCGGCACCCTACCCGATCAATCGGCGTCCTTGCCTTTGATCGCCGTATAACCCGGCTTGAACTCTTTCTTGTCGATGAACTTCTTGATGCCTTCATCGCGGGTCTGGTTGCGATCGGCGAACCGAAGCGCGGTGCCCTTGGCCATCAGATATTCGAGCGCTTCGTTGTAGCTCATCTGCCGCACCGCCTTGACTGCCTGCTTGGTATAGGCGAGCACGGTCGGGTTCTTTTCCATGAGCTTGTTGGCGAGCGCGATCGTCTCGGCGCGCAGCCGATCGCGCGGTACCGCGAAGTTGACCAGCTTGATTTCGGCGGCCTTCTTGCCGTCGAAGGTCTCACCGGTGGTGGCGTAGTACATGGCATCGCGGATGTTGATGGTGTCGACCAGCACCTTGGCGACGGCTCCGCCGGGGATCACGCCCCAGTTGACCTCGGACAGGCCGAATACGGCATCCTCGGCCGCGATCGCGAAGTCGGCGTTGCAGACCGGGATGAAGGCGCCGCCGAACACGTAGCCGTTCACCATCGCGATCGACGGCTTGCGGCTCATTGACAAGAGTTCGCCAGCCCACCGTTCCATCGAGGTGTAGGAGCGGAAGCGCGTGCGCGGATTGGCGTCGCCCTCGCGGAAATACTCCTTCAGGTCCATGCCCGCGCTCCAGCTGTTGCCGGCGCCGGTGACGACGATGACGCGGGTCTCGTCGTCGGTCTCGAGGTCGAGGAAAATTTCTTCGAGTTCATAGACCATGGTCGGATTGAAGGCGTTGCGCTTTTCGGGTCGGTTGAACGTGACCCAGGTGATGCCGTTTTCCTTGTCGACGAGGACGGTCTTGTATTTGGGTTGAGACATGATCGGTTCTTTCCTGCGAAGAGCTTGGTTCGGCGAGGGCGGCGGCGGCCCCCGCTGTCAATTCATGCCGAGTACGCGCTTGGCGACGACGTTGCGCTGAATCTCGTTGGATCCACCATAGATGGTGGCGTGGCGGTGGTAGAGGAACGCGGTCGCGACTTCGACCGGCCCGTCCGGAGTCGCGACCGGCCCGCGCTGTGCCGCCGCCGGGCCTGCCGCTTCGACCAAGAGATCGCACAACCGCTGCAGCGCCTCGGTGCCGACGATCATGATGATCGAGGCGTCGGCGCCGAGCGGCTTGCCGGCGGCGGCGAGTTCGATCAGATGGTTGAAGATGGCGGCGTGGGCGATGACGTCGAGTTCGATCTCGACCAAGCGGTCGCGAAAGCCGGCATCGTCCAGGAGACCGTTGGCGCGCGCCAACCGCTTGATGTCGGCCAGCACCATGAAGCAGCGATACGGGTTGGCGCTGGTGACGCGCTCGAAGCCCAGGACGTGGTTCGCGACCTTCCAGCCGCCATGGAGCGGACCGACCAGGTTCTCGCGCGGGACGCGGACGTTGTCGAGAAAGACCTCGGCCAGCTCGTCGTCGCCGGCGATGGTCTCGATCGGGCGAATGGTGAGCCCGGGGCTTTCCAGATCGATTAGCAGGAAGCTGATCCCAGCTTGCTTGGGCTTTGCGTCGGGGTCGGTGCGAACCAGGGCGAACATCCAGTCGCACTCGTGCGCCCAACTGGTCCAGATCTTCTGGCCGGTAACGACGAAATGGTCGCCGACCAGGTCGGCGCGCGTGCGCAGGCTGGCAAGATCGGAACCGGCATTAGGCTCGGAGTAGCCCTGCGCCCACACCACGTCGCCCGTCAGGATCGGCGGCAGGTGGCGCTGCTTCTGCGCGTCGGTGCCGTAAGCCATCAGCGCGGGCGCGAGAAAATGGGGCCCGAGCGGGTGCAACGCCGGGGCGCCGACGCGAGCGATCTCCTCGGCGAGGATCACTTGTTGATAGATCGTCGCGCCCATCCCGCCATATTCGCGCGGCCAATGCGGCGCCGACCATCCGCGCTCGTAGAGCGCACGATGCCAGGCACGGGTTTCGCTGGGGTTGGGGCGGCGCGAGCTACCGCGGAGCGCCGCCGGCGCGTTGGCCTCGACCCAAGCCCTAACCTCGGCCCGAAAGCGGGCCTCGTCGTCGCTGTCCTTGCGAAACATAGCGCGGGGACGTCACTCGCGACGGCGGGGCTCGCGACTCTTACTCTAGGCGGTCAACCACGCTTCGAACTTGCGCGTGATCTCGGTCAGGTTGCTCGACAACCAACGATAATCGTATTGGTGCGCGACCTTGACGTTATCGGGGTGCGAGGGCATCAACTTGCCGAACGCCGGCTCGAGCAGGTCGTAGGCCTTGAGGTTCGCCGGGCCGTAGTAAATGAGCCGTGCGAACGCCGCCTGCGGCTCCGCCCGCCCGACGAAGTCGAGCAGCTTGTGTGCATCGTCCGGGTTCTTGGCGCCGGTCAGAATCGCCCAACCTTGCAAGATGCCGGTGTAGAGCGCCTGATTCCACACGATCTCGTAGGGCGCCTTGTTCTTGAGGATCGAGTCGGCCGCGCGGCCGTTCCACATCAGCAGGAGATCGACTTCCTCGTTCTCGACCATTTGCTGCTGCTCGCCGCCCTGGGTGAACCACTTCTTAATGTGCGGCTTGATCTCGTTGAGCTTCTTGAACGCGCGATCGACGTCGAGCGGATAGAATTTGGGGTCCTTGGGGTCCATACCGTCGGCCATCAACGCGATCGGGATCGCCTTGTTTGCTTGGCGCTCGAGCGCGCGCGGCCCCGGGAACTTCTTGACGTCCCAGAAGTCGGCCCACGACTTCGGATGGTTGCCGCTCGGCCACTTCTTCTTGTTGAAGACCATGACGTCGGAGAGCGTAAGCGACGAAATCGTGTTGGGGAGCGTGGTGTACTGCTGCTCGGAAAGCTTGGTCTTGTCGATCTTGCTCCAATCGAGCGGTTGGAACATGCCGGCTTCCTGGCCGCGCAGCATGTCGATCGACGCCAGCGTCAAGGTGTCGACTTCCTGCGCCTTTGCCTGGTGCGCGGCGACGAGCTTGGCGAAGTTGTAGGGCGTCAGGTACTGGACCTTGACGCCCGGGTAGTTCTTCTCGAACGGCGCAATGAAGGCGCCGATCATCGCTTCTTGGAACGAGCCGCCCCAATTCATGGTCGTGACCGTGCGGGTCTGGGCGCCGGCGCTGCCGGCCATGCCCATGAACGAGCCCAAGATCGCCGACCCGGCGGCAACCTGGCCCAATTTCTTCACGAATGCGCGGCGGTCGAGCCCGCGCGTTTCGTCCAAGGCCTCGCGCAACAGGCTGAGCGCGAGCTCCTTGTCCCTCTCGTGATGACGCATTGATGTGCCTCCCTGGTGGCGCTTTATTCGACTGGGCGGAGGATAATCTTCCCGGCGGCGCAAGTCTATTCACGGCCCGGCCTCCGGGAGGCGCGGTTACGGCCCAGCCGCCGGGAGTCCCCGGCGCTTCGATAGGAGCTGGGCCGCGCCGGCGCAGGCGTAGGCCAACACCGCCATCCCGATCAGGCCGGTCGAAACCGCGGCGATGGTCGGGTCGACTTCGGCGCGGACGCCGGCCCACAGCTTGACGGCGAGCGGCTTTTCGACCCCGCCCAGCACGAACAGGGCGACCAAGAGCTCGTGGACCGACTGGATGAACGCGAACACCGCGCCGACCATGATCCCGGGCGAGATGATCGGCAGCGTGATCCGCATCACCGCCCATAGCGGGCTGGCACCGTGGATGACGGCCGCGCGCTCGAGATCGCGATCGGCGCTGCGCAAGCTCGCGATCGTATTGATGACGACGTAGGGGAGGCCCGAGACCGTGTGCGCCGCCGCCAGACCCCAGATCGTGTTGACCAGACCGAGCGGTACGTAAAAGAGGTAAAGCGACAACCCTTTGATGATGGTCGGGGTGATGAGCGATGCCAGGATCAGCGCGGTCACGAACGAGCGGCCGGGAATGCCGTAGCGCGACAGCGCGAACGCCGCCGGCACGCCCAACAGGGTCGAGAACACAGTGGTAAGCGCGCCGACCTGGAGGGTGACGGAAAGCGAGTTGAGCCAATCGGGATCGGCCAGGAGCTTGGCGTACCATTGGATCGAATAGCCGGGCGGCGGGAACGACAGGAACCGCGCCGAGCTGAACGAGATCAAGACGACGACCACGACCGGAAACAGCAAATAGAGCATGACCAGCAGCGTGCCGGTCGGAATCGCCAGGCGGCCCAAGCGCCCGCTCATGCTTCCTTCCCGCCCCACAGGCGCTCGATCGAGAAGGTGCGGTTGTAAGCAATGACGACCGCGATCGTGACCGCGAGCAGCAGGACGCCGGCTGCGCTGGCGAGCGGCCAGTCGAACAGCTCGGTCGCGACCAGCATGATGATCTGCGAAATCATCGTCTCCTTGGGGCTGCCCAGCAGCGCCGGCGTGATGTAGAAGCCGAGCGAGATGATGAAGACCAGGAGAAACGCGGCGTAGACGCCGGGCAGGCTCAGGGGGAAGAACACGCTCCAGAACGCGCGCCACGGGCTGGCGCCGTGAATCTCGGCCGCCGCCACCAGCTGCCGGTTGATGCGCAGCATCGCGCCGAACAGGGTCAGGATCATCAGCGGCAGCATGATCTGGATCATGCCGACGAGGACGCTGCCGAGGTTGTAGAGGAGCTGGAGCGGCTCGGCGATGAGCCCGACATCGACCAGGAACCGGTTCACCAAGCCGCGGCGCCCGAACAAGATCAGCCAGGAGAAGCTCCGCACGATGTAGTCGAGCCAGTACGGGATGATGACCAGGATCATCACGACGGCGCGAATCCGGGCGTCACCGACGGTGAGGTAATAGGCGACCGGGTAGCCGAGGATCAGCGAGCCGACCGTGCAGATGATCGAGATCTCGAACGTCGTCCACAGCGCCCGGGCGTAGATCGGCGTCGTGAACAGCGACGCGTAGTGATCGAGCGAAAATGCGTCCTTGACGATGAAGCTCTGCCACACCATGAGGCCGAGCGGCCACAGGAAGAAGAAAAAGATCCAAAGCAACGTCGGCCCGAGCAGGAGCGCCGGGACCAGCGCGCGGTCGAGCGAAATCCGCGCCGGTGCGGGGTCGGCGACCGGTACCGTCACCGCGCGCTCCGCAGCAGGAGCCGCGCACTCGCCCGCGGCCACGACACGTAGACGCGCTGGCCGCTCTCGATCGAGAGGCCGCGCACGCGCGCGAGCTTGGCGCCGATGGCGATACCAGCGACGGCGACTTCGAGTTTCAAGGAATCGCCCAAATAGCCGACCGCAGTCACGGTGCCGGCGACGCACTCGGTGCCGGCCTGGCGGTCCTCGGTCAACGCGACCCCGACTTCCTCAGGCCGCACCAGGACGCTCACCGCATCGCCGGCGTTGGCGACGACCCGGTCGCGCGGGACTTGCACCGTGAAGCCGCCCTCGACCGCAACGCCGAAGTGATCGGCCGCGACCGCCGCGACCGTGCCCGGCAGCAAGTTGGCGCCGCCCAGGAAATCGGCGACGAACTGGTTCTCGGGCGTCTCATAGAGCCGCCGCGGCGTCCCCGCTTGTTCGATCTTGCCGTGGTTCATGACCACGATCAGGTCGGACATGGTGAGCGCTTCGGTCTGATCGTGGGTCACGTAGACGAAGGTGGTGCCGATCGAACGGTGGATGTTCTTGATCTCGAACTGCATCTGCTCGCGGAGCTTCTTGTCGAGCGCGCCCAGGGGCTCGTCCATCAGCAGGAGCCGCGGGTGCGAGACCAGCGCGCGCGCCATCGCCACGCGCTGCTGCTGACCGCCCGAGAGCTGGCGCGGATAGCGCGCCTCGAACCCGTTCAGCTCGACGAGCGCCAGCGTCTCCAGGATGCGCGTCCGCGCGTCCGCGCTCGCGAGCTTGGTCCGCATCTTGAGCGGGAAACCGACATTGTCGAACACGGTCATGTGCGGGAACAGGGCATAGTTCTGGAACACCATGCCGATGTTGCGTTTGTGGGTCGGGACGTCGGAGACGACGGCGCCGTCGAACAGGATCGCGCCGGCATCGGGCGACAGGAACCCGGCGATCAGGTTCAAGGTCGTGGTCTTGCCCGAGCCCGACGGCCCGAGCAGGGTGACGAAGCTCCCGGCCGGGATGTCGAGCGAGATCGAATCGACCGCAACCGCCGACCCGAACGTCTTGCGCAGCCGATCGATGCGCACGGCGGCGCCCCGACTGGGTGTTTTATCTGCGGCCATGGCGCTCCGGAGGGGTGTCGCGCGCGGGAAAGCGGCGGTCAGCGCCCTTCTACTACAGCAAATCCGGAGGCTTTCAAGGCCGTCGGCGCGCCGCGCGGATCGACTTGGGTTTGCAGGGCGGTGACGCGCGGCCGATAATGCGCCGACCGCACACCGTTTCAGCAAGGCCGACGATGCAGCATCCCGACGAGATCAAGTGGCCGAAGGCGGACTTCAGCCGCGTCCCGTTGAGCGTCTTCAACAACGCGGACGTGTTCGCGCGCGAGATGGAGCGGGTGTTTCAAGGCCCGGTCTGGAACTATCTCTGCCTCGAAGCCGAGATTCCGAACGCCGGCGACTATGTCGTCGTCTATGTCGGCGACAAGCCGGTGGTGGTCGACCGCGCCGACGACGGCTCGGTACACGCATTCGAGAATCGCTGCGCCCACAAGGGCACCAAGCTCGTCCGCCACAATCAGGGCAACGTCAAGAACCACACCTGCATCTATCACCACTGGTGCTACGACCTCTCGGGCAAGCTGATCGGGGTGCCGTTCCAGCGCGGTTACGACGGCAAGAGCGGCATGCCGGCCACGTTCGACAAGGCCGACCACGGCCTGACCACGCTCGAGGTCGCGACCTATGGCGGCGTCGTGTTCGGCTCCTACCGGCGCGACGTCGAACCGCTCGAGAGCTACCTCGACAAGCCGATGCGCGACTATATCGACCTCACCCTGGGCCGCCCGGTCGAGGTCCTGGGTTACTGGCGCCAGCGCATTCCCGGCAACTGGAAGTTCTATTTCGAGAATCTGATGGATTCCTACCACGCCGGGCTGCTGCACCAGTTCCAGGCGACGTTCGGCATTTCGCGCTCGACCCAGCGCGGCGGCTCGCACATGGACAAGCTGAAGCGCCACCGCATCATCTATGTCCACTACGGCAGCGACGACACCCAGGCCGCCAAAGCCGGCTACGGCGATGCCAAGGTGATCGACGACACGCTCAAGCTCAACGACACGCGGATGATCGAGTTCATCGACGAGTTCAGGGACGGCCGCTCGATCCTGATGATGACGCTGTTTCCGAACGGCTTCTTCCAGCGCCTGTCGAACACCCTGGCGGCGCGCCAGATCCGGCCCAAATCGGCCGACGAGTTCGAACTGCACTGGACGGTATTCGGCTACCAGGGCGACGACCCCGACCTGCGCCAGCGCCGGCTGTTGCAGAACAACATGATCGGACCGGCCGGGCTGGTTTCGATCGAGGACGGCGAGGTCGGCGCCCTCATTCAGGACGTGCTCGGCGCCAACCCCACCGCCAACACCGTGATCGAGATGGGCGGCACCGGCCCGATCGTCGATCCCGACTCGCCCCTGACCGAGATCCCGGTGCGCGGTTTCTGGCGCTACTACTGCCATCTGATGGGGTTCGAGCCCGAAGGCGGCGCGGCATGGCGGCCGTAGAACTCACGCTCACCGAGCGGATCACCAACCTCCTCTACGACTACGTCGAGGCGATCGACGACGGCCGCCTCGAGGCGTGGCCGGAGCTGTTCGTCGACGACTGTGTCTACAAGATCGTGTCGCGCGAGAATTCGGACCGCGGCCGCGACCTGCCGCTGGTCTATTGCGATGGCATCGGCATGCTGCGCGACCGTATCAACGTGTTCCGCAACGCGCTGATTTACAGCTATCGGTTCGACCGCCATCTGCTCTCGAACGTGCGCGTGGTCGATCAGGCGAACGGCGTCTATCGCGTGCGCGCCCATTTCTCGGTGTTCAAGACCGACCCCGAGGGCCAGACCGAGGTCTTCTGCGCCGGACGCTACGACGATCGGGTCGTGATCCCGAACGGCACGCCGAGGTTCAAAGAAAAGATCGTGATCCTCGACACGTTCAACGTGCCGAACATGATCCAGACGCCGCTCTGAGGTCGCGCGACGATCGCCCAACTCCCTCCCCCTGCTCGCGATGCTTCTTAGCGGGAGAGGGTGCAGATGAGTTGATCCTTTCATGCCGGTCCTCACTTCCTCGCGAACTTTCCTTCTCGCCGCGGTGCTGCTCGCCGCGTTCAACCTGCGCACGGTCCTGGGCTCGCTGCCGCCGTTGCTCGAGACCGTTCGCGCCGAGTTGGCGCTCGGCTTCTCGGCGATCGGCATCCTGGGCGCGATCCCGATCGCATGCATGGCCGTGTTCCCGCCGCTGGCGGTCCGGCCCGCCGCCCGCTTCGGCCCCGAGCGCGTGTTGTTCACCGCGGTGATCGCGACCGCGATCGCCGCGCTGCTGCGCTGGGGCAGCGATCACGTCGCGCTGCTCTATGGCTCGACCGTCGCCGCCGGCATCAGCGTCGCCGTCACCCACGCCATGCTGGCGCCGACCGTCAAGCGGGCGTTCGCGGCCGATGCGGCCGGCGTCATGGGCTTGGTCGCGACCATGATGACGGTGTCGGCGGGCATCGCCGCCGGCGGCACCGCCTATTTGGCCGACGCGTTCGGCTCGTGGACATTGGCGCTCGCGGTGTGGGCGATTCCGGCGCTCGTCGGCGTCGCGCTGTGGCTGCCGATCGCACGCGCCGCGGTACCCGTCGCGCTCGAGCGCACGGCCTATCGGATCCCGTGGCGGAGCGGGATCGCGTGGCGCATCACCACGGTCGCCGCCGCGGCCGGGACGCTGTTCTGGTCGATCTTCACCTGGATGCCGCCGATCTACCAGGACGCCGGCTGGTCGAAGACCGCGGCCGGGCTCATCACGGCGACCATGGTGATCGCGCAGGCGCCGACCACCTTCGCCGTTGCCGCGCTCGCCAAACGCATTCCCGACCGCCGCTGGCTGATCGCGGCCGGCCTCGCCTTGTGCGTGACCGGCGCGGCCGGGTTTGCGTTCACCCCCTACGACGGCGCCTGGGTGTGGGCGATCGTGACCGGCGCCGGCATCGGCTTCATCTTCCCGCTGGCGCAGATGCTGCCGATCGACTTCGGCCGCGACCCGCCGGAGACCGCCGGCCTGGCGGCGATGGCGCTTTCGGTCGGCTACGCCTGCGCCGCGCTCGGGCCGCTCGCGATCGGCTGGCTGCGCGAGGTCACCGGAAGTTATGTCGCCCCACTCGTCTTGATGATGGCGATCGCCGGGGCCGCGTTCTACGCGATCGGCGGCTTGAAGCCGCGGGCGCCGGACGCCTCACGCTGACTTGACTTGGGCCGAGCCGGCACCCGGCGTTCAATTCTCCCTAGCGGCGTCGGCGTCCGCCGCCGCCACCGGAGGGAAACCCATGTCGACGATGACCCGTATGTGCACCGTCATGCTCGCGGCAGGCGCGCTATTGCTCAGTCCGCCGCTCGCCGCCCAAACCATCGAGGACATCGCCAAGGCTTTGGGCGCCGCCCAGGTCGAGACGATCGAGATCACCGGCAGCGGCTTCTTCTTTGCGCTCGGCCAAAACGTTCGCCCCGGCGTCGCGTGGCCGCGCGCCAACCTGACGCGATACACACGGATCGTCGACTACAACAAGGGCGGGATCAGTATCGACTTCACGATCACGCAGGGCGAGAACCTGCCGCGCGGCGGCGGTGGCCGGCCGTTCATGGGCTTCCAGCGGCGCGACAGCGGCGGGCTCAGCGATCAGGCCTGGATCATGGCCTATCCGGCCGGAACCGCGACCCAGACCGGCGTCGCCCAGGCCCAGCACGACCTCTGGACCACCCCGCACGGGCTGGTCAGGGCCGCGCTCGCCGACAAGGCGGCGATGGACGGTCGGACCTTCACCGTCACCCGCGCCGGCCGGTTCAAGGCCCGCGCCCACGTCAACGCGCACAACCTGATCGACAAGGTCGAATCATGGCTCCCCAACCCGGTCCTCGGCGACATGGCCCTGGTGACCGAGTATGGCGACTACAAGGCATTCGGTGCGGCGATGGTGCCGACCCGCATCGCACAGTCGGCGGGTGGCTTCCCGGTGCTGGCGATGGGAATCACCGACGTCAAGGTCTACGCCGGCGGCGTGACCCCGCCGGCCGCGATCCAGCCCGCCGCAATCAACGTCCAGATCGATCAGGCGGCGCCCGGCGTCTGGTTCGTCCACGGCGGCACCCACCACAGCGTCGTCGTCGAGATGAAAGACCACTTGATCCTGTTCGAGGCGCCGCTCGGCGATGCCCGCACCAACGCCGTGATCGACACGGTCAAGCGCTCGCTGCCGGCGAAGCCGATCCGCTACGCCGTCAACACCCACCATCACTTCGACCACTCGGGCGGCGTACGCGCGGTGGCGGCGGCCGGCATCACGATCGTGACCCACGCGATCCACAAGCCGTTCTTCGAGGCGGCCTACCAGAACCCGCACACCTTCGCGCCGGACGCGCTCGCGCGCTCGGGCAAGAAAGCGACGTTCATGACCCTGACCGACAAGCGCGTCTTCAGCGACGGCGCCCGCACCTTCGAGCTCCATCGGCTCAAGGACAACCTCCACAACGAGGGCTTGATCGTCGGCTACCTGCCCAAGGAGAAGATCCTGATGGTCGCCGATGCCTTCAGCCCGCGCGCGCCGATCGTCAAGACGCCCGAGCAGTTGAACCCGTTCACCACCAATTTGTGGGACCAGATCGTCGCGCTGAAGCTCAAGGTCAAAACCGTGCTGCCGATCCACGGCCGCATGGTCAAGGTCGAAGAGCTCAAGATCGAGGTCGGGCGGACGCAGTAAATGATGTAACGTTCGAGCATGCTGAAGATCGACGGCCTCGCCACCGGCTACGGCTACGCCGAGGTGCTGCACGGCCTCTCGCTCGAACTCAACGAGGGCGAGATCGTGGCCGTGGTCGGCGCCAACGGCGCCGGCAAGTCGACGCTGCTCAAGACGATCTCGGGCCTGCTGCCGGTGCGACGCGGCACGATGACGTTTAAGGGCGAGTCGTTGGTCGGCCGGCGGCCCGAGGACATCGTCCGCCTGGGCATCGCCCACATCCCGGAGGGCCGGCGCGTGTTTCCGTATTCGACCATCGACGAAAACCTGAGCGTCGGCTCCTACACGCGCGATGACCGGCCCGCGATTGAGGCCGACCGCGACGCGGCCTACCGGCGCTTTCCGGTGCTGCGCGAACGCCGCGACCGCCCGGCCTCGACGCTGTCGGGCGGCGAGCAGCAGATGCTGGCAGTGAGCCGCGGGCTGATGTCGCGGCCCAAGCTCATCCTGATGGATGAACCCTCGCTCGGGCTCTCGCCGATCTTGGTCGATCGCGTGTTCGAACTGGTGCGCGAACTGAACGCCGAGGGCAAGTCGATCCTCCTGGTCGAGCAGAACGCGACCCGGGCGCTCGCGATCGCGCACCGCGCCTACGTCATGGTGACGGGCGAGATCGCGCTCACCGGCACCGGACCCGAGCTCTTGGGCAACGCCGAGGTCCAACGCTCCTACTTGGGCGGTTAGCGGCCGCCGCATGACCGATGCCGCGGCGTATGGCGGCCTGTTCGCCAGTGCGTTCTTCGCCGCAACCCTGCTTCCCGGTTCGTCGGAAGCCGCGCTCGCCGGTTTGCTCGCCGCCGGCCGCGGCGACCCCGGCCTCCTGCTCGCGGTGGCGACGGTCGGCAACGTGCTGGGATCGGTCGTCAACTGGCTGTGCGGCCGGTTCTTAGCCGCGTTTCGCGACCGCCGTTGGTTCCCGGTCGCGCCGCGCCGCTACGATCAAGCGATCGGCTGGTATGCACGCTGGGGCCGGTGGTCGCTCCTGTTCGCGTGGCTGCCGATCGTCGGCGATCCGCTGACCGTAGCGGCCGGCACCCTTAAAACCCCGCTCGGCGGCTTCGTCGTTCTGGTCGCGATCGGCAAGCTCGCACGCTACGCCGTGGTGCTCGCCCTCGCCCAGTCGTGGGTCGGCAGCGCCTAGCATAGGACGCGCCTATGGCGGTGCGCTGTCGAAGCAGGCTCCGTCGGGCGCATTGCGATAGGTTCACCCTATCGGCCGTCGACTTGTGAAAATCCCTGCACCATAAACACGGATTTGATTCACGGTAACGCTTTTTCGTTGCAAGGTAGCGCCCGCAACGAGCCCGATGAATACCGATTTTTTCGCCGCCTGCGCCGCCGCGTTTCGCCTGATCGTCGAAGCCGACGCCGGCTTGATCGCGATCGTCGGCCTAAGCTTGATCGTCAGCGTCGCCGCGGTCCTGATCGCGACCGCGATCGCGCTGCCGCTCGGCGCGGTGGTGGCGCTCGCTCGATTTCGCGGCCGTCACGGCGCGATCGTGCTCCTGAACGCGCTGATGGGATTGCCGCCGGTCGTGGTCGGGCTCGCCGTGTACCTACTGCTCTCGCGCGCCGGTCCGCTCGGAGAGTTCGGTCTTCTATTTACGCCCGGCGCGATGGTGATCGCGCAGGCGATCCTGGTGGTGCCGATCGTCGCCGCGCTCGCGCGCCAGACGATCGCCGACGCCTGGCGCGAATACGAAGAGCAACTGCGCTCGCTCGGCGCCCCGCCCCGGCTGGCGGTATGGACGCTGCTCTGGGACACGCGCTTCTCGCTCGTGACCGCGGTGCTGGCCGGGTTCGGCCGCGCCGCCGCAGAGGTCGGCGCGGTGATGATCGTCGGCGGCAACATCGATGGCGTGACCCGCGTAATGACGACCGCGATCGCGCTCGAAACCTCGAAAGGCGACCTCCCGCTTGCGCTCGGCTTGGGTCTCGTGCTGGTCGTGCTCGTGCTCGCGGTCAACGCCGCCGCCTATTCGCTCAGAGAGGCAGCGCACCGGCGCTTCGGCTGACATGCGCGACCGCACCCCTGCGCTCCTCCCCCTGGTCCTCGACAGCGCGACCGTCGCGGTCGCTGGCGTCCCGATCCTCGACCGTGTCTCCTTCACGCTCGAGGCCGGGTCGCGGAGCGTCGTCCTCGGCGCCAACGGTGCCGGCAAGAGCGTGCTGTTGCGGCTCTGCCACGGCCTGCTCGCGCCAACCGCCGGCACGATGCGCTGGCTCGGGCCGCACGCCGGCGATCCCGGACGTTTCCAAGCAATGGTGTTCCAGCGCCCGATCATGCTGCGCCGGTCGGTGATTGCGAACGTCGCCTACGGCTTAAAGCTGGCTGGTATCGCCAAGGCCGAGCGGCTGGCGCGCGCCCACGCCGCGCTGGCCCGCGTCGGCCTCGCGCATCTGGCCGGCCGTCCGGCGCGGCTGCTCTCGGGCGGCGAGCAGCAGCTCGCGGCATTGGCGCGCGCCTGGGTGCTTGAGCCCGAAGTGCTGTTCCTGGACGAACCGACCGCGAGCCTCGATCCGGCGGCGACGCGTGCGGTCGAGGCGATCGTCGGCGCGATCCACACCTCCGGTACCAAGATCGTGATGACGACCCACAATCTGGGCCAGGCGCGGCGCGTGGCCGACGAAATTCTGTTTCTCGACCGCGGCCGCCTGATCGAGCGCGCCGGCGTCGACCGCTTCTTCGCCGGTCCGGCGACGACGGAGGCGCGGGCCTTCATCGAGGGCGAGTTGCCGTGAGCCGCGCCGGCATCGGTCTCGCACTTTCCTTGCTGGCGACGCTCGCGGCCATGCCGGTTCGGGCGCAGGCGCCGTTCATCGTTTTGGCCTCGACCACCTCGACCCAGGATTCAGGCCTGTTCGAGTACATCCTGCCGCTGTTCAAGGCGCGGACCGGGGTCGAGGTCCGGGTGGTCGCGCTCGGCACCGGCCAGGCCCTCGACGTCGGTCGCCGCGGCGACGCCGATGTGGTGTTCGTCCATGACGCGGCGGCCGAACTCGCCTTCGTCGCCCAAGGCTTCGGCATCGAGCGGCGGCAGGTGATGTACAACGACTTCATCCTGGTCGGACCCGCCGCCGATCCGGCGCGCGTCCGAGGCAGCAAGGACATCACGGCCGCACTCAAGGCGATCGCCGCAAACGTCGCCCCATTCGCCTCGCGCGGTGACCGCTCCGGCACCCATGCCGCCGAGCGGCGGCTATGGCAACGGGCCGGGATCGAGATCGACCGGACCAAAGGCACGTGGTACCGCGAGACCGGTCAAGGCATGGGACCGACCCTCAACATCGCAGCGGCGATGCCCGCCTATGCCTTGACCGACCGCGGCACCTGGCTCGGGTTCAAGAACCGTCAGGAGCTCGTCGTCGCGGTCGAAGGCGACCAGACGCTCTACAATCAGTACAGCGTGATGCTGGTCAATCCGGAGCGTCACCCGCACGTCAAGCAGGCGCTCGGCCAGGCCTTCATCGCGTGGATCACCGGCCCCGATGGCCAGCGCGCGATCGCCGACTACAAGGTCGGCGGCCAGCCCCTGTTTTTCCCCAACTACGCGAAACCAGCCGGGTGATGTATGATGGCGGGAACCAACAGGGAGACCCACGCATGCGCCCCTTCTTGACTTCGGTCGTCGTCGCTCTGGTGATCGCCATCGGCGGGGCTTTGGCGCTCAGCCCGGCGTGGAACACGCCGGCCTACAAAGCGTTCACCACTGACGGCGCCCGCGTCGCCGCGCCCGGCGACAATCTGGTCGGTCCGACTTGGTCGGGTCAGCGCAACGGCTGACGGCCTGCACACGCGCCGTTCGTCGTCGCGCTTTAAGGGTTAGAGCGCCGCCCCGCTACTCGGCCGGCCCGGCCGCTCGCTGGCCGCCGGCCGGAGCCTTGTTGCGCTCTTCCTCAAGCCAGAGCGCGTGGTGCTCGCGCGCCCAGTTCTCGTCAACTTCGCCCGAAGACATCGCGTCGAACGCGCCTTCCATGCCGATCGTGCCGATGTAGATGTGGGCGAGCATGACGGCGACCAGCACCACGGAGACGATGCCGTGGACGATCTGGGCGAGCTGCATGTCGGCGATGGTGGTTCCGGCGAACGGGAAGATCAGCAGGAGCCCGGTCACCGAGAGCGCGACGCCGCCCATGATCACCGACCAGAAGATCAGCTTCTGACCGCCGTTGAACTTGCGGGCCGGCGGGTGGCCCTTGCCGACCAAGCCGCCACCGGCGCGGAACCAGTCGACGTCGAGCTTGGTCGGGATGTTGTCCAACACCCACATGAAGAAGGTAAGGATCAGGCCGACCATGAACGGAAACGCCAGGTAGTGGTGGGCGTACTTGGACCACTGCGACCACCCCGCGAACGCGTCCGCGCCGATCAACGGCATCAGCAGCGCCTTGCCGAAGGTGACGTTGACGCCGGTCACCGCCAGAACGATGAAGCAGCCCGCCGTCAGCCAGTGGGTGAAGCGCTCGAAGGTGCCGAAGCGGAGCACGCGCCGGCCGGAGCGCTGGCCGGAAATCGGGATCGTGCCGCGGGCCATGTAGAAGAGGATCAGAACGCCGAGCATGCCAAGGATCGCGATACCGCCGATCCAGCGGAGCGACACCTGATGAAGATCGCGCCAGTCACGCCCGCCGGGCTGGATCAGCACCGCCGCCTTGGCGTCGGGAATGGTGATACGGCCCTGGACGCTTTGAAGCTGCCGAAGGAGCTGCTCTTCCTTGACCGCGCTCGCGGTCGGGTTGACCGACGTCGGCTGCTGCTGCGCCGCGGCGATGCCGCTTCCCACCAACAACGCCACCGCGATCGCGAACGCTAAGCGTCGTGCCTGCTTTACCATGGGCCGCTCCTTTCCTCCCTACGCTCCCGGCCGCCGCGCTTACTCCCGGCGACCGCTTGGTGCGGCGATCAGACCGCGATCGTCTCTTTGTAGGCCGTCTTCCAACCCCAGGCGCCCGAGCCGTAGCCGCGCTTCAAGACGCGCTCGCGGTAGATCTCGGCGATGATCTGGCCGTCGCCTGCCAAGAGCGCCTTGGTCGAGCACATTTCGGCGCAGATCGGGAGCTTGCCTTCGGCCAGCCGGTTGGCGCCGTAGTTGGCGTACTCGGCCTGTGACGCGTCGGCCTCGGGCCCGCCGGCGCAGTAGGTGCACTTGTCCATCTTGCCGCGCGAACCGAAGTTGCCGACGCGCGGATACTGCGGCGCGCCGAATGGGCAGGCATAGAAGCAGTAGCCGCAGCCGATGCAGCGTTCCTTCGAGTGCAGCACGACCGCGTCGGCGGTGGTGTAGAAGCAATCGACCGGGCACACCGCCGCGCACGGCGCATCGGTGCAGTGCATGCACGCCATCGAGATCGAGCGCTCGCCCGGTTTGCCGTCGTTCAAGGTGACGACGCGGCGCCGGTTGATGCCCCACGGAACCTCGTGCTCGTTCTTGCACGCGGTGACGCAGGCGTTGCACTCGATGCAGCGGTCGGCGTCGCAGAGGAATTTAACGCGCGTTGCCATGGTCCCTCTCCCCTCACGCCGCCCGAATCTGGCAGAGCGTGACTTTGGTCTCTTGCATGTTAGTCACCGGGTCGTAGCCGTAGGCGGTCACGGTATTAACCGACTCGCCCAAGACGATCGGATCGGTCCCCTGCGGGTACTTGGGGCGCTGATCGACGCCCTGGAACCAGCCGGCGAAGTGGAACGGCATGAACGCGACGCCGCGCCCCACCCGCTCGGTGACGAGCGCCTTGACGCGGGTCTTGGCGCCGCTCTCGGGCCCCAGCACCCACACCCAGCCGCCGTCGACGATGCCGCGGGCCGACGCGTCGGCCGGATGGATCTCGACGAACATGTCTTGCTGCAATTCGGCCAGCCACTTGTTCGACCGCGTCTCTTCGCCGCCGCCTTCGTATTCGACCAGCCGGCCCGAGGTCAGGATGATCGGGAAGTCCTTGGCGAAGTTCTTGTCGACCGCCGCCTTCTGGACCGTGGCGCCGATGTTGGGCATGCGGAGCTGGCGGCCGTTCGGCAGCGTCGGGTACTTCGCCACCAGGTCCGGCTTGGGCGAATAGATCGGCTCGCGGTGGACCGGAATCGGATCGGGCAAGTTCCAGGCGTTGGCGCGGGCCTTGCCGTTGCCGTAGTGGATGACGCCCTTCTCGAGGCAGACGCGCTGAATGCCGCCCGAGAGGTCGATCGCCCAGCTCACGTTGTCGGGGTTGGCACCGCCGATCCGCTCGATGGTCGTTTTTTCATCGGCGGTGAGCAGGCCGTCCCAGCCCAGTTTCTTCAAGACGCCATAGGTGAATTCGGGATAGCCGTCCTTGATCTCCGAGCCCGCCGAGAACGAACCCTCGGCCAGGAGCGTCTGGCCTTCGCGCTCGACGCCGAAGCGGGCACGGAAGGTGCCGCCGCCGTCCTTCACGTGGAGATTGGTGTTGTAAAGAATGTGCGTACCGGGGTGGCGGATTTCGGGCTTGCCCCAGCACGGCCACGGCAGGCCGTAATAGTCGCCCTGGTTCGGCCCCTTGGTGGCGCGCAACGTGACGATGTCGAAGTCGCCCTGGTTCGCCATGTGCGATTTCAGGCGCTCGGGCGATTGGCCGGTGTAGCCGGTCGACCAGCCGCCGCGATTGATCTCGCGGAGGATGTCTTCGGCGAGCGGCTGCTTGTTCTCGACCTTGATGTTCTTGAACATGCGGTCGGCGAAGCCGAGCTTCTCGGCCAGGCGGTACATCACCCAGTAATCGTCCTTCGACTCGAAGATCGGTTCGACGATCTTCTCGCCCCATTGGATCGAGCGGTTGGAGGCCGTGCGCGAGCCCGCGGTTTCGAGCTGCGTGCAGATCGGCAGGAGATACGTGTTCTCCTTGCGCTCGCCCAACACTGCCCACGTGGTCGGATGCGGATCGGCGACGACCAGGAGGTCGAGCTTGGCCAAACCCTTGGCTGCTTCCGGCATGCGCGTCACGGTGTTGCCGCCGTGGCCGAAGATCAGCATCGCCTTGACGTTGTCGCGCTGGTCGACCTCGTCGGCCGGCAGCATCGCCGCATCGAACCACCGGGTCGAGGTGATGCCCGGCGTTTCCATGTTCTGCTTGCGGGTCCGCGCGGCGCGGCCGGCTTTGGCCGGCACTTCGTCGAAGCGCGACTGCAGCCAGTCGTACTCGACTTCCCAGACCCGGCCCCAGTGCCGCCACGCGCCTTCGACGAGGCCGTAATAGAGCGGCAGGTTGGCGATATCGAGCCCGAGGTCGGTGGCGCCTTGGACGTTGCAGTGGCCGCGGAAGATGTTGGCGCCGGTGCCTTCCGACCCGACGTTGCCGGTCGCCAGCAAGAGCGTGCAGAACGCGCGCACGTTGGCGGTGCCGACCGTCTTTTGCGTGGCGCCCATGCACCACACCAGGGTCGCGGGTTTCTCCTTGGCGAACTTCTCGGCGACCGCTTTCATCTGCGCGCCCGGGACGCCGGTGACGCGCTCGACTTCCTCGGGCGTCCACTTTTCGACCTCTTTGCGGACGAGGTCCATGCCGTAGACGCGCTGGCGGATGAACTCCTTGTCTTCCCAGCCGTTCTGGAAGATGTGCCAGAGCAAGCCCCAGATCACCGGGATGTCGGTGCCGGGGCGGATGCGGACGTACTCGGTCGCATGCGCGGCGGTGCGCGTGAGCCGCGGATCGATGACGATCAGATTGGCGCGCTTGAGTTCCTTGCCCGCCAGCACGTGCTGGAGCGAAACCGGGTGCGCCTCCGCCGGGTTGCCGCCCATGATGATGACGGTCTTCGAGTTGCGGATGTCGTTGTAGGAGTTCGTCATCGCGCCGTAGCCCCAGGTATTGGCGACGCCGGCGACGGTGGTCGAGTGACAGATGCGGGCCTGGTGGTCGACCGAATTGGTGCCCCAGAACGCCGCGAATTTGCGAAGGAGATAAGCGCCTTCGTTCGAGAACTTGGCCGAGCCCAGGATGTAGACCGAATCGGCCCCCGACTTCTCGCGGAGCGCCATCATCTTGTCGCCGATCTCGTTGAACGCCTGGTCCCAGGAGATCCGCTGCCACTGGCCGTTGGCGAGCTTCATCGGGTACTTGAGGCGACGGTCGCCGTGCACCAGCTCGCGGATCGCCGCGCCCTTGGCGCAGTGGGTGCCGCGGTTGATCGGGCTGTCCCACGCCGGCTCCTGGCCGATCCACACGCCGTTCTGGACTTCGGCGACCACCGTGCAGCCGACCGAGCAGTGGGTACAGATATTGCGCCGGAGTTCGATCGGGGCGCCGGGCTTGGCCATCGCCGCTTGCACCGGCTTGACCGCGCCCAGGGTGGTCGCGCCGACCGCGGCCAAGCCGCCGACGGCGAGGCCCGAGCGCATCAAGAAGCTGCGCCGGTCGAGCATCCCGGACGAATGATCGGAGGCGAGGGCTTGCAGCCGGCTGCGGCCCGCTTCGCCCGTCTTGCGTTTGATCAACATGACCAGCCCCTTCTAGTAACGGTTGGTGCGGTAGAACGCTTTGACGTGATCGGTTTCGCGATAGCGCGCCTTCTTCTTGTCGCTATCGTTCTCCTCGGCCGCGGCCTCGCGGACGGCGAGCGGTGCGGTCGCCGCGGCGGCGGCGATGGTCGCGGCTCCGCCGAACGTTTTCAGGAATGTGCGCCGATTCGCGCCTTCGACCTTGGTGCCCATGAGCCGGTTCTCCTCGTCAACGCGTTGGAATTCAATCCGTCAGCCGCAACGCTTCGCTCTCGATGTCCAGGAACAAACGCCCGACCTTGCCGACGGCGCGGTAGAAGCGCCCGGCGCGCGCCGCTTCGAGGTCGGCGAAAAAACGCGGCGCCCACGGTTCGAGGTGGCGCTCGAAAAAACGGCGGTCCGCGCCCGGGTCGGCGGCGAACCGTCCCGACGCCAGGCCCGCCATCGTCTCGCACAGGATCGCGATGTGATCCTCGGGCTCGCTCATGCTGGCGTCGCGCACGAGCCCCAGGCCGCCCAGGTCCTCGCGCACGCGCGCGAGCGGGCGCTCGTGCAAGAAGCCGGTCAGGTAATAGGACGCGAATGGCAGCAGTTCGCCGCGGCCCAAACCGATGAAGAGGGCGAAATACTCGCTCGCGATCGCGTCCGCATTGGTGGCGGACGCGGCCTCGGCGAGCGCGATGTGGGCGAGCCCGGGCGGACTGGCATCGCCCTGGAGCGCGGCGACCTTGGCCAGTGTTTCGGCGTTCGGCGCGCGCCCGAGCAAGAGCGCAAGCAGGCCGTACTCGTGACCGCGCAAGCGGTCGACCTCGTCGACCGCGTCGGTCGCGCCGGAGGGTTGCAGGCTTTCGGGATAGAGATCGGAACGGAGGATCGAGCGGGCGATTCCGGTCGCGGCTTCGACGGCGAGCACGCGCTCGGCCGGGATTCGATTCCACGCCGAGACCGACGGCTGCGCGATCCCGAGCGTCCTGGCCAGCGCACCGACGCCGCCTGCCGCTTCGATCGCCTGTTCCAGTCCGCCGTCGCGTGGCATCACTCGGAAGCCCTCGCCACCGTCATCGAGCGGTCATAGTACGCCCTTATGGGGCGCCAAACAACAAGTCCGCGGCGTGGAATAGGGTCGGACTATGCCGCGCGGGGCGCCCGTTCAGGAGCTAACGGATTCACATAAGTCCCGTCCCAAATTGCCCCCTCTATCGCACTTGATCGACAGGGGGCACACCCTAAGTTGCTCCCTCCCCCGCTCCGCGGGGGAGGGAGCATGTAGGACTGCTCCGCTCTGCGAGGGGAGGGAGACCCAAAGCGACGAGATGTGTGCACACGATAGTGTTCAGGAGGGGAGCGCGCCGCCGTGCCGGCGCGCCGGTGCTGGGGCCGAAGTGCCCGTCGGGGCTACGTTTTCTTGCACCGGCGGCGGCGCGATTGAAACCGCGCCCGGCGGGACTGACTTGGGTTCGGGCGGGACCGATTTGGGTTCGGCCGGGGCCGGCTTTGGCTCGGTCGCCGCCGGTCTGGATTCGATCGCTGTCGGCCGGGGTTCGGCCGCGGATGCGCTCCCGGTATCGGGCGGTGGCGGTGCGTCCTCGAACAACCGGGCGAGCGCGCGCTCGGCTTCTTCGAGCGTCGGCGGCGGTCCCGACCCGGGCACCCCGCCGGGGACGTTCCAGTCGTAGCCGTAGTCGCGCGCCGGTCCCTCGAAGTTCCGGATCGCCGGATCGAGCAGCCACATCTTGCGCAGCGCCGCGGTGCGAAGCTCCTCGGGCACGCCGGGGCGCATGAAGACGCTGACATCGCTGTCGGCGGTGAGCGACTCGATCGACGGCAACGGCGGCGGCTCGGGTTCGGCGGGCGCCGCCGGCGCGGTTGGGGCCGGCGGCGATGCCGCATCGGCCGGCGCCGGCGC
>VGEO01000042.1 GCA_016869275.1 Alphaproteobacteria bacterium | reverse complement strand
AGCGCAGGACCATCGAGCACCGCCGCTTGCTGCACCAGCAAGCCACCGCCTAGACTGACAAACCAGATGGGCCGAAGCCTCCATTAATAAAGCCTTCGATCAGTCTCAAATGATCTGACGACGGACACCCTGTATTTTCCCTGCCTATCAGGGAATCGACCTGCGAGACTGGTTCGATGCAGACTGCCTCGCCGTCGTTCGCGACATCGGCGCGCATCCGCTGCGGCGCATGATCGAGCAAAATCTGGTGGTGACGATCAACTCGGACGATCCCGCCTATTTCGGCGGCTACATCGCCGACAATTACCTCGCGGTTCAGCAGGCGCTCGGCCTTTCCGCGGCCGAGATCGTTGCCATCGCCCGTGCCTCGATCGAGCACTCGTTCCTCGAGCGCAACGACAAAAAGCGGCTCGCGGCCGCGCTCGCTGCCTACGTCGCCGCTGCCCGGCCCAACTTCTAGCCGGCGTCGCGCCGGCGGCTGCGCGACCCGCTGTCAGCGCTCTCTTTTAGCGTAGTGTCGATCGAGGAAGGCGGGTTGGAACTTTCCGCTGACGCGGTCTTCCGCCACCGCAACATCGGCGCGTTCGGCCGGCGGCCCGTAGCCGCCGGCGCCGGGCGTTTCGATGATCAGCTCCTCATCCGGACTGATCGTGATGCCCGACGGTTTGGTCGCGAGCGGCTCGATGGCGCCGGCCGCGTTTCGGCGCGCGAAACGACCTGGTGCTCCCTCGCCGCCGCCGAACACGCCCCAGGGGCGGTGGCGGAACCGTTCGCCTTGGCCGCTGAAGGTGCAGGAATGGCCGACCGGCTGCACCACCCGGCGCATGCCGAGTCCGCCGCGCTGCCGGCCGGGGCCGCCGGTGTCGGGGATCAGCTCGTAGCGGACGACCCGCAGCGGGTACTCGCTTTCGATCGCCTCGACCGGGAGGTTGGACGTATTGGTGGTGTGAACCTGAACGCCATCGGTGCCGTCGTGGTCGAACCGTCCCCCGAACCCGCCGCCCAACGTCTCCATGTAGAGATAGCCGCGGCCGGTACGCGGGTCGGTGCCCGAGAACACCGCGGTCGTGTTGGCGCCGTTCGAGGCCCCGACCGCCGCACGGGGCAACGCCGGAGCCAGCGCGCCGACGATCATGTCGCAGATGCGCTGGCAGGTGTTGGCGCGCCCGGCCACGGCGGCCGGCGGGCGACAATTGACCAGCGAGCCTTCGGGCGCCGCGACCTCGCACACATCGATCACGCCCTGGTTGTTGGGAACGTCGGGATCGAGCAGCGCCTTGAGCGCGTAGCAGACGGTCGCCAGGGTCGGATCGTAGGGAACGTTGATGTTGCCCGCGACCTGGGCGGCAGTGCCGGCGAAATCGAACACGATCCGGTCGCCCGCGATCGTAATCGCAAGCTCGATCGGGATGTCGCGCGCACCGAGGCCATCGTCGTCCATGACGTCGCGAAAGCGGTAGACCCCGTCGGGGAGCGCCGCGACCGCCAGGCGCAGCCGCCGCTCGGTGCGGGCGACGATCTCGTCGAACGCTTCCCGAATCTGATCGACCGAGTAGCGCGCGGCGATCTCGCCCAGGCGGCGCGCGCCGAGGCGGCAGGCGGCGATCTGGGCGTTGTAGTCGCCGCGGCGTTCCGCGGGCAGCCGCGCGTTGAGCAGCAACAGCTCGAACAGGTCACGGGCGAGTTCGCCGGCGTGGAACAGCCGGACGATCGGGATGCGCAAGCCTTCCTGCCAGATTTCGGACATGCCGCCGGCGATCGAACCCGCCGACATGCCGCCGATGTCGGCGTGATGGGCGACGTTGCACATAAAACCGAGGAGGCGGCCCGCGACGAAAACCGGCATGGCCATGTTGATGTCGGGGAGGTGCGACCCGCCGGCGACGTGGGGGTCGTTGGCGATGAAGAGATCCCCCGGCTGCATGGCCGCGACCGGAAACTTGGCCAGGAGCCGCTGCATCAGCCCGCGCATCGACGAAAGATGAATCGGCAGCGCATTTTCGGCCTGGACGATTTGGCGGCCGGCCGGATCGACGATCACGGTCGAATGGTCGTGGCGCTCTTTGATGTTGGTCGCGTAAGCGGCCCGCATCAACGCGATATAGGTCTCGTCGGCGACCGACCTGAGCGCGTTGTAGAGAACTTCGAGCGTGATCGGATCGAGGGCCACGGCGCTACGCCAAGGTGATGACGAGGTTGCCGGCGCGATCGACGTGGACGCGATCGTCGGGGTGAACCAACGTGGTCGCGTCGAGCTGGTCGATCACGGCGGGACCGACCAGGACGGCTCCCGGTGCGAGCGAATCGCGGCGGTAGACGTGGGTCGCGACCGGTAGGTCGGGCGTGAAGTAGACCGGCCGCACGTCGACCGCGGCCGGCGCGGCGGCCGGCGCCGCGCCGGCCCCGGCAGCCGTCGTATCGCCGGTGCGGGCGGCGGCGCGTGCGGTCAAGCGGACATTGACGACTTCGACCGCATCGCCCTGGTTGGCGTAACCGTAGCTCCGCTCGTGGTCGGTCGCGAACATCCGGCACAAGCGGTCTGCGGCCGGCAGGCGCGGGCTGGGCTCGCCAGGGGCATCGGGCGCTATCGCCACCCGGATTTCGTGGTTCTGTCCGACATGCCGCATGTCGAGCGCAAGCCAGCAGCGGCGTGCCGCGGGCGCGATCGCTTCGCGCTCGAACCAGGCGCGGGCCTCGCCGTGGAGACGATCGACCGCGGCCTGGAGGCGGGGAAGGTTCGCGTCGCTCACTACGATCCGCGTCGAGGCGACGTGGTCTTCCCGGCGCTCGGCGACGATCAGCCCCTCGGCGCACAGGAGACCGGGGTGCGGCGGTACCACGATCTCGGTCATGCCGAGCGATCGCGCGACGTCGGTCGCGTGAAGCGCGCCAGCCCCGCCGAACGGCATCAGCGCGAAGTCGCGCGGATCGAACCCGCGCTCGACCGAGACGGTACGGATCGCGCGAACCATGTTGGCGACGACGATCGCGAGTATGCCGTGGGCGGCGCGCTCGGCGGTCATGCCGAGCCGCTCGGCGACCGGCGTGATCGCCCGGCGCGCCGCAGCGCGATCGAGCGGCATCGCGCCGCCGAGGAGGCCGGAAGGATCGAGCCGCCCCAGCAGCAGATTGGCGTCCGATACCGTCGGCTGCGTTCCGCCGCGGCCATAGCACGCCGGTCCCGGGACGGCGCCGGCGCTGCGCGGACCGACTTTGATCAAGCCGTCCTTGTCGAACCATGCGATCGATCCGCCGCCGGCTCCGACCGTGTTGACGTCGAGCATCGGCAAGCGGACCGGGAAACCGGCGACATCGCGGGTGAATGAAAGCGACGCCGCACCGTCGCGGATCAAGCAAACATCGGCGCTGGTTCCGCCCATGTCGAGGGTGATGACGTTCGAGCGGCCGGCGGTCCGACCGACATGGATCGCACCGACGACGCCGGCGGCCGGACCGGACAGCACGGTGCGGACCGGGAAGCGCTCTGCGGTCTCGACCGACATCAAGCCGCCGTTCGACTGGTTGATGCCGACCGACGCCGCACCGACGACGCTTTCCAGTCCGACCGTCAGTGTACGGAGATAGCTGCTGACCGTGGGCTGGAGGTAGGCGTTGAGAACGGCCGTTGAGAAGCGTTCGAACTCGCGGAATTCCGGATGCACACTCGACGAGAGCGACACCGGCAGTGCCGGAACGGCGTCACCGAGCGCGGCGCCGACGCGGGCCTCGTGGGCCGGGTTGACATAGGAGAACAGGAAGCAGACGGCGCAGGCATCGGCCCCGCTCGCGCGCACCGCGGCCACGGCAGCGGCGACGGCGTCGTCGGTCAGGGCGTGGACGACGTGCCCGGCCGCGTCCATCCGTTCGGGGATCTCGAACCGAAGGTCGCGGCTCGCCAGCGGCGCCGGGTTGTCGGTCTGAAAATCGTACAGCCGCGGCCGGGTTTGTCTGCCGATTTCGAGCAGGTCGCGAAACCCGGCGGTGGTCACGACCGCGACCCGGCCGCCGCGCCGTTCGATCAGGGCGTTGGTGCCGATCGTCGTGCCGTGTGCGAACAGACGAACATCGGCCGCGGCGATTCGCTCGCGCGCGATCAGGACGGCCAAGCCGTCGAGAATCGCCCGCGCCGGATCGTCGGGGGTCGACGGCGTCTTGTGCGAAACGATGCGCCGTTCGCGCTCGTTGGCCGCGAAGAAATCGGTGAACGTGCCGCCGACGTCGACGCCGATGGTCCAGGTCATGCGGGCAGCGGCCGGCGTGCTAGCGGACCGCGGCCGCGATCTCGCCCGTGCTCTTGCGGACGAAACCCTCGCGCTCCTTCTCGGGGAGCTTGGCCGACGCGAACACGACCTCGGCGACCTTGGCGCCGACGTCACGCATGAACGCGCGGTCGTCGCGTTGACGCGGCGGCAGCGTCAGAACGGTGTCCTGGGTATAGGTCGGGACGATGCCTCCGACCGTAGGCGCGCGCTCGATAGCGACGTGATCGGTGCCGGAGCGAATCGCTTCGATATTGTCGCGGATGAGTTTGCGCATCATCGCGACGCCGCGGTCGCCGTGATTGAGGTTCCACGCCGCGTTCAACGCGACCGCGCCCTGGCCGGCGATGGCTTCGAAATCGCCCGGGACACGCTGGCGTTCGGCGTACGGCCGCTCGTCCTCGGTCTGCCCGATGAAGTCGATCTTGCCGAGTCCGACCTCGCTACGATCGGCGCCGCTGTCGCGGTCCATGCGCGGGCTGAAATAACGCCAGCCGATCATCTGCGTATGGGTTTCGTCGATCGGGCGCATCCAGCGGGTGATCGCGGTGCGGAGGAACGTTTCCTCGTACTCGGCGGTGAGCCAAAGGTGGCCAGTCTGGTTCAGGTTCGGCATCATGACGTCGGTCGTGCGCACCCACACCTTGTCGTGCCAGCGCCGGACGTTGAGGTTGATCATGCCGACGGGCGTGCGCAGGTATTCGAGCTCGGGAAGCTCGCCCCACGACACCGCGAACTGCGCACCCGACACGCGCGTGTGCAGGAAGCACGAGTGGGTCGGGTCCTGCGTGTTGTCGAGCACCTGGATCCAGTTGCACGGAAAATAGAGCGAGAACGGTACCGCCTCGACGTCGGGCTGAACGTAGGCGTCGAGCATCGGGAAGGTCGGCACTTTCTCGGGCGGCCCCATCCACGCAAACACGATGCCGTTGAACTCGTGGGTCGGATAGGCGGGATGGCAGATACGATCCTTGAGCGTACTGGCGGGATCGTTGGGCGTTTCGAGGATCGTGCCGTCGGTCGCGATGTGCCAGCCATGGTAGCAGCAGGTGATGCCGCGCTCGGTCGGCAGTCCGTATTCGAGCGAGGCGCCGCGGTGGCTGCAGTGGCGTTCGATCAGACCGACTTCGCCGCGCCGGGTGCGGAACACGACGAGGTCCTCGCCCAGGATGCGCACCACTTTTGGCAGGTCGCCGACTTCCTCCGACAGGCACACCGGCTGCCACGTGCGGCGCAGGTATTCGCCGCCCGGCGTACCGCGGTCGACTTGGACGATCTCATGGTCGCGCTCGACGTTGCGGGCGCGGTAGTAGGCCGCGAAACGGTCCTTGAGGCGCGGTACCTCCTTCGGCATGGCGTCGGTCATGGTGGATCGGCTCCCCACCCGACTATAACGCATTGCCATCGTTGCGATAAACGTCGATCGCGATTAACATTCGTGCGTTTTTCGCAGCAATGAGCGATGCCGACCACAGACCGTATCCGCCTCTTCGCCCGCGTCGTCGAAGAGGGAAGTTTCTCGGCGGCGGCGCGCGCCATGGGCGTGGCGCCGACCTCGATATCGCGGCAGGTCGCCGCCCTCGAGCGCGAGCTCGGCGCCCGGCTCTTCAACCGCACGACGCGGACGCGCAGCATCACCGAAGCGGGCTCGGTCTACTACGAGCGAATCCAGCAAGTCCTCGGCGAGGTCGACGAAGCCGGCCGCGCGGTGTCGCAGTTGAACGGCGCGCCGCACGGCTCGCTCCGCGTGACCGCCCCGGTTACGCTCGGACGCCAGCACATCGTTCCGGCCCTGCCACAATTCCTGGCGCGCTTCCCGGACATCCGGATCGAGCTTGCGCTGACGGACAGCATCGTCGATCTGGTCGAGCAAGGCTATGACGCCGCTATCCGCATCGGAGCCGTGCGCAACGGAAGCCTGGTGGCGCGCCGACTCGCGTCGAGTGATCGCTTGATCTGTGCGAATCCGGCATACCTGAAACGCGTCGGCGAGCCGCGCCATCCGCGCGACCTTGCGCGCCACAATTGTCTCGCCTTCGAACCCAAGGCCGCCTACACGCCGTGGCGGCTGGCAGGGCCGGACGGTAGTCACGCGGTGCGGGTAGCCGGTAATTTCTCGACCAACAGCGCCGATGGGTTGCTCGAATCGGCGCGGGCCGGGCTCGGCATCGTGCGCGTTCCATCGTGGCTCGCGGCTGACGACCTGCGGCGCCGGCGGCTCCGCGTGGTCTTGAACGATTGGCGCGATGCCGATGGGCCGACGCCGATCTACGTGCTCTATGCGCACAACCGTCTGCTCGCGCCGAAGATCAGGGTATTCGTCGATTATTTCGTCGACTGCTTCGCGCGATGGCCGCTAACGACGGTGAACGTTCCGTCGCGGGGGAAAGCATGAGCTACGACAGTATCGGACTGGCGCGACGCGCGGCGCTGCGCCGGAGCGGCGACGAGCGCACGATCAATCTTATCCGGCTCCGCCGCTACAGACTGGCGCGCGTCCAGGCGCAGCTCAAGGCTTACGACTTGGCCGGGGCGATCCTGTTCGATCCGATCAACGTCCATTACGCGACGGGCAGCCGCAATCAAACCCTGTGGAAGATGCATTCGTGGGGACGCTACGCCTTCGTGCCGGCGGACGGGAGCGTCACCCTGTTCGATTCATCGAGCAGCTTGCACCTGGCGCGCGGGATCGAGACGATCGCCGAAGCGCGGCCCTCCACCGGGCTCGGGTTCATCTACGGCGGCGACGCAGTGAGCGAACGCGCCGAACGATGGGCGTCGGAAATCGCCGATCTCGCTCATGCCGCCGGCGGCGCCGCGCCACGGATCGCGATCGATCGTACCGAACCGCTCGGCGCGGCAGCGCTGGCTCGGCGCGGAATCGTCCTCGCCGACGCGAGTGCGCCGATCGACCGCGCCCGGGCCATCAAGTCGGCGGACGAGATCGCATGCATGAAGATCGCGATCGCGGTGTGCGAAGCAGCCATGACGCGGATGCGCGAAGCGCTGGAGCCCGGCATCACCGAGAACGAGCTATGGTCGATCCTGCACCAAGCCAACATCGCCGGCGGCGGGGAGTGGATCGAGACGCGCATGCTGTCGTCGGGCTCACGCATCAATCCCTGGTACAACGAGAGCTCCGACCGCGTCATCGAAGCGGGCGATCTCGTCGGTTTCGACGCCGACATGGTCGGACCGTTCGGCTACATCGCCGATCTGTCGCGGACGTTTCTGTGCGGGCCGACGGCGCCGACCCGGGAACAGCGTCGGCTCTATCGCATCGCCTACGACCAGCTTCATCATGACCTCGCGCTGATCAGACCCGGGCTCGCGTTCGGCGAATATACGGCGCGGGCGTGGCCGTTTCCGCCGGAGTTCCTGGCCAATCGCTACGGCTGTGTCGTTCACGGCGCCGGTTCGTGCGACGAGTACCCGACGCTCGGCTATCCGACCGGCCCCGGGCTCGGGTCGGCCGAGGGCGCGTTCGAACCCGGCATGGTCGTCTGCGTCGAAAGCTATATCGGCGCCGCCGGCGCGCGCGACGGGGTCAAGCTCGAAGATCAGGTTCTGATCACCGATACCGGTTACGAGAATTTGACGCATTTTCCGTTCGAATCGGCGATGCTGGCGTGACGGCGAGTCGGGCGTTCGAACCAACCATCGCGGAGGGGTCATGGCGCGGCAGAATGTGAGCTCGGGACGACCGTGGGAGGCGAGCTGCGGTTTCTCGCGTGCGGTCCGGATCGGGAACGTCGTCGAGGTCAGCCTGACGACGCCGACCGCGCCGGACGGGTCGATCCTTTATCCCAACGATGTCTACCGCCAGACCCGCGAGTCGCTTCGCATCATCGAAGCAGCACTCGCGGAAGCGGGCGCTTCGCTGAGCGACGTGATCCGCACCGCGATGTACTTGAAGGACATGCGTGACTGGGAGGCGGCCGGCCGCGCGCACGGCGAAGTATTCGGCAAGATTCGCCCGGTCACGGGCTGGATCGGCGTTTCCGGGTTCTTCACCGACGGCATCGTCGCCGAGGTTTCGGCGACGGCCATCATCCAGCCGAAGTCGCGGTCGAAACGAACCCGCGCCGGGCGCGCGCCGCGGCGCCGCGCGGTACGCCGCCGCCAGTAACTTAGAGGCCGGCAAAAACGGTCGCGAAGGCGGGGAGCCGCTCGAGGTCGCGCAGGTTGTCGAGCATCGCCCGGGCGGACGGCTCGGCGACGAGACCGGCGGCGCAGGCGAGAAACTTCCCCTCGATCGCCTCGCGACCGAGCGGCCGGCCCGGCATGCCGGTCGGCATCGGCACCACCTGCCGGTAAGTTCGCCCGGCGCGGGTCGTGACGGTGAGGCGTGCCGGCTGGGCGTAGTCCGCGCGCCCCCGCGCTTCAGCGGCGAGCGTCTCGGAGTGCTCGATCGCGACCAGGGCCATCGTCGCGCGCATTGTCGGGTCGGTGAGCATGTCCGCGCGCAGGTGACGGATCGAAAGATCGCGATGCGCAAACGCGACGGCGAGCACGAACGGCAGGCAGAACTGCGCTTCGTTGACGGTCGCCGGCGTCGTGAACGGCATATAGACCCCGACGTCGGGCGTCACCTCGCATGCGATCCGCGCGATGTCGGCAAGCGCAAGCTCGGGCGCTGCAGCCAGAAGATCGAGTGCTGCCTCGGCCGCCGATTGCGCGCCGGCGCAAACCGGGAAGCGCTTGAAGGCGACGCCCGGGTCGATCAGGAGATAGCGTTCGCCCAGGGCATCGAGCGCGGCCGGCGCGAAGGCACCGGCACCGAACATCGCGGTAAAGCCCTTGTCGTTCTCGAAGGCGTCGAGGGGGGCGGTCAGGCCGGCGGCGGCGAACAGCGCGGCGTGGAGACCGGCTTCGGCGGCGCGGCCGGCGGCATACGGTTTGACCGCACTTCCGACCAGCGCGTACGGGCCGCTCGCCTGGAGCGCGGCGACGCCGATGGCGTGGCCGGTCGCGGCCGGCCCCAGCTGCATCGCTTTGGCCGCCGCGATGGCGGCGCCGATCGCGCCGAGGAGCCCGGTCGTCCACCAGCCACGCCAAAAGAGATCATGGCCGAGGGCGCAAGCGAGGGCGTATTCCGCTTCGACTCCGGCGATGAACGCTTCGAGAAACCGTGCGCCGCTGGCGCCGGTCGTTTCGACCGCGGCCGCGGCGGCCGGCCATACCACGGCGCTCGCATGCACCATCGCGGCGTACGAGACGTCGTCGTAGTCGAGCGCATGCGCGGCGATGCCGTTTGCGAAAGCGGCACCGAGTCCGGAGCGCCGCGGACCGGCGAACACCGTGCAGGGACCGGGCGCGTAATGGGGCAGGACCTCTTGCCGGACCCGGATCGGTGCCAGCTGCACGGCACCGGCCATCGCCACCCCGATCGCGTCGATCAGACAACCTTTGGCGGCGCTGATCGCGGCGGTGGGTGCGTGCGCGAGGTCGAAGTCGGCTGCCCACCGGGCGAGCTTGTCGGCGACAATCGGCGCCGGATTTTCAACCCGCCCCATGGATTGCGCTGCGTTCGGAACCCTCGGCGGTCTTGGCGGCGAGCCATTCGGCGCCGGCTTTCGCATGCGGTTCCATCACCGACCGCACCAGCGGATCGGCGGCGAGCGTCCGGCGCCACGCGACGATGACCTCGGGGTAGACTGCTTCGCGGCCCATCGCGCCGAGGATCAGGTCGAGGTACATCAGGGTCGAGGGGTAGGCGCAGTCCGCGAGCGTCAGGCGCGGGCCGACCAGGTAGGGCGCCGGCGTCGCCAGCCGCCCGAGCTCGGCGAGCCGCGCATTGATGATGTCGAGATTGTGGTCGACGACGGCGAGATCGCGCTTCTTGAGCGGCACCTGCCAGAACAGATTGCGCACATGCGGCTCGAGCCGGATGTCGTGGAAGCGGGAGAAAAAGCGCGAGCGCGCTCGCTCCTTCGGGTCGGCCGGCAGTAGCGGCGGATCGGGATAGACTTCGTTCAAGTACTCGGAGATCACCTCCGACTCGGTGATCTGGAGGTCGCCATCGACCAGCGCCGGAATCTGACCGGTCGGCACGATCGCGCGGTAGGTTTCGGAGTAGAGCCCGCCCGGCGGCGGCCGCAGTTCGCAATCGATCCGTTTGGCCGCGAGAACCAGCACCACCTTGTTGCCGTAGCTCGAGAGCGGCAGCGTGTAGATGATCATGGTCCGATCGCCGGATCGCCTAGTGGATCAGGATTTGGCTCAGGAAGGTTTTGGTCCGCTCGCTCTTAGGATGGTTGAAGAAATCCTGCGGCGATGCGTGTTCGACCACTTCGCCGCCGGCCATGAACACCATCTGGTCGGCGACCTGTTTGGCGAAGCCCATTTCGTGGGTGACGACGATCATGGTCATGCCGCCGGTCGCGAGTTCGACCATCGCGTCGAGCACTTCCTTGATCATCTCCGGATCGAGCGCCGACGTCGGCTCATCGAACAGCATGACCTTGGGCTGCATGCAGAGCGACCGCGCGATCGCGACGCGCTGCTGCTGCCCGCCCGAGAGTTGACTCGGGTACTTATGCGCTTGCTCGGGAATGTGGACGCGTTCGAGATACTGCATCGCCAGCGCCCGAGCGTCCTGGCTGCTCATACCGCGCGCCTTCATCGGCGCGAGGGTGAGATTGTCGAGCACCGTCAAGTGCGGAAACAGGTTGAACTGCTGGAACACCATGCCGACCTCGCGACGAACGGCGGTGATGTTCTTGGTGTCATCGGTGAGCTCGATGCCGTCGACGACGATCGAACCGGCGTCGTGGCTTTCGAGCCGGTTGATGCAACGGATCATCGTCGATTTGCCCGATCCCGAGGGGCCGCACACGACCACACGCTCGCCGGATCGTACCGTCAGGTCGACGTTTTTGAGCGCCTGGAACTCGCCGAACCACTTTGAGACGCCCTTGAGCTCGATCATCAAGGGCTTGGCGGCACCGTTGGCCATCGGGCGGAGACCTTGGAAGGGAAGGGGCGCGAGCGCCGATTGCTCGACGCCCGCGTCCGCTTGAGCTTCGTTACTGCGCCGCGACGAGGTCCTTCCAGTCGCGGCCACGAAACCAATAGTCATGGCGCTCTTGGATGGTACCGCGCTCGTTGGCGAGCGTGATCCAGTTATTGAGGAAGTTAAGAATATCCGGATCGCCTTTGCGCACGGCGAATGCCGACGGCCAACGGAGCAGTAAGTCCTTGCCGTACGGCTGCCAGATCTGATCCGGGTAGTCGAGCGCGTAATTGGTCGGTTTCGGCTCGGCGGTGACGAACGCGTGCGCGGTGCCGTTGAGGACGTCCTGGATCGCTTGGGCGTCGTCGTCGAACTGGCGGATCTGCGCTTTCGCGGAGACCTTGCGTACCGACTCGATCGAATCGGTCGACCCGCGCCGCACGGTGAAGATCACATTCTCCTTGTTCCAGTCGTCCTTTTTCCAATTGGCCGTGAGCTTCTTGTTGGCGGCCATGCCGATGCCGCCCCAATTGTAGGGGTTAGAGAAATTGACCGTGAGGTTGCGCTTCGGCACCAGCGAGATGCCGGTCATGATGATGTCGAACTCGCCGGCGATCAGCGCCGGGATGATGCCCGAGAAGGCGGTCGGGACGAACTCGACCTCGACCTCCATGTCCTTGGCGATCATCTTGGCGATATCGATTTCGAAGCCGATCATGCTGCCGTCCTTGGCGCGCATCACCCACGGCACGAACGCCGACACGCCGGCGCGGAGCTTGCCGCGCTTCTTGATCGTTTCCAGCACGCTTTCGCCGGACAGTTGCTTGGTGACGTTCTGGGCGAACGCTCCCGGAGCCGGCGCGATGAACGCGGCTGCGAGCGCAAGAATCCCGATAAGCTTCAGCGGTTTGAGCATCATCATCTCCCTCGTGATTGGACGCTTCGGTGCCGTATTCTCGGCATCTGATTCGATCTTACCTTCAGTCTACGCAACCGGCCGCAGCTTGTATATACAATGTCGCGGGCGCATTACCGGCGTCCCTAGGCGCCGACGATCTCGGTGCGCCCGCGCTTCATGCGGCGTTCGATTCGACCGTACAACCGCGACAACCCGTAGCAGGCGACAAAGTAGAGCGCGGCGACGATGATCCAGGTTTCGAAGAACCGGGTCGTCGAGTGTGCGATTTCCTGCCCCATGAACGTCAACTCCTGGATCGACAGCAGCGACACCAGCGCCGAGTCCTTGACCAGCTGAATCGACTGGTTGGTGAGCGGGGGCGTGATCCGCTGCACCGCCTGCGGTAAAATGACGTGGCGGAGGACGTGATAGCGCGACAGCCCCAGGCTGTTGGCGGCTTCCCATTGTCCGCGCTCGATCGACTGCACGCCCGCCCGCACGATCTCGGTGATATAGGCACCGTCGTAGAGCGCGAGCGCGATGGCGGCGGCGATGAAGTTGCGGAGCAGGTTGGGCTGGCCGAACAGAACGTCGACGACCGCGCGCGTCTCGGGCGACGCCTCGCGCATCATCGAATCAAGCTCGAGCGGCAGCAGCAGCTGATTGCCGACGAAGAAGAAGGCGATGAAAAAGAACGGGACCGGCGCCATGTTGCGGACAAGCTCGACGTAGCCGCGCGAAATCTGGCGCAAGACCAAGGCGTTGCTGACCCGGCACAGGCCCATGACGAGGCCGATCGCGAGCGCCATCACCGCGCCCCAGAAACAGACCCGGATCGAGATCACGATGCCCTCGAACAGGAGATTGGGGACCCATTGACCCCGGGTCGCATCGAAGCGGACGAAGAACTGGATCAGCCGCTCCCAGTCCCAGTTGTAAACGAGGTAGGTGTTGATGCGGTAGACGACGTAGACGACGACCGCGATCGCGGCGGCGGCAATGATCGCATCCAGCAGACCCAAGCGGCGTCGCCGGACGGCAGATACGCGGCCGGTCATGCCCGGCCTCGTCGACGGATGCGTCGTTCGACGATGTCGACCACGACGGAAAAGGCGATCGTCAGCACCAGATAGATCGCCGCGGTCGTCAGCCAGATCTCGAACGCCATGAAGGTCTCGGCGATCTTGTCGATCGCCATGTTGGTGAGGTCGAAAATCGCCACCGCGCTCAAGATCGACGAATGCTTGATCAGCGTCACGATCTGGCCGGTCAGCGGCGGCAGCATGATCGGGATCGCCTGCGGCAAAACGACGTGGCGGTAGCGGTGATAGCGGCTCAAACCCAAGCTGTCGGCGGCTTCCCATTGTCCGCGGCGCACCGACTCGATGCCGGAGCGGAAAATTTCGGCGGTGAACGACCCTTCGTGGAACGACAGCGCGAGGACGCAGGCCCAGAACGCACCGAGCCCGAAGATCGGTGCGACCACGAAGTAGAACAGGTAGACCTGAACCAAGATCGGGGTATTGCGGATGAGTTGGAGATAGCCCGACGCGACCGCTTGCGCCGCAATCGACTCGGAGCGTCGCAACAAGGCCGTCACCAATCCGATCCCGACGGCGAGCGGTAGACCCCATGCCGTTATCTCGAGCGTGACGAACAAGCCCTGGATCAGCGGCCCCCACACCAGCTTGCCCTCGGACACGACGTAGAGCAGTTTCGGAATCCGATACCATTGCCAATTGTAGGTGAGCGAACTCGCGCCGGTGACGACGACATAGATCAGGACGCCCGCCAGGACGACGGTCTGCGCGGTGTCGATCCACGGCGATCGGCGGGCGATCGATCGCCTGGGCTTTGCGCTTGCGGCAACCGCCACGAAGAGCCTCCCCTGTCGCTTACGCCGCGACCATGGTCGCGGTTCTTCGATGTTGCCCGCACGGCCGCGCACGGGGCGGACACTCTAGGCAACGCCGCCGGGTTCGACAACCGCTGTTGATCGGCCGCGACACTAGATCGGGCGATCGCCGGCGATGATTACGCGATGCAACAGGCGTTTCTCGGCGCGGTCGTAGTCGTCGTGCACCTTATGCATAGCCGAACGATTATCGATGACGAGGACATCGCCGACTTGCCAGCGGTGGCGGTAGACGAACGCCGGTTCGATCGCCCGGTCGAGGAGGTCTTGCAGAAAAACGCGGCTCGCTTGCGGGGTGCGGCCGACGATCCGCTCCGCCTTGAGAATATGGAAGTAGAGCGCTTTCTCGCCGGTCTCAGGGTGCGTGCGCACCAGCGGGTGGACGACCGGCGTGCCGAATCGTTCGCGGTCGTTGGCTCGCACCGCGAATTGTCCGTCGAAGGTGTTGACCGTCTTCAGCGACTCGAGCTCCCGCTGGAGCGTCGCAGGCAGCGCGGCGTAGGCGGCGCGCATGTTGGCGATACTGGTGTCGCCGCCGTGGCCCGGAACGGCCACCGCGTAAAGTACGGTCGCCATCGGCGGCGCAACGCGGTTGGTGTGGTCGGTGTGCCACATATTGGCCGGCGTCTGTTCGCCCTCGTAGTCGAGAATCCCGATATCGGGAAACTCGGGGTGGTTGAACTGGGAGTAGTTCTGCCGCTCCGGCTGCCCCAGCGCGCCGACCGCCGCCAGCAGCCGGTCGGGGCTCAGCCGTTGACGGCGGAAAACCAAGGCGACGTGGCGCGCGAGGGCACGGCGCAGCTCGGTTGCCACGCTCGCAGCGACCCCGGCGCTCAAATCGATCGCCCGAATCTGGGCGCCGATGATGGGGGAGAGCGGAACGATCTCAAGCATGTCGGTTGGCGATGGAACGACCCTAGCGCGCACCTGCGTGATGCGCTAGCCATGCGGCGAATGACCGGCGATAGTGAACCGATGGCAGCGTTGAGCGAGGAGGGCCGCCCGCGCGCCGTGCCGCGGCCGTATTGGTGGGACGATATCGACTGGCCCGACGGCCTCGACGTCGCACTACCGGCGGCCGTCGATGTCGCGATCGTCGGCGGCGGTTACGCCGGACTGTCGGCGGCCTTGACGCTTACCCGCGCGGGTCGCAGCGTCGTCGTCCTCGACGCGCAGCGCCCGGGGCACGGCGCCAGCAGCCGATCGGGCGGCATGATCGGCAGCGGCCACCGTCTGAGTTATGCCGCGCTGGCCCGCCGCTACGGTGAGCGCCAAGCCGAGGCGATCCTGCGCGAAGGGCTCGCCGCGCTGGACTTCACGACCGCACTCATTGCGCGCGAGCAAATCGACTGCCAGTTTTCCCGTTGCGGGCGATTTCGCGGGGCGTGGACCGCGGCGGCCTACGAGGCGATGGCGCGGGAGATCGAGACCCTCAGGCGCGCGATCGGGCTCGACGCCGATGTCGTCGACCGCGCCCAAGCTCGCGACGAGGTAGCGACCGACCGTTATCACGGCGGTTGCGTGTTCCACCGTCACGGCGGCGTGCATCCGGCGCGGTTCCTGGCCGGCCTCCTCGAGCGGGCGCGGGCGGCCGGCACGGTCGTCGCCGGCGGCGCCAGCGTTCGCGCAATCGCCGGCCGCCGCGGCGCGTTCGTGCTCGCGACATCGCGCGGAACGGTCGCCGCCCGCGATGTCATCGTCGCCACCAACGGCTATACCGGCCAGGCGACGCCGCGACTCGCGCGACGGCTGCTCGCGGTTTCGGCGTATCTGATGGCGACCGATCCGCTCGGTGCGGCGCGCGTCCGCGCGATCATCCCGCGCCAGCGCATGATCGTTGAGACCCGGAGTCGCCATTGCTACTACCGGCCATCGCCCGACGGCACCCGCTTGATTTTCGGCGCGCGCGCCGCGCTTCAGGCGATCACGCTCGAAGCGGCGGCGACCCGGCTTCGCCGCTTCATGGTCGAGCTGTTTCCGGATCTTGCCGCAACCGGCGTCAGCCACGTTTGGACCGGATCGATCGCGTTTGCGCGCGATCACCTCACGCACATCGGAGTTCTCGACGGGATTCACTACGCGCTGGCATGCAACGGATCGGGCGTCGCGATGGCGCCCTACGCGGGCCACAAGGCGGCGCTCAAGGTGATGGGAACGCCTGCGGGCGCCACCGCCTTCGACGCGCACCCGTTCAAGGTCTATCCGCCGTTCATGCGCAGCCAGGGTGCGCTGGCTGTCGCCGAAACCTATTATCGGCTGATCGATCGACGGGAGGGATCGCGATGAGCCGAGCGGGAATCGCGGCGAACGCGCGCGTGACACGCCGGTTCGGCGCTTACGACCGGCCGTTGGTTCCCGACGACGATCGCGAGCTCACACGGGTCGGGCGCGGTACGCCGATGGGCGAGTACCTGCGGCGCTCATGGCAGCCGGTCTGTCTCGCCGCGGAAGTCGGCGAGGCGCCCACGGTCGTTCGCCTGCTGGGCGAGGAACTCGTGGTGTTCCGCACGCGACGACAGGAGGTCGGACTGCTCGCTCGACACTGCAGCCATCGAGGCGCCTCGCTCGAGTACGCGCTGCCAAGCGATCAGGGTCTGATCTGCTGCTACCATGGCTGGCACATCCGGTCCGACGGGGTGATTCTCGAGACGCCAAACGATCCGGCGTCGACGGTTCGCGAGCGCCTCTGTCATCCGGCGTATCCGACCCATGTCTATGCCGGTATCGTTTTCGCGTGGCTCGGCCCGCCGGCGGAAAAGCCGTCGTTCCCGATACTCGATTCCTACGATCAAGCGGCGACGCAAACGGTTCCGTTTTCGCTCCGCTTTCCCTGTAACTGGCTCCAGATCCTCGAAAACTGCCAGGATCCCACGCACTCGTGCTTCCTCCATACCCGGGTGTCGGGCGTGCAATTCGCGCCGAGTTGGGGTGAGCTGCCGGAGCTCGATTACATCCGCACACCGATCGGCACCATCAACGTCAACGTGCGCCGCTGGCGCGACAAGATCTGGGTCCGAACCGGCGAGATCATCATGCCCAACATGAACCAGGCCGGCGCGTTGTGGCTCACGGGCGAGGACGAGGTCTGCTTCCTGCGCACCAGCTTGACGCGATGGATGCGGCCGATCGACGACACCGCGACCGAGGTGGTCGGCTGGCGCTACTTCAACGACCGCATCGATCCGGATGGCCGTGGCGATCGTTCCCAGGTCGGGCCAGGGAAGATCGACTTCATCGGGCAAACCGAGGACGAACGGCCATATGCCGAGCGCCAGCGCGTGCCGGGCGATTTCGAGGCGATCGTGAGCCAACGTCCGATCGCCGTTCACGCGCTCGAGAATCTGAATGCCGGCGACCGCGGTGTCGCCCTGCTCCGCCAAGTGTTGCGCGAGAACGTCCGTGCGTTCGCCGCGGGCGACCGCCCGGCGACCCTCGATGGGAGCCGAACGGTCGTACCGACCTACACGCAGGACACGGTGTGGACGGTGCCGCCGAGGCCCGGGCGCAACGACCGCGCGCTGCTGCGGGAGGCCGGACGTCGACTCGCAGCGGTCGTGCTCGAAAGCGCCACGTGGCCGGCGGCAGAGCGGGCGCTGCGGTTTCGCCTGGCCGCGGCGCGCCTCGCCGACGAACTCAACGCCTAAAGCCCAAAACGTGTTCGACGCCGCTTCGCCGGTTGTATATACAAAGCCGGCTTGGACCACAGGCGGGGCTGAGGGGCGACCATGAACGCAGTCGACAAGCCGGTGCGATGGGACGAGTTGAGCTGGCCGGACGTCGCGGCGCTGCGGGCGCGCGGCATCGACCTCGTGATCCTACCGGTCGGTGCGACCGAACAGCACGGACGGCATCTGCCGACCGGGGTCGACACGTTTTCCGCGCTCGCGGTGGCCGACGCCGTTTCGGCGCGAACCGGGATCCCGGTCCTGCCGGCACTGGCCTACGGGTGCTCGCTCGGGCACTCCGACAAATGGCCGGGGACGTTCTCGCTGCGTCCTGAGACGCTGGCGCGGGTCGTGGTCGAGATCGCCGAGGGCGTGGCCGCCGCCGGCTTCGGCCGCATGGTGATGCTCAACGGACACGTTACGAACTGGGCGCCGCTCAGGTGCGGACTCGAGAACATACGCCGCGACCTGCCGGGCCTGCGGATCGCGCTGCGCTCGGTGTGGGAGCTGTCACGCGACGTGTTCGACTGCTATCACGCCGACGGCGGCGCCAACTGGCATGCCAACGATGCAGAAACCTCGCTGATGCTCCATCTGCGCCCCGACCTGGTGCGGATGAATCACGCAGTCGACGAACCCGACACCGGTGCGTCGTGCTTCTTCTCGTATACGGTCGACAAGGAAAGCGAGCATGGCGGCGTCGGCAAGCCGACCCGCGCTGAAGCCGCGCGCGGCCGGTGGCTGCTGGAGCGCTGCGCCGAAACGCTCGCGGCCAAGCTTGCCGACGCGATGACCGAGGACATCCCGCTGGTCGAATATGCGAAGCGCGCGCGGAGCGATACGGCGAAGTAACGGCGCTCGCAGGGGAGGGAAGCGATGGCGAAAAAAGCGGTGACCGACGACCTTGCCGCGACGTTGACGAGGCGCGGCGTCAGGTTCCTGATCCCGAGCTACGTCGACATGCACGGCGTCTCCAAAAGCAAGATGGTGCCAATCGACCACTTCGCCGACATGATGGCGGGGTCGGAGCTCTGCACCGGCGCGGCGCTCGACGGCGTACCCCAGGAGATCCACGACGAGGAGATATCGGCGCATCCCGACCCGAGCAGTTGCGCCGTGCTGCCGTGGCGCCGCGACACCGCCTGGTTCGCCAGCGACTTGTGGTGCGAAGGACGGCCGTTCGAGCCATGCAGCCGCAATATCTTGAAGCGCGTCCTCGCGCGCGCCGACGCCATAGGGTTCAAGGTCAACGTCGGCATCGAGGCCGAATTTTTCGTGCTGCGCGACTCGGCCGACGGCGGTTACGTTCCGGTCAGTACGCGCAAGCACCTCGAAAAGCCGGCCTACGACGTCAGGCGCTTGATCGACAACCTCGACTGGATCGGCGAACTCGTGGCGGCGATGAACGAGCTTGGTTGGGACGTGTTCTCGTTCGACCATGAGGACGGGATCGGTCAGTTCGAGATCGACTTCACCTACGCCGATGCGCTCCGCATGGCCGACCGCTACGTGCTGTTCCGGCTGCTGGCAGGCGAGATCGCACGCAAGCACGGGCATTTCGCGACTTTCATGCCGAAACCGTATCCCGACCGCGCCGGCTCGGGAGCGCACTACAACATTTCGTTCGCCGACAAGCGGACCGGCAAGAACGTGTTCGCGTCGGAGCGCGACCCGCGCGGCTGCAAGCTTTCTTCGATCGGTTACCAGTTCATCGCTGGTGTACTCCGGCACATGCCGGCGATCAACGCGGTGATCGCGCCGACCGTCAACAGTTACAAACGCCTGATCATCCGCGGCAGCATGTCGGGTTTCACCTGGGCGCCGGTCTATGTCTGCTACGGCAACAACAACCGCACCAATACGGTCCGGATTCCGCTACCCGGCAAGCGGGTGGAGATTCGTTCGGCCGATAGCGCCTGCAATCCGTATCTGGGCTTGGCGATGGCGATCGCGGCCGGCCTCGAGGGAGTCGAGCAGCGTCTTGACCCCGGCGATCCTCATACCGAGAACATGTACCTGAAGAGCGACGCCGAACTAGAAGCGTTGGGCGTCAAGCGGCTGCCGCGGTCGCTCGGCGACGCGATCGACGCGTTCGCGGGCGACGCGTTGGGGGCCTCGGTCATGGGCGAAAAGATGCGTGAGGCGTGGCTCGCGTACAAACGCGAAGAGTGGCAGTCCTACGTCAACCACGTCTCCGACTGGGAGAAAAGCCGCTATCTCAAGATGTTCTAGATGCCGGCGGCGCTACGATTCAACGTCGACCTCGGCGCCGTTCCGGGCGTGCGAGGCGAGAACCGCTTCAAGGACGGCAACGCCATGGACGGCTTGATCGAGCGGCAACGGATAAGCCGGGCCGCCTTCGGCCGCTTGCGCGAACGCATTCAACTCGGTGCGTAGGCCGTTGTCGGCGACATAGACCTGCGTGCGCACGATCGTGTCTTCGCCGCAGACGTCGAGGACATGGTGGTCGCGCATGTGCGCCCACGCCTTGGATCCGAACGCCTGGATGCGCCACTGGCGCGGCGTTGTCAGGATCGTGCTGAGTACGCCGGACGCGCCGTTTTTGAAACGAAAGGTCACCAGTACCGCATCGTCCATCGCGATCGCAAGAGCCCGCCGCACCGCGGTTGCACGGACGCTGGCGATTGGTCCCGCTAGGTGGACGAAGGTGTCGACGACGTGGATGCCCATCGCCGTCATCGCACCGGCAGCGCCGCCCTCCTCGGCCCGCCACATGCCGGGCCGATAGGTGTAACCGAAATTGCCGGAAAAGTTGCCCTCGAGGTGGATGATCGTTCCGAGGTCGCCGTGATCGATCAGACGCTTGAGTTCGGCGGTCGCGGCGAGGAAGCGGCGATTGTGGCCGAGAGCGAGGACGACTCCAGCGCGATCGGCGGCGTCGACCGCGGCCATTGCGCTCGCCCGCGTCAAGGTGAAGGGCTTTTCCACGAACACGTGCTTGCCGGCGGCGGCGGCGGCTTCGATCTGGCGGGCGTGCTGATCGTGCGGGGTTGCGAGTACGATCGCGCCGACGCCAGCGTCGGCGAGCACCGCCGCATAATCGTCGACGATCCGAATTTCTTGGCGGGCGGCATAATCGCGCACTGCCGCGGGCGTACGGGTCTGGCCGACAACGAAGCGAAGATGGGGGCCGAGCGGTTTACCGTCCCTCTGCACCGCATCGACCAGCAGGCGTCCCCATCGGCCCATTCCGACGATCGCGGCGTCAATCATTGGCACTACGTCTCCGGCTCACGACGCTGGCCGGCCATTCGGCTGGTGCGCGTATCGGTATCCATCGATACACTTCCCGACTGCAGCCGTCGACCCACCCATGACTCGCCCTCAACCGCGGTCCGGAATTCGCGACATGCCGGCCTATATGCGAGGTCTGGCGTCGGTCGCGGGCGTTACGACCGCGGCCAAACTGTCCTCGAACGAGAATCCGCTAGGCTCGAGCCCGCGGGCGCGCCGCGCTGCGGCCGACGCGCTCGATTCCATGCACCTCTACCCCGAAGCCGGTTCTGCGGCGCTCCGCGCCGCGATCGGCGCGTTCTTCGATCTCGATCCGGAGCGCGTGTTCTGCGGCGCCGGGTCCGATCAGGTCCTGTCGCTGCTGACGCTCGCCTATAGCGGGTCCGGCGATGAGGTCGTCTTCAGCGCCAACGGCTACGGCCGTTTTCAACTCTATGCCCGCGCTGCCGGTGCGACCCCGGTGCCGATATCGGATCGCGACTTTCACGTCGCGGTCGACGCGATGCTGTCGCGCGTCGGTACCCGCACCAAAATAGTGTTCCTCGCCAATCCCGACAATCCGACCAGCCTCTACCTGCCGGCTGCCGAGGTCCGGCGGCTGCACGCCGCTCTCCCGCCGCACGTGCTGTTGGTCGTCGACGGCGCCTACGCCGATTACGTCACCGCCGAGCCATACGACGGCGGACGCGCACTGGTTGATGCCGCTGACAACGTCGTAATGGCGCGGACCTTCTCGAAGGTGTTCGGGTTGGCGGCGATGCGGCTCGGCTGGGTGTATGGCCCCGCCCACGTGATCGAAACCCTGGCCCGGGTCGAGCCGTCGTTTCCGCTGACCGCGCCAGCGCTCGCAGCCGGCGTGGCTGCACTCGGCGATCGTGATCACGTCCGACGCTCGGTGGCGCACAATACCGAGTGGCGGCGGCGGTTCGGCGACCGCCTGGCGCAGCTCGGTCTCGCCGTTTACCCGAGCGAGACCAACTTCATCCTGGTCCGTTTCCCGCCCGACGCCCGCGAGCTATCGTCCGAGGCGGCCAACGCCTACCTGCTGGCGCGCGGCCTGCTGCCGCGCCGGTTCGTCGCGCCGGTGTTCGCGGATTGCCTGCGGATCTCGATCGGTACCGCCGCCGAGCTTACCGCGATGGGCGATGCGCTGGCCGAGTTCCTTAGGCGCTAGACTAACGGGCCGGCGGCTAAGCGCGCCGGAATATCGCGTTGCGCTCGTCAATGTTGTCGAGCGGTCGTGCCGTCGGCCAGGTATAGGCGAACGAGCGGTGCATCAGGCGCCGGTCCTTTTCGTAAGGACCGACGGCGGTCGCACTGTGCAGCGTCGTGTGGTTGTCCCAGACCATCAGATCGCCGCGCGACCACCGGTGCCGATAGGTGAATCCCTCGCGCGTCGCGTGGGTGAACAATTGCGCCATGAGCGGGGCCGCCGTTCGCTCCGGCAATCCGTCGTATTCGAGCGCCGAGTCGTAAAGATAAAGCACGGTCCGACCGGTCACCGGGTGAACTTGAACCACGTCGTGCCAAACGTCGGGGAGCGCCGCGCGCTCTTCGGGCGTGAGCGCCACGTGCGAGGCCGGATCGGCCTCGCGGATCTTGTCGTTGTGCGCGTGGAAACTGCAGCGCATGCGCAGCTTGGCGGCCTGTGCCCGCAGCGCGGTGGGCAACGTCTCGTAGGCGGCCGCTGCGCTCGCGAACATCGTGTCGCCGCCGCGGCGCGGTACCTGGACGGCATACAGCAGCGTCGCGGCGTCGACGTGGCAGGCGGCAACGCCGTCGGTGTGCCACGACTCGCCCAAACGGTTGAAGAAAGCGAGCGGCCGCCCGTCCGCGTCGACAATGTTGCCGAGGGCCGAGACTTCGGGATGTTCGCGCAGGTTGAATTGCTTGCGGGTTTCGATCTTCGGTTTGCCGAAGCGGCGGGTGAGGCGCGCCTGTGCCGCCGGCACGAGGTTTTGGCCGCGAAACAGCAGGACCGAGTGCCGGTAGTAAGCGGCGACGATCTCGGCAAACATCGCATCCGGCACCTCGCCAGCGAGATCGACACCGCTGACGTCGACGCCGAAATGCGGGTTGAGCGGACGGAACGACAGCGCCATGGGTTGTCCCTCCAGTGGTTCGGATCCGGTCAGAGCGTGCGGGTCCGCAACCGTTCGAAACGACGGAACGCCAGCGATAGCGCAAAACACACGCCGAAATAGACGACGGCGCAGCTGATCCAGACTTCGAATACGCGCGTGGTCGAGACCGAGATTTCGAACGCCGCGAAGGTCAATTCTTGGATCGAAATCAGCGCCACCAACGACGAGTCCTTGATCACGTTGATGAACTGGCCGGCGAGCGGCGGAAACACTTTCTGGATCGCTTGCGGCAGGATCACGTATCGCATGACGGTCCAGTTGCTGAGGCCGACCGAGCGTGCGGCCTCCCACTGGCCCTTGGGGATCGACTCGATCCCCGCGCGGACGATCTCGGCGACCCACGCCGCTTCGAACACCGAAAGCACGATCAAGCCGGCGACGAAGTTGGTCAAGAGCTCGGGCTTACTCAGGAAAATGTCGATCAGCAAGATCAGCACCGGCGACTCGGTGCGGGCGTTGCGCAGGAACTCGTCGACGCCCAGCAATGGGATGATCTGACCGCTGATGAAAAAGAAGAACGCAAAAACGAACACGATCGCCGGCACATTGCGGACGATCTCGACGTAAACTTGGCCAAGCAATCGGAAAAACAGCACATTCGAGACCCGGCACAAGCCGAGCAGGACGCCCAGTATGGCTGACGCGATTGCGCCCCAAACGGCAAGCCGGATCGTCATGAGGAGTCCTTCGCCGAGCAGATTGATGACCCATCGGCCGCGCTCTGCGTCATAACGGAAGAAATAGTTGGGAACGATCTTGCCCCAATCCCACTTGTAGTGAAGCTCGGTATTCACGCGGTACGCGATCCAGCCGATCGCGGCCGCGATCAGCGCCAGCAAGATGACATCGAGCCAGGTCCAACGCCGTTTGGTCGCGCCCGGGACCGCCATCACGCCCCCCGCCGCTTCAGGCGCGCCTCGAGGCCGTACGCCACCGCTGACAGCGACGTCGTCAGCACGAGGTAAATCGCGGCCACGGTGAACCAGATCTCGAACGTCATGAAGGTCTCCGAAATCAGGTTCTTGGCTTCGGTGGTGAGCTCGAAGATCGCGATCACGCTGACGATGGCCGAGCCCTTGATCAGGGCGACGGCTAGGTTGGTGAGCGGCGGCAGCACGAACCGGATGAGCTGCGGGACGACCACGTAGCGGTAAACGTTGTAGGGCGACAGACCGAGCGATCGCGCGGCTTCCCATTGGCCCTTGGGGATCGCATCGATTCCGGCGCGCAGGATTTCGGCGGCGTAGGCGCCCTCGTAGACAGCGAGTGCGAGAATCCCGGCGGTGAACCGCCCGGCGCCCAGGATCGGCGCGAGCACGAAGTAGAAGATGTAGATCTGGACCAGCAGAGGCGTGTTGCGGATCGTCTCGACGTAGGCGCGGTTGAGGAAATGTGCAGTCACCGACCGCGTCCGCGACGCGAGCGCCGCGGCGAACCCGAACGCGATCGACAGCGGGAGGCTCAGGGCGACGATCTCGATCGTGACATAGAGCCCGCGAAGGAACGGCGCCGCGTAGAGTTCGCCGTCGATGACATCGATGAAGTACTGCGGGATCCGATACCACTGCCAATTGTAGTGCATGGCATCGGCGCCGCGGACGATCAACCAGACCAAGCCCGCGCTGAGCGCCAGGAACGCGGCGACATCGAAGACGGCGCGCAGCCGCCGCTTGACGAAACCGGGCCTCGCGGTCGGCGGCGCGGTCATGGCCGGGCGTCGCAGCCGACGGTGGCCAGCATCGCGCCGCGTTCGACCAAGCCCTGAGCGCAGCCGGCCAAGACGCATCCCGAGGCGGTGAAGCGCAACTCGCGCGCCGGGCGGTCGATCTCGCCGACATGGTGGATAAAGCCGGCCAGGTCGCCGGCGGCGACGTCCCGGCCGACATCGATCGCCGGTTCGAACACCCCGGCGCTCGGCGCATAGACGTATTGATTTTCGCCGCGCACCTCGAGGTACCGGGTCGCGGCCGGGGGCGGCGTCGGGCCGTCGACGACCCCGAGATGATGGAGGCTGCGCAGGACCCCCTGCTCTGCCAGCGTCGCGATCCCACGGTTGACCGAAGCGCCCCCGCCCAATTCGGTCGCCATCATCGGCACGCCTTGACGGTCGGCGGCAGCGTTGAGCGAGCGGTCCTCGTTGAGGGCGCCGAGGAGCAGCGTCAGCGGCAGCCCGAACGCGGCGCCGAGGGCGAGGCTGGCGCGGTAGACCGCCGCGTCGCGGCCTCGGGTGATGAGCGCGCAGGGGCTGTAATAGCTGGCGCGACCGCCAGAATGAAGGTCGAGCGCGGCGTCGCATGCGGGCAGCAACACCGATTCGACGAAATGCGCGAGCATCGCGGTCGGTCCGCCGTCACGGTTTCCGGGAAAGGCGCGGTTGAAGTTCTGACCATCGATCGGCGAGGTTCGCCGCGCCGCCCCCACCGCAGGGGCGTTGAGGGTCGGGAGGACGATGAGGCGGCCGTGCAGCGACGTCGGATCGAGCCCGTGAATCAGCTTCATGAGCGCGATCTGACCTTCATACTCATCACCGTGGTTGCCCGCTGCCAACAACACGGTCGGACCGGCGCCGTTCTTGATCACGGCGATCGGAATCGGGATGTACCCGCTGGCGTAACGGTCGTCCGAGTAGCGCACCTTCAGGTCGCCGATCGTACGACCGTCGCGATCGAAATCGACGTCGGTCCGGATACGCGTTCCCGATAA
>VGEO01000041.1 GCA_016869275.1 Alphaproteobacteria bacterium | reverse complement strand
TTCCCTGGGTGTAAAGCTCGGCGCACTTCTCCTCGAAGCGGTGGATACGAAGCATCGCCGTCAGCAAGGCGAGGCCGCGCTCGCGGTTGAGGTGAAGTTTGGAGCCCGACGCGCTCATCATTCGTCGCTTTCGAGCGTCGAGAGATCGCCTTCGGGCAGGCCGAGCTCACGCGCCTTGAGAAGGCGGCGCATGATCTTGCCGCTGCGCGTCTTGGGCAGATTTTCGCGAAAGTCGATCTCGCGCGGCGCCAAGGCCAGCCCGAGCTTGACGCGGGCGTGCCCGAGCAGATCCTTGCGCAAGGCATCCGAGGGCGTGAATCCAGCCTTGAGCGCGACGAACGCCTTGACCGTCTCGCCGGCGGTCGGGTCGGGCTTGCCGATGACGCCGACTTCGGCGACGGCGCGATGCTCCATGAGCGCGCTCTCGACCTCGAACGGGCCGATCAGATGTCCCGCCGACTTGATCACTTCGTCGGCTCGCCCGACGAACCAATAGTAGCCGTCGCCATCCCGCATCGCGAGGTCGCCGGTCAGATACCAGCCGTCGGCGGAGCAGCGCTCGTAGCGTTCCGTTTCGCCCAAATAGCCGCGGAACATCGAGGGCCACCCGGGCCGGAGCGCGAGTTCGCCCATCGCCATCGGCGCCGCGATCGGTTCGATCCGGCCGTTGCGGCGCGCGACGATACCGGCCTCGATCCCGGGCAGCGGCACCCCCACCGAGCCCGGCTTGACGTCGAGCGCCGCGAAGTTCGCGATCATGATGCCGCCGGTCTCGGTCTGCCACCAATTGTCGTGGAACGGCCGGCCGAACGTCTGCGCGCTCCACACCACCGCCTCGGCATTGAGCGGCTCGCCGACGCTCGCCATGAAGCGGAGCCGCGTCAAGTCGGCGTGGGCCACCGGGTCGACGCCGATCTTCATCAGCATGCGAATCGCGGTCGGCGCCGTGTACCAGACGGTCACGCGCTCGCGTGCCAACAGTCGATACCAGCGTTCGGCATCGAACTCGGCCTCGTCGACGAGGAGCGTTGCACCGAGCACGAGCGGCGCAATGATGCCGTACGACATCCCGGTGACCCAGCCGGGATCGGCCGTGCACCAAAAGACGTCGCCGGGCCGGAGATCGAGCGCGTAGCGGCCAGTGACGCGGTGGGCAAGCACCGCATCACGGACATGGATCGCGCCTTTGGGCTTACCGGTCGTGCCGCTCGTGAAATGGAGCAGCGCCATATCCTCGGGCGCAGTCACGACCGGAGCGAACTCGGGCGGCACTGCGGCGAGCGCGCGGTCGAAGTCGCGCGCATCGGTGGGCGACCTATCGTCGGCACCACCGACCAGAATCACGTGCTTGAGGCTTTTCAGTTGGTCGCGGATCGGCGCGACTTTGCGCGCGTAGAGCACGGCGGTCGTTACGAGCACGCTTCCGGCACCGATCGTTAACCGCGCCAGCACCGGCTCCGGGCCGAACGCCGAAAACAGCGGCGAAAACACGCAACCTGCCTTCAGCGTTCCCAATGCCGCCGCATAGAGCGCGGGCTGCCGGCCGAGAAGCGAGAACACGCGCTCGCCGCGCTTGACCCCGAGGGAAGCGAGAACGTTGGCGAAACGGCTCGTCGCAGCGGCGAGGTCGGCGTACGAAAAATCGCGGACCGTGTCGTCCTTACCGATCCAGCGCAACGCTCGCGCGATACCGCGACCGGCAATGACGTGGCGGTCGAGCGCCTCGTACGCGATGTTGACTCCGCCGCCCGGGAGGCCGGCAAGCTCGCGCCGCGCGTCCGCCCACGAAAATGCCGCCCGTGCCGCCGCGTAGTCGCGAAGTTGGGGCTCCGCGCCACGAGCAGCCGGCGGCTTTCTAATGAGAGGCAGCGTCATCCATGTGTTCGAATAATCGAACTAATTGACTATGCGCGGCGTGATCGAACCTTAACGCCGATCAACCGTCCGGTCGTTGGGCTAGCCAGCCGCCGAACGGTTGTACTATCCTCGCTGCCATGCTGGACGTCAGTAAACCGGGCCTTTACGCGTTTCCGTTGTTCCTCGCGTTGATCGCGCTCGAGGCGTGGTGGTTCGCGCGCCGCGGCCGCGGCACCTATCCATGGGCCGATGCCGCCGCGTCGTTCGCGGTCGCGATCGGCTACAAGCTCTCGACCGCGCTCAATCCGCTGATCGTCGGCGGTCTGTTCGTTTGGATGTGGGAGCATCGGCTCGCGACCGTGCCGCTCGACACCTGGTGGGGCATCCCGCTGCTCTTCGTCGCGGTCGAGTTCGCCTATTATTGGTTCCACCGCTTCAACCACGAAATCCGTTGGATTTGGGCGACCCACGCCGTCCACCATTCGCCCAAGGATCTCACCTTCTCGGCCGCCTACCGCTTGGGCTGGACCGGTCTCGTCTCGGGCGGGTGGCTCGTGTTCCTACCGCTCGTGCTGGCGGGATTCCATCCGGTCGCGATCTTCACCGCGCTCGGCCTCAACCTCGTCTACCAGTTCTGGCTCCACACCGAGATGATCGGCAAGCTCGGCGTGCTCGAGTGGGTGCTGAACACGCCCTCGCACCACCGCGTCCACCACGCCGTCAACCCGGGCTACCTCGATCGCAATTATGGCGGGGTGGTGATCGTGTTCGACCGCCTGTTCGGCACCTTCGCCGCCGAGCGCGCCGCCGAACCCTGCCGCTACGGACTGGTCAAACCCAACGAATCGCGCAACCCGCTGCGAATCGTTTTCAACGAGTGGCTCGGCATCGGCCGCGATCTTCGCCGCGCGCACGGCTGGCGCGCACGTTTCCTGGTGTGCTTCGGCCGACCGGGCCGGACGTTCGCGACCAAGCCGGCGGACGCACCGACCGGCGCGATCGTTGCGGCGTCGAGCCGGCCGGTTTGATAAGCTCGGGCTCGTTCCTCGAGCGACGGACGGGCGCACCGATGAGCACGAACCAGAGCATTCAAGCCCCTTCGATCGATGCCGTATCGGTCGACCGCCAGACGCGTGCCGCAGTTGCCATCGCGATGGTCGTGCTCGGCGCCGTGCTGGTGTGGGGCGTCGGCTTCGCGCATCCCGCGTTCATCCACAACGCCGCTCACGATACGCGCCACGCGCTTACCTATCCGTGCCACTGAGCGCCGCTGGCCTCGCGTTGCGGCTCGTTCTCGTTGCGCTGCTGGCGGGAGCGGTCGGCGGCGGGCTTCTGACCGTCTTGCAGGCGATCAAGACCGAGCCGCTGATCCGCGCCGCCGAGACCTTCGAGCATGCGGCTACCGGAGCAGCCCCGGGCGGCGCGACGGCCGCGCCGGAAGAGTGGGAACCGGCACCCGGCCTCGAGCGCTGGAGCTACACGCTGCTCGCCAATGCCCTCGCCGCCACCGGCTACGCCCTCATCCTGCTCGCCGGATTCACGATCCGGCGCGGCGTCACCTGGCGGAGCGGCTTGATCTGGGGTCTCGGCGGGTTCGCCGCGTTCGTGCTGGCGCCGATGCTGGGTCTGCCGCCGCCCCTCCCCGGGACCGAGCTTGCCGATCTCGCGGGGCGACAGGCCTGGTGGATCGGGACCGTAGTCGCGACCGCCGGCGGGCTCGCGCTGATCGCGTTCGCCGAGCCGCGGACCAAGATCGCCGGTGCGATCATCCTCGCGCTGCCGCATGTGATCGGCGCGCCGACCCCGGAGGGCTTCAGCGCCGTTCCCGCCGAGATCGCCGGGCAGTTCGTGAGCGCGACCCTTTTCACCAACCTGGTGCTGTGGCTGGCGCTCGGCGCGCTCACCGGACTCGCATTCAGCCGCTTCGTCAGCGGTTCCCGTTCCGCCGCCTAGCTCCCCCTTCCCCACGCTTCCCTCTGAAAGCAGCGGGGAGCGAGCGGGAAAGGCGCTCTACGAAAGATTCTTCTGTAGGAACCCCATCATCCGCTCCCACGCCTGATTGGCCAAGGCCGGGTCGTAGATGCCGACCGCGCGCTCGTTGAAGAACGCATGCTTGGCGTCGTAGCGGTGGATCTCGGGCTTGCGGCCGGCTTTTTTCATCGCCTGCTCGAGCGCATCGACCGCTGCCGGCGTGCACCAGTCGTCCTGATTGGCGAAGTGTCCCTGGAACGGGATCGCGATCTTGGCGGGATCGGCGAAATCGGCCGGCGGAATGCCGTAGAAGCAAACCGCCGCGGCGACCTCGGGCACATGCACGGCGCTGGCGACGGTGAGCGAGCCGCCCAGGCAAAAGCCCATCGCCGCGACCTTGCCGCAGGTCGCCTTCAAGTGCTGGGCGCCGCCGCGGATGTCCTGCTTGGTGGCGCCAGGAAAATCGAGCCCGGTCATCATGTGATTGGCTTCGTCGGGCTTGGCGGTGACGCGGCCCTGATAGAGGTCGGGCGCCAACGCATTGATGCCGGCACGGGCGAAGCGATCGACCACGCCGCAGATCTGGTCGTTCAAGCCCCACCATTCCTGAATGACGATGATGCCGGGCTTGCCGCTGCCGGCGCCGGCGAAATAGCCCTTGGTGCGGCCGCCGTCCGGCCGTTTGAAATCGATCATCGAGCCCATGGTTTTCCTTCCCCTCGAAACGCGCGCGCTGGCCGAAGCGGCCGCCGCGCCCTAAAACGATAACGGTCCGGTACCGGATCACAAGCCCTTTGCGCGGAGTATCCGTGTCCGACCGAGCGACGTTCGACCTCCTGAGCCGCGTGCTGTTTCGCGACGGGCTGATGCTGATCATCGACAAGCCGGCCGGGATCGCCGTTCACCCCGGTCCCAAGGGCGGGCCCAATCTCCAGGACCTGCTCGATCAGCTCCGCTACGGGCTGCCGCGCCGGCCCGAACTCGCGCACCGGCTCGACCGCGACACCTCGGGCTGCCTCGTGCTCGGCCGGCATCGCAAAGCGCTGCAAAAACTCGGGCGGCTTTTCAGCGGCGGCCGCGTCGAGAAAGTGTACTGGGCGATCGTGGTCGGCGCGCCGCCGGCGCCCTCGGGCCGGATCGAGATCGCCCTGTCCAAGCGTTCGAACGTCCGCGGCTGGTGGATGAAAGCCGACCCGACCGGCCAGCCGGCGGTCACCGACTACCGCGTGCTCGGCACCACGCCGGGCGGGACCTGGCTCGAACTCAAGCCGTTGACCGGCCGTACCCACCAGATCCGTGTGCACTTGGCCGAACTCGGTTGCCCGGTGCTGGGCGATCCGATCTACCGGCCCACCATGCAGCCCGATCCGCGGCCGCCGCTGCATCTACATGCACGCAGCGTCGCGGTGCCGCTCTACCCGAAGCGGGCACCGATCGCCGCGACCGCGGCGCCGCCGGCGCACATGTCAGCAGCCCTGACGGCAGCGGGTTATATCGCCGACGTGCCGTCCTAAGCGGCAGCCGGACGCGTGCGCGATTGGCGGACGAGGCGCGTCCCGATCATACCGATCAGCATCGCCACCAAGAAGGCAAGCGTGCCGGTGTGAAGCGCCGATACCGAGGCGATCGCCGGGCCTGGGCAATAGCCGGCAAGGCCCCAGCCGAGGCCGAAGATCGCCGCGCCCCCTAAGAGCTCGGCATCGAGCGCGGTCGCGCCGGGAAGCATGAACCGGGGCGCCAACAACGGTGCCGTCCGGCGCATCACCAGCCGGTAGCCGATGAAGGTGACGAGCACCGCGCCCGCCAGGACGAACACGAGCGCCGGATTCCAAGCGCCGGCGACATCGAGGAAGCCCAGCACCACCGCAGGATCGGTCATCCCCGAAACGGCGAGGCCGATCCCGAATACGAGGCCGCCGAACAGGCCGGATACGATCTGCATGGTCAGGCTCCCGCGAGCAAGTGGCGGACGACGAACACGGTTGCGATCGCGACCACGGTGAAGGTCGCGGTCGCCACGATCGAGCGCCTGGAGAGACGCGCCATGCCGCAGACGCCGTGGCCGCTGGTGCAGCCGTTGCCGAGCGTGGTGCCGATTCCGACGCACAAGCCGGCTAGAACCAGCACCGGGACGCCTGCCGCGGGGACACCGATGCCGCTGTTACCGGTCGCGATCGCGACCAGCACCGGGCCGCCGATTAGGCCGACGATGAAGGCCAGGCGCCAACCGCGATCCTCGCCCGCGGTCGGCGGCAGTAAACCGCCGACGATACCGCTGATTCCGGCGATACGGCCCGTGAGACCCATTGTCATCACCGCGGCGATGCCGATCAAGGCGCCGCCGATTGCCGCCAGGTAGTAGGCATCCATGGCCACCTCCTGAAGTACCCTCGACCCGCGGCAAGCGAAGTATGGCGCCCGCCCCAAGCCGTCAAGGTCGGCAGGTTAGCGGCCGTGAGCCGGCGAGGGAATGGGCGGTTCGATCAAGCGAGGTGCTTGCTGAGCGGCCCCCAGTACATCGCCTGCCAACCGCCTTCGAGGTGGGGCCGCTGGTCGTCCGGGAACCCGTCGTGGTCGAATACCAGCTTGGTCGCGCTTCCCTGCGCCGAAAGCTCGAAACGCACGATCGAGTAGACGCCCTCCGGCCAGTTGCCGGCGCGCCAAGCCTGCACCACACGCCGATCGGGCACCAGTTCGACGTTGCGTCCGACGACCATGCCGCCGAAGCATGAGAACGCGCCGCCCGCGTCGCGCTCGATGGTGGCCGGCGCGCCGCCGGTGAAGGCGCTGAATTCCTTGGCATCGGTCAGCGCCTTGTAGACTTGCTTGGGGCTTGCCTGGATGACGACTTCCTGATGAATGGGCTTCGACATGACCGGATCTCCTCCGTGCGTGAGCTGGCAATATTCAACCATTTAGTTTAATATCAGGTGATGCATGGCCCCCGCAACTGCCGCCCGTCGCCCCTCGACCGATGACCGCCTCGATCGCGTTTTTCACGCACTCGCCGACCGCACCCGGCGGGCGCTGCTGGCACGGCTGGCAAAAGGGCCGGGCCGCGTGACCGAACTCGCCGCGCCGTTCGCGATGTCCTTGAACGCGGTCTCGAAGCACTTGAAGGTGCTCGAATCTGCCGGCCTGATCGCGCGCGAGGTCGAGGGCAAGGTCCACCGTTGCTCGCTCGCTGCCGCGCCGCTCCGCACGGCCGATCAATGGCTCGCGTTTTACCGCGCGTTCTGGGCCGGCAATCTCGACGCGGTCGCGGCTTTCGTCGAACGCGAGACGCATGAGCGCCGCCGCTCCTGACGCCGCGGCGCCGCCGCTGACCCTGGTCGTCCGCCGCACCGTGCGCGCAAGCGCGGCGCGGTTGTTCGAGGCGTGGACCGATCCCGGCCAGCTCCGGCGCTGGTGGGGCCCGCCCGAGGTTGCCTGCATCGGCGCCGAGATCGACCTCAAGGTCGGCGGCCACTACCGGATCGGCAACGCGTTCGCCGACGGCTCGGTGCTTTGGATCAGCGGGGCGTTCGAGCGGATCGAGCCGCCGCGGTTGCTCGTCTACACGTGGTGCGTCGAACCGGCCGGAGCCGGCCTGGAACGCGTAACGATCCGGTTCGACGAGAAGGATGGTGCGACGGACATCTGCGTCATCCACGAACGGATCGCCGATCCCGCCGTCCGCGCCAGCCACGAGCGCGGCTGGAACGGCTGCCTCGACGGGCTCGCCGCCTACGCCGCCGGCACGCCGAAATCGAGACAGACTTTGCCGAAGTGAACGCCGCGTTCGAGGTAGGCAAGCGCGGCTGGCAGTTCCTCGAACCTGAATGCGCGGTCGACCACCGGCTTCAGCCGATGCTGCTCGGCCGCCCGCAGCAGCGCCTCGAAATCGGTGCGGTGGCCGCTCGCGATCCCCTGGATGCGCGCCGTCAGCGTCGCGATCAGGAGCGCGAACGGGTCGGCCTGTTGCTGCCGCTCGAACTCGGGCACCAGGGTCGGGTCGAGAGCGTGGCCCGAGAGATAGCCGATCCGCGAGATCTGTCCGCCCCAACGCACCGCCAGTAGCGACTGCACGAGCGTCGCCGCGCCGCCGACCTCGATCACGTTGGCGACGCCGCGGCCGCCGGTGTAGTCGCGAACGAGCGCCCCCCAGGCCGGCGTTGCCCGGTAGTTGATGAGGCGATCGGCGCCGAGCGCCTGCGCGCGCGCGAGCTTGGCATCGCTGCTCGAGGTCAGGATGACGTTGGCGCCGAACAGCTTGGCCAGTTGGAGCGCGAAGATCGCAACGCCGCCGGTGCCCTGGACCAGCACCCAATCGCCGGCGCGTACGGTGCCGAGGCCGGTCAACGCCATCCAGGCCGTGACCCCGGCAACCGTGAACGTCGCCGCCTCGACGTCGGACAGGTAGGCCGGAATCTTGACCACGCCTACCTCCGGGAACACGGCGTATTCGGCGGCGACGCCGTCGAGCGGACCACCGAGAAGCGAATCGAAAACGCCGGGCTCGGGCTCGCCGGCCACCCATTTCTGAACCAGGATCGGCGCGGCGCGGTCGCCGAGCGCGACCCGGGTCACGCCGGGGCCGATCGCGATCACCTCGCCAACCCCGTCCGAGAGCGGCACCAGCGGCAAAGGCTGAGCCGGGTTGTAGGCGCCGGTCACCATGCGGAGATCGCGGTAGTTGAGCGACGCCGCGCGCATACGGAGCAGGACCTCGCCCGGCTGCGGTGAGGGCATCGGCCGTTCGATGATCTTCAAGCGCTCGAACCCGAACCCGCCGTCGATGACGTAGGCCCGCATCGCCGCCGGCGACCGCACCTTAGCCGCGTCCGACCAACGGCATCTTGGTCGCCATCACCGTCAGGAACAGCACGTTGGCGTCGAGCGGCAGCTTCGCCATGTAGACCACCGCGTCGGCGACGTGTCGGACGTCCATGGTCGGCTCGGCGGCAACGGTACCGTTGGCTTGCGGCACGCCCTGCGGCATCCGCGCGGTCAAATCGGTCGCGGCATTACCGATATCGATCTGGCCGCACGCGATATCGTACTTGCGACCGTCGAGCGCTGTCGACTTGGTTAAACCGGTCAGCGCGTGTTTGGTCGCGGTATAAGGCGCCGAGTTGGGCCGCGGCGCGTGCGCCGAGATCGAGCCGTTGTTGATGATGCGCCCGCCGCGGGGGCTTTGCGCTTTCATGATCCGGAACGCGTGCTGGGTGCAGAGAAAGACGCCGGTCAGGTTGGCATCGACCACGGCGCGCCACTGCTCGTAGGTCAAATCCTCGAGCGGCACCGGCGGAGCGCCCATCCCGGCGTTGTTGAACAAGACATCGAGACGGCCGAACGCGGCTTGGGTTTTCGCGAACAGGCGGTCGACCGCAGCCGGATCGCCGACGTCGGTCGGCACGGCGAGCACCCGGACGCCGTAGCCGGCGGCGGCCTCGGCAACCGTTGCCAGCGGCGCTGGACGGCGGCCGGCGAGGACGACGTCGAACCCCGCCGCCATCAGACCGAGCGCCGCCGCTTTACCGATGCCGCTCCCGGCGCCGGTAACGAGGGCGACGTGGCCTGGTTCGGTCATGGCTTAACGACGAAGGGGTAGAGCCGGGAGCCCGGCGATCAGGGACGATGGCGACGGCGCCAGCCGAGCAGCGGTCCGACCAGCAGGTAGTAGGCGAAGAACGCGAGCAACGCGGTCGGCACGTCGGTCAAGACCGCGATCAAGATCGGGATCGCAAGCTCCCAATAGGGCCGGCGCGGGCCGAAATAGAGGCGCGGGACATCGGGGTAGGGCAGGGTCGAGACCATCGCCGCGGCAAGCACGATGGCTGCGATCGCGATGACCGGGCCGGTTCCGAAAAACAGCACGGCCGAAGCGATCGACATCGCCGCTCCGGGCGCCGGCATTCCTTCGAAATAACGGGTTTTGCGCGGCTGGCCGGGCTCGGCCGGTACCGGCGGGGCGCCGACCGCCTTGCCGGTGAAGCGGGCGAGCCGCAGGATGGCGGCGGCGACGAAGGTGAAAGCGCCCGCCAAGGCGAACCAGGGGCCCGGCCAGGTGTCGGACGCGGTGCCGGCAACCGCGACCATGACCGCCGGTGCGATGCCGAAGCTCACCGTGTCGCACAGGCTATCGAGCGCAGCCCCGAACGGGCTGGTGGCGTGGAACTTGCGCGCCACCCGGCCGTCCAGCATGTCGCAGACCCACGCCGCAAAGATCAACGCCGCGGCGGTCACCATGGTCGAGGCGGTAACGGGCTCGGCGCGGACCATGACGATGATCGCCGTGAACCCGCAGGCCGCGTTTCCGAGCGTGAGCAGCGCCGCCGCGATACGGCCGAGCCGGACCGGACGCGACGGGGTCGATTCTGTCAGGGTCATCAGGGAGTTGTCGTTTCCAATTCGGGCGAACGGCTGGGCGCAAATTGCGCCTTCTTCAAGCGGTTCACGCCATCCCGACGTGCTTTTCAAGATTAAACCCGTTCGGGGCCCCCGCCAAGGCCCACAGGGTCGGCGTTAACGAGACCCCGGCCGTGCCTGGCGGGCGCCGGTTATCGCTCGCCGGACTCGGGATCGAGCGCGCTCGCCAACCGGCGCAGCTCGGCGAGCTTGCCCTCGACGTCGGCGCAGAGCCGTTCGTAATCCTCGAGCGGGATAACGGCATAGCGACGCCCGCGAAAGGTCACGATCTCGACATGGGGGTCGGTCGTCGGTACCTGGACCGGCAGTTTGGGAGCCGTCGCGCTCATGCTTCATCGTTACGCCGCAACGCGCGAAACGACAAGTTAGGGCGTAGCATTAGGAACTTAGGCTGGGCCTCTAGCCGCTTAGCCATCTCTCCCGAATTAGACACCTCAAAGTCCAAAAACCGAAGGGTCTACAACCGGGGGCTGAAGCCCATTACCCTACTCGACCCACCGCTGGCAAAGTCGCGCTTCGCGTACGGCGGGCCGACGTTTCGATTGCCGAGCGTCCCTGCGTTCTGCGACAAACGCGGACCCACCGTTGCCCGTATGACCAAGAGATCCCCTCCCCGAGCCGAGAAGACCGCGAAGCGCCGCGGCGCGCGTTATGTGGTCGCAACCGATGTCGGCGGCACCTGCACCGACACCATCGTGTTCGCGGTCGGCGAACCCGTGCATATCGGAAAGTCGCTCTCGACTCCGCCCAACTTCGCGGATGGCGTCTTCGATTCGATCAAGTCGGCCGCCGACGCGATGGACGTTTCGGTCGGCCAATTGCTGGCCGACACCGCGCTGTTCGTTCATGGCTCGACCGTGGTCGACAATACGCTGCTCACCCGCGACGGCGCCAAGACCGGGCTGCTGCTGACCGAAGGTTTCGAGGACACGCTCCACGTGACCCGCGGCGCCTACGGCCGCTGGGGCGGCTTGACCGAGGATCGCATCAAGCACCCGGTCAAGACCGACCGGCCGGCGCCGCTGGTCGACCCCGACTGCGTGCGCGGGATTCCCGAGCGCGTCGACTATAAGGGCGCCGTGTTACGGCCGCTCGACGAGGAGGCGGTCGCACGCGCGATCGCCGCGCTGGTCGAACGCGGCTGTAGCGCGCTCGCGGTGAGCTTCTTGTGGTCGTTCTATAATGCCGAGCACGAGGAGCGCGTCGCTGCGATCGCCAAGCGGGTGGCGCCCGATCTCTACGTCAGCATGTCGAGCGCGATCGCGCCGGTGCCGGGCGAGTATGAGCGCACCTCGACCGCCGTCATCAACGCCTACGCCGGCCGGATCGCGCGTGATTACGTCAACCGCTTGACCGAGCTGCTCGCCGAGCGCGGCTACACCGGGACCACACTCATCATGCAAGGTTATGGCGGGCTCCTGCCTGCGGCCGAAGCCGCCGATCGCTCGGTCGGCATGATCGAATGCGGCCCCGCCGCCGGAGTGATCGGCAGCCGGTTCTTGGGCGATCTCATGGGCGACCCCGACGTGATCGCCGCCGACATGGGCGGCACCACCTTCAAGGTAGGCGTCATTCAAGGCGGCGAGCTCGAATATGCGCGCGAGCCGATGGTCGATCGTTTCCACTACATCGCGCCCAAAATCGACGTCATCTCGATCGGTGCCGGCGGCGGCTCGATCGTAGCCCTCGATCCGCGCACCAAGGTGCCGCGGGTCGGGCCGCGTTCGGCCGGGGCGCGACCGGGTCCGATCTGCTACGGCCAGGGCGGGACCGAGCCGACCGTGACCGACGTGCTGGCGCTGATCGGGTACATGGACCCGAACATCTTCCTCGGCGGCACCATGCGCCTCGACATCGAGGCCGCGCGCAAAGCGTTCGCCGCCCAGATCGCGCGGCCGATGGGAATGAAGCCCGACGACGCCGCGTTCGGTATCTACCGGATCGCCGCCGCCCAGATCACCGACCTGATCCGCGAGATCACGGTCGAACGCGGGCTCGATCCGCGCGACTTCACGCTGCATGCGTTCGGCGGGACCTGCGGGCTCCTGTGCGGATTGTTCGGCGAGGAACTCGCGGTCAAGCGCGTGGTCGTGCCCTATACCGCCTCGGTCAACTGCGCCTTCGGCCTGGTCGCGGCCGACGTCGTCCACGAGTATTCGGTGACGACGACGCTCCCGGTGCCGAGCCCGGCCAGCGCGATCGAAGCGATCTACGCGCCGCTGGTGGCGCGCGCGCTCGGCCAATTCAAGGCCGAGGGCATCGGGCGCGAACGCATCCGTTTCGATCGCGCGATCGACCTCCGCTACCGCCGCCAAGTCCACGAGGTGACCACCCCGCTGCGCGCCGAATCCAAACTCACCGATCGCGCGGTGGCGCGGCTGGTCGAGGATTTCGAGGCGCTCTACCAGCGCAAGTACGGGAAAGGGTCCGCCTACCGCGAAGCCGGGATGGAGATGACCATGTTCCGCCTCTCGGCGCGCGCGCTGATGACGCGGCCCGAGCTCGAAAAGCGGCGGAGCGCCGGCATGAGCCCGAAGGCCGCGCACATGGGCAAGCGCCGCGTCTTCGTCGCGGCCAAAGACGGCTTCGCGCCGGCCGACATCTACGACTTCGAGAAGCTCGAATCCGGCAACGTCGTCAAAGGTCCGGCGGTGATCCACACGCCGATCACCACCATCGTCGTCCAGGCCGGCCAGACCGGCCGCATCGACGGCTACCGCAACACCATCATCGAGTTCAACTGAGCGAGGCCCGCCATGGACCCGATCACCTTCGAGATCATCCGTCACCGCCTCTACCGCGTGGTCGAGGAAGCGGTCATCACCTTGAAGCACGTGTCGGGGAGCGCGATCACCAACGAGGGCCACGACTTGATGGTCTCGCTCTACCGCGCCGACGGCTCGCTTCTGATGGGCGGCGTCGGCTTTCTCCACCATCTGACCAGCGCCGCCGAAGCCTGCAAGCACATCATCCGCACCTTCAAGGGCAACATCGACGAAGGCGACGTGTTCCTGCTGAACGACCCCTACACCGCCGCGCTTCACACTTCGGACATCTATCTCGTCCATCCGATCCACCATCAGAAGAAGCTGGTGGCGTGGAGCGCCTGCTTCGTCCACGTCTATGACATCGGCGCCATGAACCCGGGCGGCTTCAGCCCGGAGTCGCGCGACATCTACACCGAAGGCTTCTCCTCGCCCGGCATCAAGCTGGTCGAGAAGGGCGCGGTGCGGCAGGACGTGATGGCGCTCCTCCTCAACATGGTGCGCTCGCCCGAGATGGTGGCGCTCGATATCTCGTCGATGATCGCCTGCGGCAACGTGGCCCGCGAGCGCATGCTGGCCCTGATCGACAAGTACGGCTTCAAGACCGTCGATCGGGCGTGCCGGTCGCTGATCGATCAATCCGAGACGCTCTTGCGCGCACGGCTCAAGGAGCTGCCCGACGGGCGCTGGGAAGCGCGCCAGTTCCTGGACGTCCAGGGCGAGGTCTATCGCGTGACGCTGGCGATGACCAAGAAGAAGGACACGCTCACCTTCGACTTCACCGGCTCGTCGCCGCAGTCCCCCTACGGCGTCAATTGCTCGTACTGGGCCGGATGGGGCGCGCTGTTCGCACCGCTGTTCCCGCTGCTTTGCTATGACATCACCTGGAACGAGGGCATGATCCGGCCGATCACGATGATCGCGCCCGAGGGCACGATCGTGAACGCCAAGCGCCCGGCGCCGGTCTCGATCGCGACCGTCGGTGCGATCCAGTCGGTCAACAACGTCGCCTGTACCTGCATCGCCAAGATGCTATCGGCGAGCGAGAAGTACAAGGACGAGGCGACCGCGGTCTGGCACGGCAGCCACGTCGCGATCTTCCTGTTCGGCAAGAACCAGAAGGGCGGCGAATCGATCGGCATCATGACCGAGACCTTCGGCGGCGCCGGCGGCGCCCGTGCCTTCGCCGACGGCATCGATTTGGGCGGCGAGATTCCGAACCCGATCTCGCGCATGGCGAACGTCGAAACGGTCGAGGCCAACTTCCCGATCCGCTATCTGTTCCGCCGCCGCACCCAGGACTCGGGTGGGCCCGGCCGTTTCCGCGGCGGCGCCGGCGGCGAGTACGCGATCGTGCCGCACGATGCACCCGACGGCGGCATCCACTTCGTCGTTTCGGGCAAAGGCATCCAGTACCCGATGAGCGAGGGCCTGGGCGGCGGCTATCCGGCGAGCCCGTGCAGCTACCAATGGGTCCACAACAACGAAGCCGACCGGGCGCGGAACGCCGACGCCAAGTTCGCGCAGAGCGTCGATGAAATGCCGGGCCGCAAGGAGCCGATCTCGTGGGGCGTGTTCCCGCTGATGGGCGAGGATTCGCTCTACGTGCGCTGGAACGGCGGCGGCGGCTACGGCGATCCGCTGGCGCGCGAGCCGGCCACGGTGCTGGCGGACGTGCGGACGCGGGTGGTGTCGCGCGAGACCGCCGACCGCATCTACGGCGTCGTTCTGAACGGCGATGCGAGCGCCGTCGATGAGCCGGCAACCCGGGCGCGGCGCGAAGCCCTGCGCGCGGCGCGCTTCGCCAAGGCGGCCGAATGACGCGGCCGCTGTCGGCGACGCTCGACCTCCGCGAGAGCGGCGGCGCGCGGTCGATCTGCTGCGCGGCGTGCGGCCACGCCCTCGCCGACGCCGGCCAGCCGTGGAAACCCGCGGCGACGGTGCGCGAGCGGCCGATGGTCGGAATCGCCGGCGCCCCCTATTCGACCGGGCCCAAGGTCCAACTCCGCGAGTTCTTCTGCCCCGGCTGCGGCGCCCTGCTCGATACCGAGACCGCGCTTCCCGGCGACCCGTTCCTCACCGACATCGTCCGGCCGTGACCCGCCATGCATGACGTCGCCATCCGGCCCGAGATCGTCGCGCGCGTCCTGAAGCGGCGCGGCCGCTACCACGTGTTCGACGCGCTCGATCCGGCCCGCACCGCGTTCGTGATCGTCGACATGCAGAACACCTTCGTCGCGCCGGGGGCGGCGGCCGAAGTCCCGGCGGCGCGCGGCATCGCGGACAACTTGAACCGCTTGAGCGCCGCGTTGCGGGCGCAGGGGGTTGCCGTGATCTGGGTGACGCACGCCAACACCCACGACGCCAAGGGCAGCGACTGGGACATGTTCTTCGACCATTTCGTCGCCGACGCCGTCCGCCAACGCACCATCGCCAGCCTTGCGCCCGACCAGGACGGTCAGAAGATCTGGCATGCGCTCGAGGTTGCGCCCGGCGACCTCCGCATCGTCAAGAACCGCTATAGCGCGCTCATTCCGGGATCGTCCTCGCTCGAACGCGTCCTCAGGAGCCATCGGATCGAGAACGTCCTGATCGGCGGTACCAAGACCAACGTCTGCTGCGAGGCGACTGCGCGCGACGCGATGATGATGGACTTTCGCGTCGTCATGGTCGCCGATTGCTGCGCCGCGCTCTCGGACGATGAGCACCGCGCGACGCTCGAGACCTTCATCCAGCAGTTCGGCGACGTGATGACGTCGGCCGAAGTGCTGACGGTCTTGGGCCGCAAGCGGAACGAGCGGCGCTCGTAACCCGCTCCGCTCTAACGGCGGCGCTTGGCGTTGCGGGTCGATCGTTTCGGCTTGGCCGCCGGCCGTTTCGGCCGCGCGGCCGGGGCGGTTTCCGCCAACGCCACGATCGGCGCGGCCCACGGCACCGTCGTCACCTGGGCGCCGGATTCGGCGAACCGCGGCAGGTGGCCGAGCGAGAGCCTCGCGGCGTGCGCTTTCAGGTGCATCCGCCGCATACCGTCGAGATAGGGCTTCGAACCCTCGCGCATCGCGCTCACATGGTCGCGCAAGAATCGTTCGGCCGCCTCGCGAATCTCGCCCTTGATCGCGACTTCGTCGATCAGCGTGAGCTGGCGGTCGCGCATCACGATCCGGCCGTTGACGATCGAGTGGCGCACCGCCTCGGACGTCACCGAATAGGCGACGTGCTTGACCGGATCGGAAAGCGGGATGAAACCCCAATGGTCGCGATCGAGCAGGATCAGATCGGCCCGCTTTCCGACCTCGAGGCTTCCGACCTCGCGGTCCATCAGTCCGGTGCGCGCGCCGCCCAGGGTCGCCATGCGGAAGACCTCGGCCGCGCTCACCCACTCGTCGTAGTCGGTGCTCCCCAGCGTATGCATGATGGCGCCGGCGTGGATGCACTCGACCATATCGACACCGTCGGCGGTGCAGACGCCGTCGGTGCCGAGGCCGATCGCGATCCCGGCCTTGAGCTGTTTGCGGATCGGCGCCACGCCGGCGCCGGTCTTCAGGTTCGAGAGCGGGTTGTGGACCATCGCGGTCCCGGCTTCGGCCATCATCTGGATGTCGCGCTCATTCACCCAGATCGCGTGCACCAGCGTCAGGCGGTCGGTGAGCAGGCCGAGTTCGGCGAAGTACTCGACGAAGGTCATGCCGTACTCTTCGCGCGCTTGGATCGCCTGGAGCTTGGTTTCGAGGCAGTGGCTGTGGAGCGGAATGCCGCGCTCCTTCGAAATGCGGTCGACCTCGTGCAGGAGATCGGGCGTGCAGCGTTGCGGCCCGCACGGCGCGATGATGACGCGGATACGCCCGTCGTGGCCGTTCCAGTTCTTGTAGTGGTGCTCGAACAGGTCGATCTGCGCTTTGGTCGTGGTCATCGGCAGCGCATCGAGCGCCGCCAGCTCGGCGGCGCCGAACACCTTGCCGACCCACGGTAGGCTGCCGCGGAACGACTTGTCCCACATGTCGACCGCCGACCAGGCGCGGATGCCAATGTCGGCGTAGGCACGGATCGCGCCGTGCTGGGCCTCAGGCGTGCCGGGCGGATGGACGAAGTCGTCCTGGACCGTGGTGGCGCCGCCGCGGATCGCGAGGATCGCCGCCAGCATGGTGCGCAGATATTGCTCGCGCTCGGACAAGAGCGGGAAGCCGAACGGCGAATAGGCCTGCATCAGCCAGGGCTCGAGCGGGGCGTTGCCGTAGACCGCCTGCTGGAAGCCTTCCTCGGAATGGATGTGGGCGTCGATCAGGCCGGGCATGGCGATGAGCCCGCGCCCGTCGACCACGGTCGCACCCGGCGCGGCGGCGGCGGCGCGCCCCGCGCCCGGCCCGATGGCGCCGATGCGATCACCCTCGATCACGATGTCGGCGCGGTCGTGGCGGCGATCGTCGGCATCGCCGGTCACGACATGGGCGTCGGTGATGATGAGGCTCATCGGTGCTCCCCTCCGGATGGAACGTCGGCGGCGACTCTGACCAAGGATCGAGGCCCGCTCAAGCGCGGCGTTGAAGCACCCGGGCGCGGCGCTGAAGGCTCAGCGGCGGCGCGCGGCGAAATCCTGCTCGAGGACCCACGCGTCGCGGTTCTTCTTGAGGTTGCGCCAGCGGAAACTGTCGCGCGTGATCGCCGAGAACACCCACCGGAGTGCCGCGCCCGCGGCATCGCGGCCTTCGAGCACGATCTCGTCGCCGACGGCGCGAGCGAGGAAGGGGATGACGAGGCCGCGGACCGGCCCGTGCCAGGTCGAGCGCCAATCGTCGCTGCCGGGTTCAGGGAACCGGATCGTGCTGCCGTATTCGTAAAGCGGCCGGCCGGCGGCCAGCTCGGCCCTGGTCGGCACGATCCAAACGTCTTGAATGGCGTGGCCGCCGAGAACGTAGCCGAAGTGCCACTCCCCAGTCGCGGTCCGGTTGGGAATGCCGTCGGCGTACCAGGTGACATCGAGGTCCCAGGACCCGACGAATCGACCGAACAAGGCAAGGCGCGGTTTGGCTGGCGTCGGCGGCGTTAGCAGGACATCGGCGAGTTCGGTCATCGCACCTTTCCTCGGGCGTTCATCGTTCGGGGCAAGAACATCATGGCCGGGTGTACCTGGCTATTGACAACTACATTGTCGATCCTATATTGACAGTAATACTGTCAATCAGGGGGCGCGCGCCATGGACCAAACCATGTTCGAAACGATGCTCCGCACCAACGCCGAGCCGCTGCAGTACGCGGCGTTCGTAGGGGCGCTCATCATCTTGAATGTGCTCGAGGTCATTGTCGCAGCGCGGCGCGATGCCGAGCGGCGCCGGCGCTGGCCGGCCAATATCGGCCTCACGGTCATCGCCATCCTCGCGATCGGCGCCATGCCCGTGAGCGCGGTCGCGGCCGCCGACGCCGCCGCGCGCCATGGTCTCGGCCTCCTCAACCACCCGGCGGTGCCGTGGGCGGTGCAGTTGGGGCTCGGGCTCTTGCTCCGCAGCCTGATCGGCTACGCCGTCCACGCCGCCATGCACAAGGCACCGTTCCTCTGGCGCATCCACCGTGTCCACCACACCGACACCCGGATCGACGTGACCACGACCGTGCGCGTCCACCCGCTCGAGTTCGCGATCGGGATGGCGGTGGTGACGGCGTTGACGCCGGGGCTCGGGCTCTCGGCGGCGGCGCTCATGCTCTACGAACTCTTCGATGCGGCGATGGCCGTGTTCACCCACGCCAACGTCCGGTTGCCGCCCTCGCTCGAGCGCGCGATCAGGCTCGTGTTGGTGACCCCGGCGATGCACCGGCTCCACCACTCGGCGTGGCCGCCCGAGACCTACAGCAACTACGGCGCGACGTTCTCGTGGTGGGATCGGTTGTTCGGGACCTTCCGCGACCGCTCGGCGGGTGAGCTCGCCTCGGTCCGGCTCGGTCTCGACGATGCCGACCGCGCGCGCGCCGACTCGCTCGTCTGGCTGCTCTGGCAGCCGTTCGCGCCGCGCCCGGCGGCAGCGCGCCGGCCGGTGCCGTGCGCGCGGTGAGGGGCGGCGCATGACCGCGGCCAAGAAAGCCGAAGCCGTCACCCGCGAGGTCCGCGCCTGCTTCAACCGCATGGCAGCCCTCGGCGATCGGCTGCACCGGCACCTCGGCGTCACCACCGCCATGCGCGCGGTGATGGAGACGCTTGACGAAAACGGCGCGCAGACGGTGCCGGCGATTGCGCGCGCCAAGCGCGTGACGCGTCAGCATATCCAGGTGCTCCTGAACCGCCTGGTCGCGGCCGAGCTCGCGACGACGCGGCCCAACCCGGCCGACCGGCGCTCGCCGCTGGCCGAGCTGACCGAGGCGGGCCGTACGCTCTTCGCCCGCATGCGCGAACGCGAGAAGGCTGTGCTCGCCGACCTCACCCGCGCGCTCGCCGGCCGCGATCTCGACGCCGCGCTCGCGGCACTGGCGGCACTCCGCACGTTCCTGGACGACGCTTTACGGAAAGGAGAACCCGATGATCGAACCGCATGAAACCGCCACCCCGCGGCCGCGCCGGAGGGACCACGCGACCCGGCTCCACCGGTGGGGTCACATCGTCCTGATCGCAACCCTCGTTGTCCTGCTGGGGAGCGTCGCGCTGCTGTGGGGATGGAACACGGCCGCGGTCGACCTCTTTCAGGCGCCGACGATCAAGTTCAAGCACGCGCTCGCGTTCGAGGCTGCACTCGCCGCGCTCGTGGCCGTGCCGCTCCTCGTCGCCCGCGGGCTCGCGCCCACCGGGCGCCGCCGATGCCGGCTGGTCTAAGTCTAATTGCGGCGGGCGAGCGGACGTAGGCGATCGACGAGTTCGTCGGCGGTCTGCACGCCCTCGGGCGCGATCGCGACGCCGGCCGCGGCGAGTCCGTTCGCCGTCCAGGTGTTGCAGGTATTGAACAGATGAAAGCGGCCGGTCGCCGGGTAGAAGCGGCTGAAGGGATAGAGGCCGGGCGCGTTGGCCGTCGCGCGCGCCGCGCCGGCGCGATCGAAGCTTGAACCGAGGAAGGCGATGAGCCGCGCGAGCCCGGCATCGGTCAGCGCGACCGCGAGCACGGTCGCGCTCGGAAATACCTCGGCCGGAGGCCCCCAGAGTCCGCTCACGTGCAGCACCGCCGGGCCGGGCAGCGCCGCGCCGAGCGCCAAACCGAACGTCGGCCGTCGCGCCGGGTAATATTCGGCATCGCCCCATCCGAACTCGATATAGGCGGCATCCGGGAAATCCGCCGCTTCGGGAATCGCGTCGGGCGGCAGGTCGGTCCGCGCGACGACGATGCCGCTGTGCCAACCGTTCGAAGTGACGAAGATCAGCCGCTCGGCGGCCTAGCCGGGTGCGACAATGGCGACCGCGAGGAGCGCCGCCACGAGGGCGAGGCGCACGATGGCGCCGGGCCGGGTTGTGGTCTCGACCATCGTCGAGTGCGCGCTCGCATCGAGCGGCGAACGCACCAAGAATGCGGCTGTGACCACGGCTGTCACCGAGTTCGTTGCACGGCGGCGCCAAAAAACATCTGCTCGAGCTGATGGGCAAACTCGAGCGGGGACCCGCCTTCGACTATAGGCCGAACGGACGCGCGATTGAGCCTGTTCGTCGACACGAGCGTATGGTCGCTCGCGCTTCGCCGCGATCGACCGGCGGCGGCGGCCGAGGTCCGCGTGCTGGTTCGGGCGATCGAGGCCGGGGAAACGATCGTCACGACCGGCCTCGTGTTGCGAGATACTGCTCCAAGGCTTCGGCGGTCCCGAAGACCCTGCAACCCACGGACAACCCGTTTGGCTCCGGGTTGTAACCCATGTCTCCGGTACGATCTGTTACCGATCTCTCCGGGCCGGACAGGCGCAGGGTGGCGGAGGGAGTGGGATTCGAACCCACGATACGCTTTTGACGTATACACACTTTCCAGGCGTGCGCCTTCGACCGCTCGGCCATCCCTCCGGTGTGTGCTGCGCGGACCACTATAGTCGGGCGAACCCCTCTGGCAAGCGCCCGCGGCCGCGCGCCGGGTAGGCCGCCCGCGCCCTTCGCGCTAAGCTCACGGCCGGCGCGGACGAGACCGCGCGAGGGCGGCGGGAATGACCGGACGCATCATCGGCGCGGTACTGCTGTTGGCGGGCGTGCTCGCGCTCGGCGCCGATCTCGTGAGTTCGCTCGCTTCGGGCGATTTCGCGATGAAGGCGCTGGGGGCGTTCTGGTACGAGCTGCACCCGGGGAGCCTCAATCTGTTGCAAGCGGTGGTGCAGCGCTACATCACGCCCGAGTTGTGGGATCCGGTGATCGTCGCGGTGCTGCTGCTGCCGACCTGGGCGGTCGCCGGCGGCCTCGGTCTAGTCCTGCTGCTGCTGTTTCGCGCGCGCCGCCGCCGCCCCGACCACTTCCCGCGCCGGCTCAGCCGCTCGTGATCTCGTCGCCGGTCGCGGCGACCGCGGCGGCAATCGCGCGGTCATCCGCGCGGTCCGATGTTTCCAGCCCGCGGACGACGCCGGTGCGATCGGCGGCGGGGCGATTCTGGCTCACCTTCCACTTGCCCTCGATCCGCTCGATCGTGAGCGCGATGCCGACGATGCCCTCGAGCATCCGTTCGACATAGTCGGGCGGCGCATCGTCGACCCGCCAGCGCGCCGGACGGTCGGCTTCGTGCGCGTCGGTCAGCGCCTCGACATGGCGGCGGAGCGCCGCGCGGTCATCGACCAGCACAGCGCGGCCGTAGACGTGAACGGCGATGTAGTTCCAGGTCGGCACGACCTTCCCGGTTTCGGTCTTGGTCGCGTAGTACGACGGGCTTAAGTAAGCGTGCGGTCCGAGGAAGATCGCCAGCGCGCGGCCGTCCTCGGCCAGAATTTCGCGATGCGGATTAGCGCGCGCGATGTGCCCTCGGAGCGTACCGTGCGCGCCCGTCGCAGGGTCGAGCACCATCGGCAGGTGGGTTGCAAACGGCTCGACCGCGCCCCGGCTCACCAGCGTCGCCAGGCGAATCGTGCGGATCGCTTCGTGGAGGACGGTCGGACGGTCCTCGCGGAAAGCCGCGGGTAGGTACATCGGCCGGGCCCGTTAGCCGTCGCCCGACGACACCCGGAGCGCGGCAATGAAGGCGTCCTGCGGGATGTCGACCTTGCCGACCTGGCGCATCCGCTTCTTGCCCTTCTTCTGCTTCTCCAGGAGCTTGCGCTTGCGGGTGACGTCGCCGCCATAGCATTTGGCGAGCACGTCCTTCCTGAGCGCCTTGATGGTCTCGCGGGCGATGACGCGCCCGCCGATCGCCGCCTGGATCGGGATCTGGAACATGTGGCGCGGGATCAGCTCCTTCAGCCGCTCGCAGAGCGCGCGGCCGCGCATCTCGGCGCGGGAGCGGTGGACGACGATCGAGAGCGCATCGACCGGATCGCCGTTGATCAGGATCTGCATCTTGACGAGATCGGCCGGCTCGTAGCCGGCGAGCTCGTAGTCGAAGCTGGCGTAGCCGCGCGACACCGACTTCAAGCGGTCGTAGAAATCGAACACCACCTCGTTCAACGGCAGCCGGTAGACCACCATGGCGCGGCTGCCGACGTAGGTGAGGTCGATCTGAGTGCCGCGCCGCTCCTCGCAAAGCTTGAGGACCGAGCCCAAATGCTCGTCCGGCACCAGGATCGTCGCCTTGATCCACGGCTCGGCCATCTCGACGATCCGCGAGACGTCGGGCATGTCGGCCGGGTTGTGGAGTTCGATCTCGGAGCCGTCGCTGAGCTTCAGCCGATAGACGACCGAAGGCGCGGTCGCGACCAGGTCGAGATCGAACTCGCGCGACAGCCGCTCCTGCACGATCTCGAGATGGAGCAGGCCCAGGAAGCCGCAGCGGAAGCCGATGCCCAACGCGGCCGAGGATTCGGGCTCGTAGTGGAAGCTGGCGTCGTTCAGGTGCAGCTTGGCCAAGCCCTCGCGCAGGCGCTCGAAGTCTTCGGTCTCGGCCGGGAACAGGCCGCAGAACACGACCGGGATGCTCGGCTTGAAGCCGGGCAGCGCCTGCGCGGTCTGGTTGCGCTCGTCGGTGATGGTGTCGCCGACCTTGGCTTCGGCGACCTCGCGGATCGAGGCGTTCAGGAACCCGACCTCGCCGGGCCCGAGCTCGTCGACCACCGTGGGTTTGGGCGTGAACACGCCGACGCGGTCGACGACGTGGGTGGCGCCGGTCGCCATCAGGCGGATCTTCATGCCTTTCTTGAGGACACCGTCCTTCAAGCGCACCAGGATCATGACGCCCAGATAGGCGTCGTACCACGAGTCGACCAGGAGCGCTTTGAGCGGCGCTTGCGCATCGCCTTGGGGCGCGGGGACGCGGGCGACGATCGCCTCCAAGAGGTCGCCGATGCCGATTCCGGTTTTGGCCGAGATCCGGAGCGCGTCGGCGGCATCGAGTCCGATCACGTCCTCGATCTGCTGCGCCACCCGCTCGGGCTCGGCCGCCGGTAAGTCGATCTTGTTGAGCGCGATCACGATCTCGTGGCCGGCGTCGATCGCCTGATAGACGTTGGCGAGGGTCTGCGCCTCGACGCCCTGGCTGGCATCGACCACCAGGATCGAGCCCTCGCACGCCGCGAGGCTGCGGCTCACCTCGTAGGAGAAATCGACGTGGCCGGGCGTATCCATCAGGTTGAGGCAATAGGTCTTGCCGTCCTTGGCCCGGTAGGTAAGGCGCACGGTCTGCGCCTTGATGGTGATACCGCGCTCGCGCTCGATGTCCATCGAATCGAGCACCTGCTCGCGCATCTCGCGCTCGGTCAAGCCGCCGCAGGTCTCGATCAGCCGGTCGGCCAGCGTCGACTTGCCGTGGTCGATGTGGGCGACGATCGAGAAATTGCGAATCAGAGCGGTGTCGGTCATCGGCCGCGACTCTACACCGACTGGGCGGGCGGGGCGGTCACGTGCGGAGCGTGCCGCCGGTCGCCTTGACCACGGCAGCGACGATCTTCTGACCGATGGCGTCGATCTCGGGATCGGTCAGCGTCTTCTCGGTCGGCTGCAGGCAAACCGCGAACGCGACCGACTTCTTGCCCTCGGCGATGCCTTGGCCGCTATAGACGTCGAACACGTGGACGTCGGCGATCAGCGTCTTCTCGGCGCTCTTGACGGCGCGGACGATCGCCTCGGCGGTGACGCCCTGATCGAGCACGAAAGCGAAGTCGCGCTCGACCGCCGGCAAGTCCGAGACCACGAGCCGCGCCCGGGTGCGACCGGCCTTGGCGCGCGCGGTCGGGACCTGATCGAGCAGGAGCTCGAACGCGACCGCCGGGCCCTTGAGGTCGAGCTTGGCCAAGAGGCCGGGGTGGAGCTCGCCGAAGCGGGCGAGCGTCTTCGGCCCTAAACGCAGCACGCCCGCGCGGCCGGGGTGATACCAGGTCGGCGCCTCGGGAACGCTCTGCAAGCCGGCGACCGGGACGCCGGCGGCGGCGAGCGCGGCTTGCGCATCGGCCTTGGCGTCGAACGCGTCGAACCCGCGGGCGGCGCCGTGCCAGTGCCGGGCGAGCGCGTCGCCGGAGCGAATGCCGGCGGCGATCGTCGACTGCCCGGCCGGGGTGTCATCGGCGTAAGCCGGCCCGACTTCGTAGAGTGCGACCGCATCGGCGCCACGGGCGTGGTTGCGCACGGCGGCGGTCACCAGATTCGCGAGCGGCGTCGGCCGCATGCAGTCCAGATCGGCGCTGATCGGATTGGCGAGCATGAGCGGATCGCTGCCGCCGCCGAACAGTTGAGCCTCGGCCCGGCGCGTGAACGAGTAGGTGACGACCTCGGTCAAGCCGCGCGCCGCGAGCGCGCGCCGGACCGTACGGGCGCGACGCTGGGCCTCGGTCAGGACCGGCTTCGTCACCGTGACGTTGCGCGGCACCGGCACCGAGGGAATCGCATCGAACCCCTTGATCCGGGTCACTTCCTCGACCAGGTCGGCCTCGCCTTCGATATCGCGCCGCCACGACGGCACCGTCGCTTCGAGCCGATCGCCTTGCTTCGCCACGTCGAACCCGAGCGCAGTCAGGATGCGCGCGCTTTCGGTTTCGTCGACCGCGATCCCGCCGAGGTCGCGCACTCGCGCCGGCCGGAGGCTCACCTGGCGCCGCCATTCCGGCGCTTGCCCGGCAACCACCGGCTGGCTCGCTTCGCCGCCGCAGAGCTTCTGTACCCACATGGCCGCGACGTCGGCGCCGGCGTGGACGAACGCCGGATCGACGCCGCGCTCGAAGCGATAGCGCGCGTCCGACTCGATCTGGTAGCGCCGCCCGGTGCGAGCGGTTCGGATCGGATCGAACAGAGCCGATTCGATGAAGACGTTGCGGGTCGCTTCGGTGCAGCCCGAGGCTTCGCCGCCGATCACGCCGCCGAAACCGACCGCACCGGCGTCGTCGGCGATCAAAGTCACGCCGGCCTCGACCTCGTATTCCTTGCCGTTCAGCGCCGCCATGCGCTCGCCGGCGCGCGACAGACGGACATGAATGCCGCCCTTGATCTTGTCGGCATCGAACACGTGGAGCGGCCGGCCCAAGTCGAACGTCACGTAGTTGGTCATATCGACCAGCGCCGAAATCGGTCGCAGCCCGATCGCCTTCAACCGCGCCTGCATCCAGGCCGGGCTCGGCCCGTTCTTGACGCCCTTGACGTAGCGGCCGACGAACAGCGGGCAGGCGTTGGCCGCGGTCGGTTCGAAGGCGAGCTCGACCCCGATCGGGCTTGCGAACGCGCCGGCTATCGCGGGAACGGCGAACGGTTTGAGCGTACCGAGGCCGGCCGCCGCCAAGTCGCGGGCGATTCCGCGGACGCCGAGGCAGTCCTGGCGGTTCGGGGTGATCGCGACGTCGATCACCGGATCGTCGAGGCCCAAAACGCTCGCAAACGGCTTGCCGACTGGCGCGTCGGCCGGAAGCTCGATGATGCCCGCATGCTCGTCCGACAAACCCATCTCGCGCTCCGAGACCAGCATACCGTTCGAAAGCTCGCCGCGGATCTTGGCTTGCGTCAACTTGACGCCGGTGCCGGGAACGGTGGTCCCGACCGGCGCGAACACGCCCTTCATGCCGGTCTTGGCATTGGGCGCGCCGCACACGACCTGAAGCTTCTCGGTGCCGGTATCGACGACACAGACACGGAGCTTATCGGCGTTGGGATGCGGCTTGGCCTCGACGACGTAGGCGACC
>VGEO01000040.1 GCA_016869275.1 Alphaproteobacteria bacterium | reverse complement strand
GAGGCGGGGAGAGGGCGAAGAAAGTCGCGCGGATCGACGATGCGGCCGGCGATCGCGGCGGCGGCGACGGTGTAGGGCGAGCCCAGATAGACCCGGGCCGAGGCGGCGCCCATGCGGCCCTTGAAGTTGCGCGCGGTCGAGGCGATGCAGACCTCGTTTTCGGCCAGCACGCCGACGCCGTAGCCGCCGCACGCGTTGCACCCCGAGGGGAGGAGAATCGCACCGGCCTCGGTGAGCTGGGCGAGCGTCCCCTCGGCGGCGGCCCGGTTGAGCGCGTCGAGCGAGGCCGGCGCCACCAGGAGGCGGACCCCGGGCGCGACGTGCCGGCCTTTCAAGATCGCCGCGGCCATCCGGAGGTCGCCCAACTTGGCGCCGGTGCAGGCGCCGATGTAGCACTGATCGACGGGGACGCGGTCGATGTCGGCGATCGGAGCGGCGTTGGCCGGGCTGTGCGGCGCCGCCACCTGGGGCGCGAGCGTGGCGGCGTCGAACGCGTGGCGGGCGCGCACGGTCGCGTCGGGATCGCTCCGCCACGGGCCGAGGTCGTTGCCGGCCGCGGCGCCGGCGCGTTCGAGATAGGCGGTGGTGATCGCGTCGGGCGCGATCAGCCCGACCTGGGCGCCTAGTTCCGCCGCCATGTTGCAGAGCGTCATCCGTTCTTCCATCGGCAACGCGTCGATCAGGCTTCCGGCATACTCGATCGCCTGATAGTCGCCGCCGTCCATGCCGAGCGCGGCGCAGAGCGCCAGCATGACGTCCTTGGCGGCGACACCCGCGTTCAAGACGCCGTTCCACTCGATCCGGATCGTCTCCGGTACGCGCAGCCAGATTTCGCCGGTCGCCAGCACGCCCGCCATCTCGGTGGCCCCGACCCCGAACATGAAGCAGCCGAACGCACCGCCGGTCGGCGAGTGCGAATCGCCGCCCACCGCGAACAGGCCGGGGCGGAGATGGCCGTGCTCGGGCACGACCACGTGGCAGATGCCCTGCATGTCGTAGAAGTGCGCGATCTTGTTGGCGGCAACCCACCGCCGCGTGAGATCGAGGATGCGCGCGCTCTCGGCATCGCCGGCCGGCGTGAAATGGTCGGTGACGACGACGACCCGGGCCGGGTCCCAGACGCCGACGCCCAAGCGCTCGAGGATCGGCGCGACCCGCCGCGGCCCGCCCGAATCGTGGATCATGGCGAGGTCGACCCGCGCGGTCGCGATCTGGCCGGCGCGGACCGCGGCCTGCCCCGCGGCGCGCGCCACCAGCTTTTCGGCCAGCGTTTGCGGCGGCGTCATCGGCGCGTCACGAGGCCCGCTGCTCCGGTTCGGCGGCGGCCATCGCTTCGACTTCCTGCTGATGCAGGAGCCGGTCCGCGGTCGCCCGCGTCAGGGTTTCGCGCACGATCGGGTTGCCGTCGAGGAAGCGGGCCAGGTCCTGCGCCTCCAGCACCAGCAGCCGCGAGGTTCGCGCCGCCGAGACGGTCGCGCTCCGCGGCGCCCGTTCGAGCAGACCCATTTCGCCGAAAAACTCGCCGTTCCGGAGCCGGATCGGATGCGGCTTGATGTCGACCAGCACCTCGCCCTCGGCGATGAAATACATGCTGTTGGCGGGATCGCCCTTGCGCACGACCACCTCGCCGGCGCGGACCTGGCGCACGCGCAGCATGCCGGCGATGTCGGCGATCTTCGAAGCCGGCAGCTTGGCGAACACCGGCACGCGCGCGACCAGCTCCCAGGTGATGACGAAATCGCGGCGCTTGAGTTCGGAGGCGTAGCCCGAAGCCAGGATGCCGGCGGGGAGCGCGAACATCGCGATCCCGAACACCGCGGCGATGCCGGTGAGTACCCGGCCGGCCGCCGTCACCGGCGTGATGTCGCCGTAGCCGATGGTGGCGAAGGTCGCGAGCCCCCACCACAGCGCATTCAGGATGCTCGAAAACTGCTCGGGCTGGACCGGATGCTCGATCAGGTACATGAGCGACGAGGTCACGAACAGCGCGAACATCATGGTGATGAGCGCGCCGATCAGGGCCTTGCGCTCGTTGTAGAAAACCGCCGCCAGACTTTCGGTCGCATCGCCATAGCCGAAGAAATAGAGCATCCGCAGCAGCCGGAACGTGCGGGCGAAGCGGAGATCGAGCGTGACGCCGAGCCAGTAGGGCGCGACCGCGATCACGTCGAGGAGCGTGAGGGTCGAGAAAAAGTAGCGGACCCGCCCCCACAACGGATGAACGTAGCGGTCGGTGGCATCGGCGGTGCAGACCCAAAAACGGACGCCGAGCTCGACCGTGAACAGCACCATCGAGACCGCATGGAAGAGCGCGAGCGCCGGGCCGTACGCACCGACCACGGCCGGCATCGACTCGAGCACGGTCGCGACCAGATTGGCGAAAATCAGCCCCGACCAAGCGAACTCGAACGCGATCGGCCACCGCCCGGTATGGCGGACGAGTTCGAGTGCTTCGTAGACGGTGCGGCGGCTGGACGGCATCGGCGGGCCAGGGGTGGCGCCAATCTAGCAGCGGGTCGCCGCTGCCGCAGCGATTTCGCGCCGCCCGCGTATCGCTGGCGCGTTCAGCCGATTGCGGTGGCGGGCTTAGAGCTTGGATAAGGGACTTGCACCAAAATGGTGCAGCGGCACATATTTTTGATGGAATCAGGTGTCGGATTGCGGTACGATGGCCGGAATGGTGAGGGAGGTCGGCATTGGCTGGCCGTAAGCAGACCGTTCGCACGTCGGTCCTGCTCGCTCGGGATCAGTACGCGAGCTTGCTCGCGCTGGCCCGGCGCAACGACGTCTCCGTAGCGTGGGTCATTCGCTACGCCGTCGCCAAGCTCCTCGCTCAATACGGCGACCAGGGGGAACTGCCTTTGCTGGAGCGCGGCCGCTAGCGGTCGCGTCCGAGGATTCGTCGGTTCGGTCGTCGTCCCACGACAAAAGGGGGTGAGCGATGTACGCGGAAGTTCGCAAGTGGCTTTGGAACATCCTGGAGTTGGTGCTTTACGTCATTGCGTTGTTGACGTTGTTGCAAGTGTTGTTCGCGGCCGACGTGCCGAAGCTGTTCGGCATCGACATGTTCGCGAATATCGGTGCGCTCATGACCAAGCTCGGCAATGCCGGTCTGATCGGCGTTATTGCCGCGGCGATCGTGGCGTTCCTCATCGTCCGCGCCCGCGACGGTGCCGGGCGGTGACTAGTGCCGTGTAACGGTTCAACCAAAAACGGGGTTCAACAATGGATAGGGTAACTGGCTGGCTACGGCAGTTGATCGAGGTGTTCCTGGTTCTCGTCGGCCTCGGCGTCGTCCTGCAAATACTGTTTCCGAACGCGCTCGTCTTCATCAACGCCGACGTCGCCGGCAACTTGATCAAGCTGATTACCAACTTCTCCGGCGCCGGCCTGATCGGCCTGATTGCCGCCGGCATCGTGATGTGGATCATCCGGCGGTAATCGCGGCGTAAACGCGAACGCGGGCGCCGGCCCGCGTTCGGTCCGACCGGACGATGCTCGCCACGGATAAGCCCTGGCGAGCGCGCCCGGCGGACGCAACACCCGATGAAAAGCGAGGCCCCTGGGCCTCGCTTTTTTCGCCCGCTTGAGCGCGACCGGGGCGCCCCCTACGATGGCGCGCTTACCGGCCAGAACGCCAGCAGGGGAAGCGCCATGGATCTCGGGCTCAAGGGCAAGGTCGCGCTCGTCACCGGGGCGAGCAAGGGGATCGGCAAGGGCATCGTCCTCGAACTCGCGCGCGAAGGCTGCCGCGTCGCGGTGAGCGCGCGCGGCAAGGCGGCGCTCGCCGAAACCAAACGCGAGGCCGAGGCGCTCGGCGCCGAGTGCCTCACCATCGCGGCCGACGCCACCGACAAGAACGACAACGACCGCGTCGTCGACGAGACCCTCGCCGCGTGGGGCCGGCTCGATGTCCTGGTCAACAATGCCGGCGGCGAAGCCTCGATCAAGCGCTCGCTCGAGCAGCCCGACGCGGAGTGGGCCCACATCTACGACCTCAATCTGTGGTCGTGCATCCGCACCACGCGCCGCGCCATCGCGACGATGAAGGAGCAAGGCGGCGGCACCGTCATCAATATTTCCTCGGTCGGCGGCCACTCGGGCTTCAGCGGCATGGGCGACTACAACTCGGCCAAGGCGGCGATGCTCTCGCTCACCAAGACCTGGGCCCAGGACTACGGTCCGACCATCCGCGTCAACTGCATCAATCCGGCGTTCATCCGGACGCCGCTGTGGGAGGAGCTCGCGCTCGAATTCATCCCCCACGTCGGCAAGGACAAAGAGGAGGTGTTCCGCAACCTCGCCAAGGATCTGCCGATGAAGCGCACCGGCAAGCCCGAGGAAGTCGGCGCGGCGGTCGCGTTCCTGGCATCCGACCGCAAGGCCGGCTTCATCACCGGGGTGTGCTGGAACGTCGACGGCGGCTACACCAAGTTCATTACGTGAGCGCGGCGGCGGACGAGCGCGCGGTACTGGCGGCGAACGAAGCGTTCTACCGCGCCTTCGCCGCCAAGGACGTGGCGGCGATGGAAGCGGTGTGGGCGGGCACGGCGCCGGTCGCTTGCATCCATCCGGGCTGGCAGGCGCTGGCGGGCCGCGATCCGGTGCTCGCGAGCTGGCGCGCGATCTTGACGTCGGCCAGTTCGCCCCGGATCGCCTGCTTGGGCGCCAAGGCGACCGTCCATGGCGACTTCGCCTATGTCATCTGCTACGAGCGGGTCGAGGGCGGGTATCTGATCGCCACCAACCTGTTCGTGCGCGAAACCGGCGCCTGGAAGATGGTCCATCATCAGGCCGGGCCGGCCAGCGCGCCCGACGACATCACCGAGCCGCCCGCGCCCACCGCGCCGACGGTCCACTAGAAACGAGCGACCGGGAGGAGATCCATGCACAAAGTCCAGATCGGCCAAGACATCATCGATCGCGTGCTCGCGCGCCGCGGCCGCGTCCATCTGTTCGACTCGCTCGATCCGGCCAAGACCGCGTTCGTCGTCGTCGACATGCAGAACACCTTCGTCGAGCCCGGCGCCCCGGCCGAGGTCCCGGTCGCGCGCGACGTGGTGCCGGCGATCAACGCGCTCGCCGACGAGCTTCGCCGCCGCGGCGTCACCGTGATCTGGGTCAACCATGCCAACAACGGCAAAGGCACCAAGACCGACTGGAAGGGCTTTTTCGATCACATCGTCGGCGACCCGGTGAAGATCGCGCGCATGATCGAGTACACCAAGCCCGACGGCCACGGCGCCAAGCTGTGGAAGGACTTGACGATCCACGGCGACGATCTCCGCGTCACCAAGAACCGCTATAGCGCGTTCACGTCGGGCGCTTCGACGCTCGAGCGGCTGTTGCGCAGCCTCGGCATCGAAGCGCTGATCCTGGCCGGGACCAAGACCAACGTCTGCGTCGAATCGACCGGGCGCGACGCGATGGCGCTCGACTACAAGGTCGTTCTGGTGTCCGACTGCTGCGCCGCCTTCACCGACAAGGAGCACCTGGCGACGCTCGAGACCTTCATCATGCAGTTCGGCGACGTCATGACCAAGGACGAGGTCTTGGAAGTGGTCGGCCGCAAGGTGAATTGAACCGCGGCAACGAACGGCGGCTGCGGGCGATGGAGTACCGGACCCTCGGGCGCGGCGGTTTGCGCGTCTCGGCGCTGTGCCTGGGCGCGCTCACCTTCGGGAACGAGACGCCGGCGCGGGAAGCGGCGCGGATCGTCGCCCGTGCCCGCGCCGCCGGGATCAACTTCATCGATACCGCCGACGTCTATGTCGACGGCGACTCGGAGCGGATCGTCGGGCGCCTGATCGCGCGCGATCGCGCGCGCTGGGTGCTCGCGACCAAGGTCGGGTTCGGGCCGGCCGCGCCCAACGCGCGCGGGCTCTCGCGCAAGCACCTCATGGCCGCGATCGATCAGAGCTTGCGCCGGCTCAGGACCGACTATGTCGACCTTTATTACTTTCACGTCGACGATCAGACGACGCCGCTCGAGGAGGCGGTGCGGGCGGTCGGCGATCTGATCCGCGCCGGCAAGGCCCGCTATTTCGGGTTGAGCAACATCCGCGGCTGGCGCTTGGCCGAGGTCGTCCGGCTTTGCGATCAGATGAACGTCGCGCGGCCGATCGCGTGCCAGCCTTGCTACAACGCGGCGACCCGGGTCGCCGAGGACGAAGTGATCCCGGCCGCCGCCTCCTATGGCCTCGGCGTGGTGCCGTTCAGCCCGCTGGCGCGCGGGGTGTTGACCGCGAAGTACGCCTGGGGCGAGCCGGCGCCCGCGAACAGCCGGGCCGGGCGCCGCGACCGCCGCTTGATGATGACCGAGTGGCGGAAAGAATCGGTCGCGTTCGCGGCCAAGCTCGCGACCCGCGCCCGCGCCCGCGGCCTGAGCGCGGGCCAGTTCGCGCTGCTCTGGGTGCTCGCCAACGCCCATGTCGCCGCGGCGATCGCCGGCCCGCGCACGCTCGGACAATGGAACGAGTACTTGAGCGCGCTCGACTATCGGCTGACCGCGGCCGATCATGCCTTCATCGACCGCCTGGTGCCGCCCGGGCACTCGACGACGTTCGGTTACACCGACCCCGCCTACCCGGTGATCGGGCGCGCGGTCAGACCGTGATGGCAAGGAAGGATTCGCCATGCCCGACTTTCGCGTGCTCGCCACCAACCATACGAGCTTCACGGTCTCGAACCTCGATCAAACGCTTGCGTTCTTCCGCGACGTCTTGGGCTTCCGCGCCACCGAAAAAATGCCGCGCGATCCCAAGATGGCCGAGAACGTGACCGGGGTTCCCGGCGCCCGCATCACGGTCGCGTTCGTCGACGCGCCCGGGCACCGGCTCGAATTCATCGAGTATGCGAGCCCGGCCGACCGCGCCAAGGTGACGGGGCGGCCGTGCGATGCCGGCTTCGCCCACATCGCCTTCGACGTCGACAATCTGGATGCCGCGCTCGCCGCCGGGCGGGCCTACGGTTTCGTGGCGCGCGGGCCGGTACAGATTTCCGACAAGGGCCCCAACAAGGGCCGCCGCATCGTCTACGCCACCAACGCCGACGGCATCACGATCGAGTTTATCCAGCCCTAGACTAGGCGATCGACTCGACCGCGCCGCCGGCCTGGCGCCACGCGTCGATGCCGCCGACGAGGTGGCAGACGTTGAAGAGCCCGCTCTCGTGGGCGGACTTGACCGCGAGCGCCGAACGCTCGCCGAACGCGCAATAAAACATGATGCGCTTGCGGCCCTTGATCGCCTCGTAGTGGACGAGACCGCCGGGGTGGAGCGCGTGGACGAGGTCGCGGTAGGGGACCTGGACCGCGTTCGGTATGGCGCCGGCGCGCCGCCGCTCGTTGTCGTCGCGCAGATCGATCAAGACGAGGTCGGGCTTTTCGATTTCGCGGAGCGCCTCGACCGCCTCGACCGACCAGGTCTCGCCGCCTTCGGCGCGCTGGTGCGCGCCGATCTTCAGGTTGGCCGGCACCGCGACGTCCATCATCTTGGGGTTGGGCAGGGCGAGGCTCGCCATCTCAGCCGCGTACGCCTCGGCCGATGTCGCCTTGAGCCGCGGGTTGAACGCGCGCTCCTCGCCGATCGTCGAGACGGTGTCGCCCTTGTAGTCGTGGCCGGGATAGACCAGCGTCGCATCGGGCAGAACGAGCAGCTTCTCGGTGAGCGAGCGATAGGCGGCGCGGGCATCGCCATTCTGGAAATCGGTGCGCCCGGTGCCGCGGATCAGGAGCGTATCGCCGGTGAAAACGCGGTCGGGAAGGGTGAAGCAATAGGAATCGTCGGTGTGTCCGGGCGTATAGAGCGCGCCCAGGCGCACGCCGTCGATCTCGATCGCATCGCCATCGTCGAACCGGAACGAGACCACGTCGACCTTGGCCATCTTGCCCATCGCGGTGATGCACTTGGTGCGGTCGCGGAGCGCCGCCAAGCCGGTGATGTGGTCGGCGTGGACGTGGGTGTCGAGCGCCATCACCAGCCGCAGCTCGAGCTCGGCCGCGAGCGCGATGTAGCGGTCGACCCGCTCGAACACCGGATCGATGATGAGCGCTTCGCCGCCCCTGCCGCCGGCGAGCAGGTAGGTGTAGGTCGAAGAGACGTTGTCGAACAGTTGGCGGAACAGCATGGCGGGATCCGGGAGGGCGCGGTCCGCGCCCATCATAACGCCATCGACCCGCCGGGGGCATGGCCGAGCTGCGGCGACGGGCTTACCGGTAGGGGTCGCGCTCGGGGCCTTTCTCCTCTTCCGGCACCCGCTCCTTGGGCCGCGAGCCTTCCTCGGGCGGCTGCGGGACCGGATCGGGCGCGCGGCGGCCGCGGAACAGGTTGAAGAGATCGACGTTGAAGACGACGCCGACGTCGGGCTTGCTCTCCGAGCCGCCGCTGCCGACCAGGGACATGTTGGCGCAACCGGCGAGCGCGGCCGCGAACGTCAGGACCAGGGCGAGGGCGAGGGCGCGCGACCGGGCCATCGCTCAGAACGCCTTGGCGTCGGCGAAGCGCTCGGCGCCGTCGATCGCGGCGAGCGCGGCCTTCGAGACTTCGAGGTCCTGCGCGCCGGTACCGGAGCCCGCGCCGACGCCGCCGATGGTGACGCCGTTGACGATGATGGGGAGGCCGGCGTTCAAGTTGGTGTACTTGCCCTGGGTCGCGAAGCTCATCTTGGTCGCGATCTTCTCGTCCTGGCCGCCGGTCTGGACCCGCATCGAGGACGCGGTCTTGGCCTTGGCGGTCGCCGAATCGATCGACAGCACCTTGGCACCGTCCATGCGCGCGAACGCCAGCATGTTGCCGCCATCGTCGCAGATCGCGATGCACATCGGCGCCTTGATCTCGGTGGCTTTGGCGACCGCCGCGTTCAGCGCCGCGAGCGCGCCTTCGTGGGTGAGCCGCCAATGCGGCACGACTTTGGCCATCGGGTCCCCCTTATTCATCTAAGGCGGGTGCGGCGGCCGGGCCACACGCGCCGGTCGAAAACTGCGCCAACCCTACGCCGAAACCGCGCGGTTCGGGTATCCCCGTGATCGCGCTCACATTTTCCCATGGCATGGGCCTTGCACCGCTTTCCCCGTCGATGACCTCGTTTTCAGTTTGGGGAGAAGTGCAGTGAAGATCGTGGAGCAGATTTGGAAAGGCGTGATGATCTCGTGCGAATGCGGCGAGACGTTTCACGTCAAGACCTACGAGCCGACCGTGCAATGCCCGCATTGCGCGCGCGTTCGCTCGACGGTGAGCTTGCTGGCGACCTGGTTCGGGATCGACCGGCGCAAGATCGAGCGCACCCTGGAAGAAATTACCGCGTAGGTATCGCCGGCTGCCGAATCTGCCGCGCCGCTGACGCCGCGGCTTAACGGATCGTTACCGCCGCGCCTCGATCGGGCGCGGCGCTCTATTTTTCAGGAATCGATCGCGACGAAGTCGGCCTTGGTGAGGCGGCAATCGGGACAGCGCCAAGTGTCGGGAATCGCGGCGAACGGCGTCCCCGGAGGGATCCCGTCCTCGGGCATGCCGAGCACCGGATCGTAGACCAGGGCGCAGTCGTTGCAGATGTAGCGGCGGAGCTCGGGCGCGCGCGGGCCGGCAGGACCGCGATCGAGCGGGCGCCCGTTGCGCGCGACGAGGGCGGCGACGCGGTCGCGCCAGCCGGCGTAATCGCTCACATAGTTCCAGCCGCAGACGCGCGCGAGTTCGTCGCGGCCGAGCCAGGCGAGCAGGCGGCGGGCCGCTTCCGCCGCGCCGCGGGCGCCCTGGCCGTAGGGGTTGAAGCGCGTGCGCGCGCCGCGATCGAACACGAGGTCGCACGCGAACAAGGTGTCGCCGAAGCGGTAGGCGGTGAAGCCCGGCGAATGCCCGCCGATATGCTTCGCGGCGATGCCATGCGCCTCGAAATCGGTGTCGAATCGACGATCGAACGGGAACGGCCGCGCCAACGGGTGCACGGCGTCGGCGGCGTGAATCCAGACTTCGGCGCCGAACGCGGCGCGGTACTGATTCGAGGCGCCCAGGAAATCCTTGTGCGTGAACGCGATCACCTGGGCGGCGAGCGCGTCGGCGTTGAAGGATGACGGGCAGTCGATCCAGACGTTGGCGCCGTCGGCTTCGATCCGGTAGGCGGCGTGCTCGATCCCGAGCGGCGGCACCGAATTCAGCCGCGTAATCCCGGGCGCGACTGCCGAAGCGGTGACGCGGTAACGCGCGCTGCACGCGGCGTCGGTCAAGAACGCGGCGGCCCCAGCGCCGCAAAACGGGCAAGCGGCGGGCTTGGGCCCGATCATGTTGTAGCCGTAGGCGGTGCAGACGTGCTGGGAGGCAGGCGCTTTCATCGCAGCCCGAGTCTAAGCGTTTGCCCGTCCCAACGTCGAGCAAGCAGGAGGGCCGCGCCGAGCGCGACCGCCGACAGCCCGGTCATCGCGAGGTAGGCGAGGGTGCCGATGTCGGCATAGAGCGATCCGCCGAGGAGCGCGGCCAGCCCGGAAAGGCCGCCGACCGCGGCGCCCGAGTAAATGCCCTGCGCCGTCGCCGACGCGCCGGCGGGCGCGGCGCGGGCGATGAAATGCATGGCGCCCAGGTGGGCGGCGCCGAAGGTCAGGGCGTGGAGGACCTGCAAGAACGCGAGCGCCGGAACCCAGTCGGTGAACGGCGTCGCCGACCACCGGATCAGCCCGGCGAGCGCTGCCGCGATCAAGAAGCTCGGCGGGCGGAAGCGGGCGACCAACCGCGCCGAGAACGCGAACAGGAGGATCTCGGCGACCACGCCCAGCGCCCATAGCGCGCCGATCGTCGTTTCGCCGATCCCGGCGGCGCGCCAGGCGATGGCGCTGAAGCCGTAATAGACCGCGTGGCTCCCCTGCACGAGACCGCCCGCGATCAGGAAATAGACGAACGCCCGGTTCTTGAGGAGGACACCGACGCCGACCGGTATGGAACCGGATGGTACTGCCGTGCGTGCCTCGGGCAGCCCGAGACAGGCCCCGACCATGGCCGCCATCGCGAGCACGATCGTCCACCAGATCACGTCCTCGCTCCGGCCGGCCAGGAGCGCGCCGCCGCCCAGTGCGCCGCCGATGAACGCGATCGAACCCCACAGCCGGATCCGGCCGTAGTCGAGCTTACGGGTGTAGACGACGGTCAAGGCCAGGTTCTCGCCGACCGGAATGATCGCCGGAAAGAACACGCTGTTGAGAAGCGTGAGCAGCAGAAGCGCGGCGAACCCGGCGACGAGGGGGAACGGGAGGAACACCGCGAACGTCGCCAGCGCAAGGAGGATGAGCGGCATCCGCCGCTCGCCACGGCGATCGACGATACGCGCGATCAGCGGGTTGGTGACGATCTTCAGCCAATGATTGGCCGATAGCAGCACACCGAGCTCGAACGGGGTGACGCCTTGAGCAGCGAGCCAGACCGGCCAGAACGGCATGTAGACGCCGATCGCCGCGAACATCGCGGCATAGAAGAGCGCGAGGCGGGCCGCCGGCCAGCGCGGGTCGTCGGCGCACTTCGGATCGCTCATTCTCGCGTAGGGCGCGCGGTGCGCGCGCGAACGAGGTTAACGAACATGGTTAATGCAACCTTAGCAGTCGCTTGTCGCGCGTCGGCGTTCGGTTATCATGGCGGTGCGAAACGGCTACGCGCCGACAGAATACGGCGAAGTCCCCCGAGAACAGGTGGGGAAAGTAGCTTCCGCTAATCAGGTTTGCTCGCTTGCCACCGTCGTCGACGGCGGCCCGAGCGATTCTGACGAGCGAGGCTATGGTCGACTCTGTTGGCGGTCTCGGTCCCGCGTTCGCCGGCCTGCAAGCGCTGGATCTGACGAACACGTCGCTGCGCAAGAGCGCGAGCCTGACGCGATTCTCGCCGCCCGACGAGAGTGGCGTCGTCCAAACGCTGAAAAGCCGGGTCGGCGAGCTGCGCGCCACCCAGTTCGGGGTGAGCCGCGCCCAGTCGATCGCCGAGGTCTCGACCCGAGCCGGACGCAACGTCCAGGATCAGCTGTTCCAATTGCGCGATGTCGCGAAGCGCGCCGCCGATCCGACCGTGGGCGAGGACGAGCGGGCGCGCGCGAGCGCGGAGTTCGATCTGCTCAAGCGGGAGGTCGACACGACCGTCGACCGCGCCTCGTTCGGCGGCGTCAATCTTCTCTCTGAAGGCGGCCGCGACGTGGAGGTCACGGTCGATCGGAGCGGCAATAAAGCGGTGCTCCGCGCCCAGGACCTGAGTACCAAAGGGCTCGGCATCGACGATGCGTCAGCCGCGTCTTCGGCGAGTGCGCGGGACGCGGTGGCGGCGATCGACACGGCGCTCTCGGCCGTCGAGGACCGCTTGGCCGCGCTCGACCAAGACACCCAGGCGATCAAGGACGGCGCCGATTTTGCGAGCAAGCTCATCACCACGATCGAGCCCGGCGTGGCCAGCCAGGTCAACCCGAACTTGACCGAGGAAGAAGCCGACGCCCTGGTCGAAGAAGTGCGCCGCGGCTTAGGCGTCCAGAGCTTGAGCGTCGCCAACGTCAGGTCGCAGTCGCTGCTGGCGTTCCTGCAGGCGTAGCTTCCGCGCTCGCTTGATTATCGCGAGGCTCCGACCATAATCGGGCGCGCGACCGGGTTGCCGCCTCGGCGCGCTGCCGCGCCAGGAGCCCCGATGCGATTGATCCGAAGCTATGCCGCGACGCCGGCCGCCGCCAAGGGCGCGGTCGTGGCGATCGGTAACTTCGATGGCGTCCACCTCGGCCACCAGCGTTTGATCGCGAAAGCGCGCACGCTCGCGCGCGATGCCGGCCGGCCGCTCGGCATCCTCACCTTCGAGCCGCACCCGCGGAGCGTGTTTCAGCCCCAGGCGCCGCCGTTCCGGCTGACGCCGCTCCGGCGCAAGGTGCGGCTCCTGGCCGCGCTCGGCGTTGAGCAGGTGGTGGCGATACCGTTCACCCTCGCCTTTGCCGCCAAGCCGGCCGAAGACTTCGTGCGCGAGGTGCTGGTCGAGGCACTCGCCGCCCGCCACGTCGTTGTCGGTTACGACTTCGCCTTCGGGCACCGCCGCATGGGCGATTCCGAGATGCTGGGCCGCCTCGGCCGCGCGCACGGGTTCGACGTCACCGTGGTGAGCCCGCAATCGGACGGCGGCGAGCCGTTCGCTGCCAGTCGCGTGCGCGATTTTCTCGGTCAAGGCAAGGTCGCGGCCGCGACCGCCGAGCTCGGCCGCTACTGGGAAATCGACGGCCATGTCCGCCACGGCGACGCCCGCGGCCGCGCGCTCGGCTTCCCGACCGCGAACGTCAAGCTTGCCAAATTCCTGCAGCCGGCGCTCGGCATCTACGCGGTCCGGGTCGGGCTGGGCCGCGGCGCCGACCTCCGCTGGCACGACGGCGTCGCCTACCTCGGCCCGCGTCCGACCTTCGGCGGCACCGAAGTCCTGCTCGAGGTGCACCTGTTCGCATTCGATCGCGATCTTTACGGCCGCCACCTCCGGGTCGCATTGGTCGACTTCGTCCGTCCCGACCGTACCTTCGCCGACGTCGAAGCGCTCAAGCGCCAGATCGCCGACGACTGCGCGGCGGCGCGAACGCTGCTTGCGCGCCATCGTGCGCGCGATCGCTTTTTCGCCGACAACACGCCGACGGCGTGACCGCCCGGGCTCGACACGGCCGGAGGTGCTTGCTACAAAAACGCCCATGCCACGGCAGCGAGCGATAGCGAACGTCAACGCGATCCGAATTACCGCCCCGGCCCTTGCCTAAGGGCCGGGTGTCCGCGCGCGTTTCCCGTTCCGCTAGCGAAAGCGTCTCGCCATGACCGTCGACTACAAATCCACCGTCTTTCTGCCCAAGACCGCGTTCCCGATGAAGGCGGGCCTGCCCAAGCAGGAGCCCGAACTGCTGGCACGCTGGCACGCGATCGACCTGTGGGGGAAACTCCGCGCCGCCGCCAAGGGCCGCGAGAAGTTCATCCTCCACGACGGCCCGCCCTACGCCAACGGCCACCTCCATATCGGCCACGCGCTCAACAAGATCCTGAAGGACATCGTCAACCGCTCGCAACAGATGACCGGCAAGGACGCCAATTACGTCCCCGGCTGGGACTGCCACGGGTTGCCGATCGAATGGCAGATCGAGCAGGCCTACCGCGACGCTGGGCGCAACAAGGACGACGTCCCAACCGGCGAGTTCCGCCGCGAATGCCGCGAATTCGCCAAGAAGTGGATCGACATCCAGCGCGAGGAGTTCGTGCGTCTGGGCGTCGCCGGCGACTGGGACCATCCCTACACGACCATGGACTACGCCGCGGAGGCGCAGATCGTCGCCGAGATCTGCAAGTTCTTGATGAACGGCTCGCTCTACAAGGGCGCGAAGCCAGTAATGTGGTCGGTGGTCGAGAAGACCGCGCTCGCCGAGGCCGAGATCGAGTACATGGATCACACTTCGACCACGGTGACGATCCGCTTCCCGGTCCTCGACAAGTCCGGGCCGGCGGCCGGCGCCGCGATCCTGATCTGGACGACGACGCCGTGGACGCTCCCCGGGAACCGCGCGATCGCGGTCAAGCCGGACGCGACCTACGTCCGGGTCAAGGTCGCCGCGCTCGGCGAGAAGTCGCTGGCCGCGGTCGGCGATCAGGTGATACTCGCCAAGCCGCTGCTGGCCGCGGTCATGGCCGAGGCCAAGGTCGAGCGCTACGAGGTCGTGGCGGAAATCGCAGGCCACGCGCTCGTCGGCACCACCTGCGCGCACCCGCTGCGCGGTCAGGGTTACGACTTCGACGTCAAGGTATGGGGCGCCGGGTTCGTCGACATGGAGCAGGGCACCGGCTTCGTCCACATCGCGCCCGGCCACGGCGCCGACGACTTCGAGCTCGGCCGCGCGCACGGGATCGCGGTGCCGCAAACGGTCGGCGACGACGGTATCTACGATTCCCAGGTGCCGCTGTTCGCCGGCAAGCACGTGTTCAAGGTCGACAACGACGTCGCCGAGGCGATGCGCGCGGCCGGCGCCTTGTTCGCGCGCGCCAAGATCCGTCACAGCTACCCGCACTCGTGGCGCTCGAAGGCACCGCTCATCTTCCGCACCACGCCGCAGTGGTTCATCGCCATGGACAAGAACGATCTCCGCGCCAAGGCGCTGGCGGCGATCGAGCGGGTGCGCTGGGTGCCGGCCTCGGGCCGCAATCGCATCCACGGCATGATCAAGGACCGGCCCGAGTGGGTGATCTCGCGCCAACGCGCCTGGGGCGTGCCGATCACGGTGTTCGTCGCCAAGGCGACGGGCGAGCCGCTGCGCGACCCGCGCGTCAACGAACGCATCGTCGCCGCGGTTCGCCAAGGCGGCGCCGACGTCTGGTTCGAGAGCGACGGCGCCGCGTTCCTCGGCAACGACTACAACGTCGCCGACTTCGAGAAGGTCGACGACATCGTCGACGTCTGGTTCGATTCGGGCTCGACCCACGCCTTCGTGCTCGAGCAGCGCCCCGACCTGAAGTGGCCGGCTTCGCTCTACCTCGAAGGGTCGGATCAGCATCGCGGCTGGTTCCACTCCTCGCTCCTGGAGGCGTGCGGCACCCGCGGCACCGCACCCTACGAGTCGGTCCTGACCCATGGTTTCGCCCTCGACGGCGAGGGCCGCAAGATGTCGAAGTCGCTGGGGAACGTGGTCGCGCCGCAGGAAGTAGTGAGCCGGCACGGTGCCGAGATCCTGCGCCTGTGGGTCGCGAGTTCCGACTACTCGGACGACCTCCGCATCGGACCCGACATCATCAACGGCCTGGTCGAAAGCTATCGCAAGCTTCGCAACACCTTCCGCTACCTGCTCGGCAACCTGGCCGAGTTCGACCCGGCCGAGCGCTTGGCGCACGAGCAGATGCCCGAGCTCGAGCGTTGGCTCCACCATCGGCTGTACCAGCTCGACCGGTTGGTGCGGCAGTGCGTCGCCGACTACGATTTCCGCGCGCTTTATGGTGCGTTGCAGAATTTCTGCGTCGTCGAGCTCTCGGCGCTGTTTTTCGACATCCGCAAGGACGTCCTTTACTGCGATGCCAAGAGCTCGGTCCGCCGGCGGGCCGCCCGCACGGTGCTGGACCAGGTTTTCGGCGCCTTGACCGCGTGGCTCGCACCGATCCTTTGCTTCACCAGCGAAGAGGCATGGCTCGCGCGTTTTCCGGGCGAAGGGGAGAGCGTTCATCTTCGCCAGTTCCCGGAGATTCCCGCCACGTGGCGCGACGATCGGCTCGCCGCCAAGTGGGATCAGGTGTGGCGGGTGCGGCGCGTCATCACCGGCGCGCTCGAAGCGGAGCGCCAGACCAAGCGCATCGGGTCGAGCCTGCAGGCGCATCCGACCGTCTATATCGCCGAGGAGTATCGCGCCGCACTCGCCGGGGTCGACGTCGCCGAGATCGCCATCACCTCGGCTGCGACCGTCACCGTCGGCGCGCCGCCGGCCGGCGCGTTCGCGCTCGCCGACGTCGCCGGGGTCGGCGTCGTGCCCGGTCTCGCCGACGGCACCAAGTGCGAGCGCTGCTGGCAGGTGCTGCCCGACGTCGGCCGCGATCCCGCCTACCCCGGCGTCTGCGGCCGCTGCGCCGATGCGGTCCATCAGCACGGGCGATGAGACGGCTGGGGTTCGCGCTCGCGGTCGCGATTGCCGGCCTCGATCAGGCGACCAAGGCGTGGATCGTAGACTATCTGGTCGAGCCCGGCCGCGGTCTGGCCGTAACCGGGTTCTTCAACCTGGTCTACGTCCAAAACCGGGGCATCAGTTTCGGTATGTTCCGGATCGAGGACCAGTGGGGGCCGTGGCTATTCGGCGGGTTTGGCCTGGCGATTGCGGCGTTGCTCGTGGTCTGGATCGTCCGCGCCGAGTCGCGCTGGGTCGCGGCGGCGGTCGGCGCCGTCCTTGGCGGTGCCATCGGTAACATCCTCGACCGGGTTTTCCGCGGTGCGGTCGTCGACTTCCTCGACTTTCACGCTGCCGGCTACCACTGGTTTGCCTTCAACGTTGCCGACGCCGCGATCTCGGTCGGGGTCGGGCTACTGATCGTCATCAGCTTGTTTGGCTCCGCCGAACGCACTAAAACCTGACTCGCGCGGTGGGGGCCGGGTCCGGGAGCAACGGGGACCCACCCTGGGAACAAACGGGCGGGCAACGGCGTTTATCAAGGATCGGCGCAAGGCCATGGCACAGGTGCGGCATACGGTCGTGACGCTGGCGGTCGCCTTTCTGGCGCTCGTCGCGCTCGGCGGCTGTTCGGGCGTGCGCGAGAATCTGGGCCTGGTCCGCAAGCCGCCCGACGAATTTACGGTCGTCCGTAAGCCGCCGTTGGTGATCCCGCCGAATTTCAGCCTGCGCCCGCCGCGCACCGGCAGCGAGGCCGCCGAAGAGGCCGACGCCGCCAAGAAGGCGCGGAGCGCGCTGATCGGCGATACCGCGCGCCGGGCGCCGACGACCGCGCGGCCGGCCGGCGGCTCGACCGGCGAGCAGGCCCTGTTGACGCGGGCGCGAGCGACGGAAGTCGACCCCGCCATCCGTGATGTTATCAACCGCGAGACCTTGCTCGTCGAGGAACGGGATCGCTCGTTCGTCGATCGCCTGATCTTTTGGCGCCGCGACCACGTGGTCGGCGACATTGTCGACGCCCGCAAGGAGGCCGAGCGGCTGCAGCGGACGTCGGCCACCGGCGAGGCGCCGACGGCAGACGAGATTCCGGTGATCAAGCGGCGCCGGCGCGCGCTGCTCGAGGGAATTTTCTAGCTGAGCCGCCGCCTCGGCCGAGGCAGCCGGGTCGCCGCGCTGCAGGAAGGAACGGCCGATGACACTCGCTGAATCGCGCTTCGCCGAACGACGGTTCGGCCGGCTGCGCCGTATCGCCCTGGCCGCGCTCGCCCTCTGGTTCGGCGCGGCGCTCGACGCTCGCCCGACATCGGCTGCCGGCGCCTTCCCGGCCGAGACTTTCAAACTCGCTAACGGGCTAGAAGTCGTCGTGATTTCCGATCATCGCGCCCCGGTCGTCGTCCACATGCTGTGGTACCGGATCGGCGCCGCCGATGACCCGCCCGGCCGTTCGGGTGTCGCCCATTTCCTCGAGCACATGATGTTCAAGGGGACCGCCAAGTTCGGGCCCGGCGTCTTCTCCAAGAACGTTGCGCGTCAGGGCGGGAACGAAAACGCGTTCACCACCCCCGACGTCACCGGCTACCACCAGACGGTCGCGAGCGACCGGCTCGAACTGGTGATGGAGCTCGAGGCCGATCGCATGCGCAATCTCGTGTTCGATCCGGCCGCGCTCGAGTCCGAGCGTGCGGTGGTGCTGGAAGAACGCCGCCAGCGCACCGACACCGATCCGGGCGCGCTTTTAGGCGAGCACATGTCGGCGGCGCAGTACCTACACCATCCCTATCGCATCCCGGTGATCGGCTGGGAGCACGAGATTCGCGCCATCACCCTGGCCGACCTCAAGCGTTTCTACGACCGCCACTACTGGCCGAACAATGCGGTCCTGGTGGTGGCGGGCGATGCGACGCTCGCGACCGTGCGCACCTTCGCCGAAAAGCACTATGGCCCGATCCCGGCCGGGCCGGTCGAGGAACGGGCGCGGCCTCAGGAGCCGCCCCAACTGGCGCCGCGCCGGGTCGAGTACCGCGATACCCGCGTCGGCCATCCGAGCGTGCAGCGCTCGTATCTGGCGCCGAGTTCGACTGCCGGCGCCAAAGAACACGCGATCCCGTTGTTCGTGCTGGCCGATGTCTTGGGCGGCGGCGGTACCAGCCGGCTCTACCGCGAGCTCGTCGCCGACGCCAAGATCGCCACCGGCACCGGCGCCTCCTATTCGGGGTCGTCCCTCGATCTCGGGCGTTTCTTCGTCTGGGCCTCGCCGGCCCAAGGGCAAGACCTCGACGCGGTCGAAGCGGCGATGGACCGCGTCATTGCCGCGACCCGCGACGGCGCCATCACCGAGGACGAACTCAAGCGTGCGAAGCAGAACCTGTTGGCCGCGACGATCTACGGCCGCGACAGCGTCGCCGGCACCGCGCAGCTTTACGGCCGCGTGCTCACGCACGGCCGCGCGATCACGGACATCCAACAATTCCCCGAACGGGTCAAAGCGGTGACGATCGACGACGTCAAGAAGGCCGCCGCACACGTCTTCGACGCACGCCGCTCGGTCACCGGACGGCTGCTCAAAGCCGACGCCAACGAGGCACCAGCGGGGAAGCCATGACCATGGTCCGATATCGCCGTCGTCGGCCGGTCGCGCTTGCGCTCCTCGCCCCGTTCGCGATGGCGATCGCGGCGCTGGCGCCGGCCGCGGCGCCCGCCTCGGCGGCGACGCGCGTGATCGAGCTCGTGACCCCGGCCGGGTTTCGGGTATGGATGGTGCGCGAGGCTTCGATCCCGATCGTTTCGGTCGAAATCGCCTTCCGCGGCGGCAGCGAACTCGATCCGCCGGGGAAGGAAGGGCTGTCGCGCATGGCCGCGGCGCTGATGGACGAGGGCGCCGGCGAATATGACGGGCTCGCTTTCCAGCGCCGGCTCGAGGAATTCTCGGTATCGCTCTCGTTCAGCGCCGAGCGCGATACTTTCCGCGTCTCGCTCCGCACCTTGAGCGAGAACCGCGACGAGGCGTTCCGGCTGCTGGGCGTTGCGCTCGGCGCGCCGCGTTTCGAGGCGAGCGCGGTCGAGCGGATTCGCGGCCAGCTGCTGGCCGACGTTTCGCGCCGCAACGAGGACTCCGATTTCATCGCCGCCAAGACCTGGTACGCCAAGGCGTTCCCCGAGCACCCCTACGGCCGCTCCTCGCGGGGTGAACCCGAGACGATCCGCGCGATCACGGTCGCGGATCTCCACGCCTTTGCCGCTGCCCGCTTCGCCCGCGGCGAGGTCATGATCGGCGCCGTCGGCGACATCGAGCCCGCGGCGCTCGGCGCGCTGATCGATCGCTCCCTCGCCGCGCTGCCGCCGCCCGCTGCCGCCACTGCCGTCGCCGTGGCCGACGTCAGCGTACGTACGCCGGGCTCGCTCACCGTCATCCGCCGCAAGTCGCCGCAAAGCCGGGTGTTTCTCGGCCTCCCCGGCGTCAAGCGGAGCGATCCTGATTATTACGCCGCCTACGTCATGAACTATGTCCTGGGCGGCGGCGGCTTCACCTCGCGGCTTTACCAAGAAGTGCGGGAAAAGCGCGGCCTCGCCTATTCGGTTTACAGCTACCTCACGACTTTCCGGCACGCCGGCCTGGTGATGGGCGGGTTCGCGACCGTCAACGATCGTGTTGCCGAAGCGCTCAACCTTTACAAGCAGGAGATCGCGCGGCTTGCCGCCGACGGCATCAGCGAGGCAGAGCTCACCGACGCCAAGACGTATCTCACCGGCTCATTCCCGCTCCGCCTCGACAGCAACGCCAAGATCGCGGGTAACTTGCTTGGGATGCAGGTCGAGGGCCTCGGTATCGATTTCTTGGATAAGCGCAACGATTACATCAACGCCGTGACCATCGCCGATGTGCGCCGGGTCGCGTCGCGAATCTTGAAGCTCGACGACATGACCGTGGTCGTGGTTGGCGACCCGCAGGGGCTCGCGCCCTAAGTGGCAGCCCGGCGGGCGCGGTGTTAGCTTCGCCGGACGCGAGACCACCCGCGTCCGAGGACGCGATCCGACCGGGACTGCCCTTGCCTTACCGCCAGAACGTAGATCATTGCCGAGCCGACGCGGTCGGCGGCCGCGGCTTGAGCGCCACCGAATACGATGCGCTGCTCCGCGAAACCCAGGCCGCGCTGACCGCCGTCCGGCGCGAGGTCGCGGCCGGGACGCTGCCGGCGCTTGCGATCGCGCACGCCAGCGACGACTGGCCGACGATCGAGCGGGCGGCCGCCGACCTCGCGCGCCGGTTCGAGCATCTCGTCGTGCTCGCGACCGGCGGTTCGAGCCTGGGGGCGCGGTCGCTCGCAACCCTCGCTGCCGATCCCTTGGGCCAGCTGCGCTCGGGCCCCCGGCTCCACTTCATCGATAACCTCGATCCCGACACGGTCGGCGGGATGCTGACGGCGCTCGAACGGGCCCGGGTCGGCTTTCTCCTGATTTCCAAATCGGGCGGTACCATGGAGGTGCTGGCGCCGGCGTTGGTGTGCCTCGATTGGGTCGCGGCCCGGCACGGCAAGGCGGCGGTGCCCGAGCGTTTCCTCGCCATCACCGAACCCGGCGACAACCCACTCCGGCGCATCGCCGCGCGCGCGGGCTTCTCCGTCCTCGATCACGACCCTCGGATCGGCGGCCGCTTCTCGGTGCTCTCGATCGTCGGGCTCCTGACGACCGCCGCGATCGGCTTGAACGCCCGCGCGGTCCGCGCCGGTGCCGCCGCCGTGCTCGATCAGGCCTGCCAGGCCTCCGATCTCGAGACCATCGCACCGGCGGTCGGGGCGGCGATCGCGGTCGGCCTCGCCCGCCACCGCGGCATCCTGACCGACGTCCTGATGCCCTATTCCAACAAACTGATCCCGTTCGCGTCGTGGTACTGCCAATTGTGGGCGGAAAGCTTAGGTAAGAAGGGACGGGGCCTGACCCCGGTCCGCGCCTTCGGCCCGTTGGATCAGCATAGTCAGCTCCAACTTTATCTCGATGGCCCGAGCGACAAGTTCTTCACGCTGCTCGTGCGCGACATCGGCGGGCGCGGCGCGCGCGTCGCGCTCGATGGGGTGGACGATCCGCGCATCGCCTATCTCGGCGGCCGCACGCTCGGCGATGTGGTCGCCGCGGCGCAGCGCTCGACCGCCGAGACCCTGGCGGCGAGCGGGCGGCCGACCCGCGTCATGGCCCTCACCGACGTCGATGAACTCACCATGGGCGCGATCTTCATGCATTTCATGCTGGAGACCGTGATCGCAGCAAAACTCCTGGGCGTCGAACCGTTCGACCAACCCGCGGTCGAGGACGGCAAGATGCGGGCGCGTGCGTACTTGAGCAAAGGCTTCTAAATGGCGCCGATCCGGCGTTTGCCCGACGTCCTGATCGACCGCATCGCCGCCGGCGAGGTGGTCGAGCGGCCGGCGAGCGTCGTCAAGGAGCTGGTCGAGAACGCGATCGACGCCGGCGCCGACGCGATCGACGTGGTCGTGACCGGCGGCGGCCGCGATCTGATCGTCGTCACCGACAACGGCGCCGGCATGACGGCGGACGACCTCGCGCTCGCGGTCGAGCGCCACGCGACCTCGAAGCTCGGTACCGACGATCTGTCGGCGATCGCGACCCTCGGGTTTCGCGGCGAGGCGCTGCCCTCGATCGGGGCGGTCGCGCGCCTGCGGATCACGAGCCGCGCCCGCGGTGCCGACGACGCGTGGCAGGTTGCCGTGACCGGCGGGACCAAAGAAAAGCCGACGCCGGCGGCGCACCCGCCCGGAACCCGGGTCGAGGTGCGCGATCTCTTTTACGCGACGCCGGCCCGGCTCAAGTTCTTGAAGGCTCCGCGCACCGAGTTCGGCCACGCGCTCGATGTCGTCCGCCGGCTGGCGATGACCCACCCCGAGATCGCCTTCTCCGTGGCCGACGAAGATCGCACGCCGCTCAAGGTCGCAGCCGACCGGCTGCCGCTTTCCGATGCGCGCCGCGTACGGCTGGCGCAGGTGCTCGGGCGCGAATTCACCGACAATGCGCTGGCGATCGGCGCCGCCCACGGCGGGATCGAGGTCCAAGGGCTCGCCGGGCTGCCGACGCTCGCGCGCCCGACCGCGCAGGCTCAATACCTGTTCGTGAACGGCCGGCCGGTCCGCGATCGCCAGCTCGCGAGCGCGGTGCGCCCCGCCTACCAGGAACTGATCGCGCGCGACCGCCATCCGATGGTCGCGATCTTCGTGACGGCGCCGCCCGGCGAAGTCGACGTCAACGTTCATCCCGCCAAGACCGAGGTGCGGTTCCGCGACGCCCAACTGGTCCGCGGCCTAATCATCGCCGCGATCCGGCGCGCGCTCGCGGCCGGTGGGCACCGGACCGCGACCGCGGTCGCTGCCGATGCGCTCGCCGCGTTCGGAAGCGCGGCCGGCTATCCGCGCCCGCCCGAGGCGCGGCCGCACGTCCACGCCGCCGATGCGGCCGCTGCCTACCACGCGCCGCTCGATGCCGCGGCGCTCGGCGGGTTCGCGCGTGACGCGTTGGGCGGGTTCGCGCGCGACGCGCTTGGCGGCGGGTTCGTGCCGGCGGCGCGGGTCGAGCCGCCCGAACCGGCCGCCGTCGACCATCCGCTCGGGGCCGCGCGCGGGCAACTACATGAGACGTATATCGTCGCCCAGACCGGCGATGGGCTCGTCATCGTCGATCAGCACGCCGCGCACGAGCGCCTGGTGTTCGAGCGCATGAAGGCCGAACTCGACGCCCGCGGCGTCCAGCGCCAGATTCTCTTGATCCCCGAGGTGGTCGAGGTCGACCCGGCCGCCGCCGAGCGCGTGCTGGGGCGGGCCGCGGAATTCGCCGATCTCGGCCTCGCGATCGAGCCGTTCGGCGACGGCGCGGTCCTGGTGCGCGAAGTGCCGGCGCTCCTCGGCGAAGTCGATACCAAGGGCCTCGTTCAGGATCTGGCCGATGAGCTGGCCGAGGCCGACGGCGCCACCAGCTTGCGCGAGCGGCTGTCCGAGGTCGCGAGCCGCATGGCGTGCCACGGCTCGGTCCGCGCCGGGCGCGCTCTCTCGGTCGCGGAAATGAACGCGCTGCTGCGCGAAATGGAACGCACGCCTCACGCCGGCCAGTGTACCCACGGACGCCCGACCTACATCGAACTCAAGCTGACCGATATTGAGCGCCTGTTCGGCCGGCGCTGACGCGCGGCAGGTTGGCGCGGCGTCTAACCGAGACGCTGCTGCCGCGACAGCCGACGCAGGGCCAGGGCGGCGCCGACCACGACCGCGCCCTGGGCCGCGAACAACCAGTCGACGGCGTTCCAGCTGAACGACACCACGACGGAGGCGAGGAGCGGCGGGCCCGCGAGCGCGCCGAGTGTCGCCCCTTGCAGGACGACCCCGCCGGCCGCGCCGATCTGGCGCGGGCTCGGCGCAAACACCGGGATCGCCGCATAGACCGCGCCGGCCACGAGCCCGGTGGTCAGCGGAAAGAGCGCCGCGCCGGCGAAGCGCTGCCACTCGGGCAAGTCGGCGAACATGAGACCCGGCATGAGCCCGATGCCGGCACCGCCGATCAGGAACGCGAGCCACGCGCGCCGGCCGTCATGGCGGACGAGCCAGCCGCCGAGGATATTCGCGGGCACGAACAACGCGACGAAGCCAGCGGTGAGAATCGCGGCGGTCGCGACCGAGCGGCCGAGCTGGTCGATCAGCAGGGTCGGCAGCCACGTCATCAACGAGAACGAGGCTTGGGTCTGGATCAGGAACACCAGTGCCAACAGCCAGACCGGCGCCCGGCTCAGCGCGTGGCCGATATCGGCGAACGCAAAGCGCACCGGTCCGGCGGCCGGTGCCTCCCCGGCCGTTGCCAGCGCAAAGGCGGCCATCACCGCCGCCGATAGCGCGGCGCCGAGCAGCCACAACGCGCGCCAGCCGAGCGCATCGACGAGGCCCGAGGCGGCGAGCGGGACGACGATCATCCCGGTCGGGTAGTAGGCGCTCCAGAGGCCGAGCGCGAGGCCGCGATCGCGCGACGCGGTTGCGAACGCGATCATCGGCGTCGCCGCAACCATGATCGCGATCCAGCCCACGCCTTCGACGAACCGCGCCGCGAGGAGAACCGGCGCCGCGGCCGCGAGCGCGCCGGCCGCGCTTCCGACCAGCAGGCACGCCGCCCCGAGCAGGAGCGCGCGGCGGCAGCCGATCCGATCGACGAAGACGCCGGCGGCGAAGCCCAACAGCGCGCCGGCGAGGCTCACCATCGAGGCGATCCAGCCGGCGGTGACCATGCCGATGTCGAGTTCGCGCCCGATCAGCGGCAGAGCCAGCGCGGTCTTGCCGGTCTGGATCATCGCGACGACGCCGACCGCGATCGTCGCTCCGACCACGCGCCAGCGGGTCGCGGCGGGCGGACGGTTAGGCGGCGTGCCGGGGTCCATTCAGGAGCTCGCGCAACAGCGCGTTGACGCGGGTGGGATGCGCGAGGTTGACGACGTGGCCGCAGGCGTCGAATCCGATGCTGCGCGCGTTCGGAATCTCCCGCACCGTGCGCTGTTCCCACTTGGAGTTGTTCTGTGCGGCTTCACCGCGCCGGGGCCACGCGATGGCGCTCCGCCGCAGGTCGCGATGGCCGCGCACCTTGCCAAGCTGGTCGACTGCCTGCAGATCGACACGTTCGCGGTTGTCGCGAGCTCGGGCGCCGATCTAGTCGTCGTCGACGAAGACGAACCGGGCCCGCACGGCCTTGCCGCCGAGAAATCCGCTCATAGGGTAAGCTAGCCGCCTCTTATCGGTTTGGGGACCGGAAACAGCATGGCCCTGACGGGTCTCGAGGACGCGAGCCCCGCCGCGACGGAAACCGCCGTCGTCGCGCGCCATCCCCTCGCGCCGTGGCGGATCGGCGTCGATGTCGGCGGCACCTTTACCGACGTCGCGCTGATCGGCCGCGATGGGGCGATCGTCACCGTGAAGTCCCTGTCGGTGCCGAAAGACCCGGCCGCCGGGGTGATGCAAGCGCTCGACTGCATGGCCGGTGCGCTTGGGATCGCGCGGCGCGCCTTGCTCAAGGGCTGCGAACTCTTCGTCCACGGCTCAACGGTCGCGACCAACACGATCCTCGAGCATACCGGCGCCACGGTTGGGCTGCTGGTGACCGAGGGCTTCCGCGACAGTGTTGAAATTCGCCGTGGCGTGCGCGCCAACCCGTGGGACCACCGACCTCCGTATCCGCCGGTGCGCGCGACCGCGTGGCGGTCGATGCCTACGGCAACTATGCAATCGACCTGACGGGATGACCTCGATGGCCATCGATCCCATCACCTTGACCCTCGTTCAGAACCGCTTGGATCACGTCTGCCATCAGATGAGCAGGGTGATGGTGCGGGCCGCGCGCAGCCCTTTGTTCAGCCAAGCGAAGGACTTCTCCTGCTTCGTGACCGACGCTGCTGGCTACATGATGGCGCAGGCCGACGGCGTGCCGATGCATACCGGCGGCGGCGGGTTCGCCGTTCGCGCGATCCTCGCGACATTCGGCAACGACATCGCCGAGGGTGACGTGTTCCTGCTCAACGACCCGCACGCCGCCGGCGGCAACCATCTGCCGGACTGGTTGATCGCGCGGCCGGTGTTCGTCGACGGCCTCTTGGTCGCCTTTTGCAACAATCGGGGCCACCAATCGGACATCGGCGGCGGCGTGGCCGGCGGTTTCAACGCCAACGCTACCGAGATCTACCAAGAAGGGATCCGGCTGCCGCCGCTGCGGTTGGTCTGTCGCGACGCGGTACGCGAGGACCTGTGGCAGTTGCTGTTGCTCAACTCGCGTACCCCCAATCTGCTCGATGGCGATCTGCGGGCGATGCTGGGCTCGACCAAGGTCGGCGTCCAGCAGGTCCAGGCGCTCGCCGCCGAGCTGACCGCGGCGACCGCGATCGAGGCGTTCGCCGGCATTCTCGATGTCGGCGAG
>VGEO01000039.1 GCA_016869275.1 Alphaproteobacteria bacterium | reverse complement strand
GCGCTGGCGCCGCGGCGGCTTTCGGGCCGGTCCGCGCTGGAAGGGCGCCGCGTCGCGCCGGCGCAAGGACCCAAGCGTGCGCGGGTCGCGCTGCTCGCGGGCTGCGTCCAGCCGGTGCTGGCGCCGGCGATCGACGAAGCGACCGTGCGCACGCTCACCCGATCGGGGTGCGAGGTGGTGTGGGCCGAGGGTGCGGGCTGCTGCGGCGCGCTCACCCATCATCTCGGGCACGAAGCGGCGACGCTCGCGCGCGTGCGCGCCAACGTCGCGGCGTGGTCGGCCGAGATCGCCGGCGCCGGGCTCGACGCGATCATCGTCAACGCTTCGGGCTGCGGCACCATGGTCAAGGACTATGGCTTCATCCTCCGCGACGATCCGGTCTGGAGCGCGCCGGCAGCCGCGGTCTCGGCGCGCACCCGCGACATCGCCGAGTTCATCGCCGAGCGCGGCCTGTTGCAGGGCGTGCCGCTCGCCCCGCACCCGCCGCTCACGGTCGCCTATCACGCGGCCTGCTCGCTCCAGCACGGCCAGCGCGTCGACCGGGCGCCCAGGGACCTGCTCGCGGCCGCTGGCTTCCGGATCGCCGCGGTGCCCGACGGTCACCTCTGCTGCGGCTCGGCCGGTTCCTACAACCTGCTGCAGCCGGCTCTGGCCGGCCGGCTCCGCACGCTGAAAGCGCGTGCGATCGGCCGCACCGGCGCCGACCTGGTCGCCGCCGGCAACATCGGCTGCATCGTCCAGCTCGAAGGCGCGCTCGATCGCCCGATCGTCCACCCGATCGAACTCATCGACTGGGCGACCGGCGGGCCGCGGCCGGCGGCGCTGGAGCGCATCGCCCAGGCGTCGTAAAATAGAACGATGAAACGTCTACGCCCCCTGTTGGCGATCCTCGTAGCGGTCTTTTTCGCGAGCGCGGCCATGGCCGACCAGAACGACGCGCGGCTCAACGAGCTGTTTCAGCGGTTGCACGATGCCGACGATTTCGACGAGGCGATCCCGATCCAGAACCAGATCTGGGTGATCTGGCACCAGTCGGGCAGCCACACCGTCGATCTCCTGATGGAAAAAGGCCTGAAGGCGATGGAGGAGCAGTCCTTCGACATCGCGTTGACCATGTTCAACGCGATCATCGAGATCAAGCCCGAGTTCGCCGAAGGCTGGAACAAGCGGGCGACGCTCAATTACATGCTCGGCCGCCACGCCGATTCGATCAAGGACATCGAGCGCACGTTGAAGCTCGAGCCCCGCCACTTCGGCGCGCTCTCCGGCCTCGGCCTCGTCCAGCTCGCCTTGAAGCACCACGACGAAGCGCTCAAGGCGTTCAAGCGCGCGATCGACGCCAACCCGCACATGCCGAACGCGCAGCAGCAGATCCAGTTTCTGGAACGGCTGCTCCGCGGCCAGCGCGCGTAGAACCCCCGCCCACTCGCTCTGCTCGCCTCCCCCTGCTGAGCAAGGGGAGGGAGGGGGGAGGGTCAGGCCGGCAGCACGTCCTCGCCGACCCACGCCACCCGGAGCACGTTGGTCATGCCCGGCGTCCCGAACGGAACGCCGGCGGTGATGACCAGGCGGTCGCCGTCCTTGGCGATGCCCTCGGTCTTGGCGACGTCGCAAGCGCGCCGCACCATGTCGGCGAAATTGTGCGCGTCCTCGGTCTCGACCGAGTGGACGCCCCACACCAGGGCGAGCCGGCGCGCGGTCTCGCGCTTGGGCGTGAGGCCGATGATGTACGGAACGCCCGGCCGCTCGCGCGCGGCGCGAAGCGCGGTCGAGCCCGAGGTGGTGAAGGTCACGACGGCGGCGGCGTTCAAGGTCTCGGCGACCTGGCGCGCGGCGGCGGTGATGGCGTCCGCTGCCGTGGCCTCGGGATTGGTGCCGCCGGCGTGGAGCAGCGATTCGTAGAGCGGGTCGCGTTCGACCTGCTGCGCGATCCGGTCCATGGTCGCGACCGCCTCGACCGGGAATTGGCCGGTCGCCGATTCGGCCGAGAGCATGACCGCGTCGGCGCCATCATAGACCGCGGTCGCGACGTCGGAGATTTCGGCTCGCGTCGGCACCGGCGAGCGCACCATCGATTCGAGCATCTGGGTGGCGACGATCACCGGCTTTCCGGCCGCGCGCGCTGAGCGGATGATCCGCTTCTGGAGCCCCGGCACTTCCTCGAGCGGCATCTCGACGCCCAAGTCGCCGCGCGCCACCATGACGCCGTCGGCGCGCTCGACGATGTCGCGCAGACGATCGACCGCGGCCGGCTTCTCGATCTTGGCGACGATGCCGGCGCGGGTGCCGATCAACGCCCGCGCCTCGTCGATGTCCTCGGCGCGCTGCACGAACGACAGCCCGACCCAGTCGACGCCGAGCGCGAGCGCGTAGTCCAGGTCATTGCGGTCCTTGTCGGTGAGCGAGGAGATCGGCAGTACGACGCCCGGCACGTTGACGCCCTTACGGTTGGTCAGCCGGCCGCCGACCACGACCGTGGTTGCGGCGCGATCGGCGGCGACGCTTTCGACTTTCAAGCGGATGCGGCCGTCGTCCAAGAGAATGTCGGTGCCGGCCGTGAGCGCGGCGAAAATCTCCGGGTGCGGCAACGGCGCGCGCGTGCCATCGCCCGGTGTGTCGCTCAAGTCGAGCCCGAAGCGCTGTCCCGGCACCAGCTCGACGCCGCTGTTCGAGAAGGTGCCGATCCGGAGCTTGGGGCCCTGCATGTCGGTCAGGATCGAGATGCCGCGCCGGCTCTCGGCCTCGAGCGCGCGGATGATGGCGTGGGTCGCCTTATGGTCCTCGCGCCGGCCGTGGCTGAAGTTCAAGCGGAACACGTCGGCGCCAGCCTCGAACAGGCGGCGGATCACCTCCGGCGTCGAACTGGCGGGGCCGAGCGTGGCGACGATCTTGACGCGGCGATGACGGGCCATGGCCGCGGTATCCTAGCTCAGGAACCATGACGCCGGTATGGCTTAGGCGTGGACGAGCTGGCGGTTGTGGCTCTCGCGGGCGAGGAAGCACATCGCGAACGCGATCGCGGTGCAGGCCGGATAGAGCAGGAACGCTTGGCGGAAATCGGCGGCGGTGTAGACGCGGACGCCGTCCTGGAGCGCGCCGTCCCACAGGAGATCGAGGAACAGGCCGGTCAGCGGTTGCAGGAGCGCGACCGAGCCCATGCCGAGCGCGTTCAGGAACCCGACCACGGTGCCGCTATAGTGCGGCGGGTTGTGCTCGCGCCCGAGCGCAAACACCACCATGACGAAGCCGCTGCCGATGCCGTTCGCGACCAGCGCCGGGTAGAGCAGCGCCTTGGGCGCGTCGGGCCAGCCGAGGATCACCGCCCAGCTCGCGAGGTTGAGGAGCGGCCCGGCATACATCGGCGCCTTGCGCCGGCCCAGGCGGTCGGAGATGAAGCCGGCCGAAGGCGCGCCCAAGGCGAAGCCCACGAACACCACCGACATCAGTGCCGCCGCCGCTGGACGCTCGAGCCCGTAGGCGACCATCGCGTAGGGCACGCCCCACAAGCCGGCGAAGGCAATGATTGTGCCGCCCAGGAACCCGGAATAGATCGCCAGCACCCAGGTCTGGTCGTTCTTGAGCACGCGTTTAAGCGCGGCGCGCATGCTGAGCGCGTTGGCGCCGGTCGCGGCCGGCGGGGCGCCGACATGGTCGCGCACGATCAGCCAGATCAGGGCGGCGAGCAGGACGCCGAAGCCGCCGCCCCACAACATGGTCGCGCGCCAGCCGGCGGCCTCGACCAGGGAGGCGAGCGGCGCTTGGCCGATCAACGCGCCCATGGTGCCGACGAAGGTCGTCATGCCGGCGACGGTCGCGAACCGGCCCGGCGGGTGCCACACCATGATGAGCTTCATGGTGCCGATCAGCGCCACCGCGACGCCGGCGCCGATCAGGAGCCGCCCGGCGTACGCGATCTCGATCGTGGTCGCGGCGCCGAACAGGACGGCGCCGACCGCGGCGATCACCGCGCTCCCCGTCAGCAGCCGGCGCGCGCCCCAGCGGTCGAGCAGGACGCCGAGCGGCAATTGCAGCGCGCCATAGGTGTAGAAATAAAACGCCGACAGGTTGCCCAGGATCACCGCGGTCGCCGCGAACGCCTGCATCAGATCCTTGACCATGACGCTCGGCGCGACGCGGAGGAAGAAACCGTAGGAATAGAGCATCGCGCCCAGGCCCCACACGATCCACGGCAGGACCAGGGCCAGGCGTCGGCGTTCAGTTGACAGCGTCGTGTCCGTCACTCAACCCCTCCGCCTGCAGGCAGGCTAACGGACTCACATGTATCCCATTCTAATTCGCCCCCTCTATCGCATCTGATCGGCAGGAGGCACACCTTCAGATGCTCCCTCCCCGCGGAGCGGCTAGCGCGTGTGCACACCTCGTCGGCTTGGGGTCTCCCTCCCTGCGCAGAGCGGAGCCGTCCTCGATACTCCCTCCCCCGCTCCGCCTCCGCGGAGGAGGGAGCATCAAGGGTGTGCCTCTTTTCGCTCCCACGCTACGCGATGTGTGCACACGATAGCCTCGCAGAGGGGGAGGGAAGGGAGGGGGTCAACGACTCCCATCGGCGATGGCCACGACCTACTCGGCCGCGGCGCGGAGCGGGGCCGGCTCCTCGTAACGTGGATCGACGCGGAGGTCGCTCGCGTAGCGGACGCCGTCCTTCAAGACGAAGCACGGCATCAGCCGCTCATCGGCGTCGATCGCGTTGCCGTGGAGGTCGCGGAGCGTCCAGCGGCCGGTCTCGCGCTCGAGCACGGTGACGTCGGCGGCGCGGCCGAGCGCCAGCGACCCGTGCTGGCGCTCGCGCCCGATCATGCGGGCTGCGTTCACCGTCGTCATGCGGACGACGCGGTCGAGGTCGAGCCCCAACGCGCGCATCGCCGTCATGACGTGGGCCATCGTGAACGCGACGTTGTTCTCCGGCTCCGCGGCCGGGTCGCCCCGCCGCGCCGCAGCTGGCACGGTCTTGGCGATGCCGGCGGCGATGAAGCGCTTGCGGCTGTTCAGGAAATAGCCGGGGCGGATGTTGAGGCCGTGGAGGTCGATCCCGAGCGTGTCGGGGACGATGCCCTGGTCGAGCACGGCGCGCGCAGTCCGGTAACTGAACGCCGAGCCGCGGCCGACGTCGATCCCGACGCCGCGCGCGATCGCGGCGCGGATCTCCGGATAGACCTTGCCGTCGGCGCCGGCGAAGCAGCCGGGGTCGGGGCTGAACGGATGAGCGATGATGTCGCCGGCCTCGAGCTGCGGCACCACCGTCTTGATAATCGCGCGCGGGTCGACGCTCGCCCCCTTCTTCTTGGGAAATATGTGGCCCAAATGGACGTAGAGCGGGACGCCGGCGGTACGCGCCGCCTTGTGCGCGAGCGCGAAGGTATCGGCGCCCCAGTGCGAGAAGGTACCGGCTTCGGCCTGGACCTTGATACCGTGGATAACATCGCGGTTGGCGCGCACGGTCTCGATCACGACGTCGGTGTCGATCAAGTGCGGCGAAACCACGCCCGCATTCATGTAGCCGTAGAGCGCGCCCGCCGAATAGATCGAGATGAACGAATAGACGTTGGCGGTCGCGCGCTCGACCACGAATTTGCGAAAGCCGGCGAAGGTGAAGGCATTGGCGGTGCCCTGGTCCACGAGCGTCGTCACGCCCGAGCGGATGCCGGGGAGTTCGGGGTCGATCCCGAACGGACCGGTCACGTACTCGTAGACGTGGGCGTGGGCATCGATCAGGCCGGGCAGCACGAGCTTGCCGGCGACATTGATGCGCTTCTTGGCCGGCGCGCCGTCGAGCGAGGGCGCGAGCGCGGCGATCTTGCCGTCCTTGACCGCGACATCGCGCACCCCATCGATCCGCTTGGACGGGTCGATGACACGGCCGCCGCGCAAGATCAGGTCGTAGGTCGTCCGCTTGCCCGCCATGTGTCATTCTCCTGCGTTCGCCGGCCAGTATCCTCCGCGCTTCGCCGCGGTTCAACCCGGCGGTGCTTTACCTCGCAGCGGCCGCCGCCTACCGTGGTGCGCATGACCGCCCCGCCGCCCAACCTCCGCATCGACGGCCAGCGCTTGTGGCGCAGCCTGATGGCGATGGCCGAGATCGGCGCGACGCCCAAAGGCGGCGTCTGTCGGCTGGCGGCGTCCGACCAGGACCGCGCCGCGCGCGACCGTTTCGTCGCCTGGAGCCGCGATGCCGGCCTCGCCGTGCGGGTCGACCGCTTGGGCAACATCTTCGCGCGCCGCGCCGGGCGGAACGACGCGTTGCCGCCGGTGGTGATCGGGAGCCACCTCGATACCCAGCCGACCGGCGGCAAGTTCGATGGCGCCTATGGCGTCTTGGCCGCGTTCGAGGTGGTGCGGACGTTGGACGACGCGCGCATCGCCACCGAGGCGCCGCTCGAAGTGGTGGTGTGGACCAACGAGGAGGGCAGCCGCTTCGCGCCGGCCTGCGTCGGCTCGGGCGTCTATGCCGGCGTGTTCGCGGCCGACGACAGCCTCGGCCGCGCCGATCGCGACGGCAAGACCTTGGGCGCCGAGCTTGCGCGCATCGGCTATGCCGGGCCGGCGCCGATCGGCGGGCGCGTCGGCGCCTACCTCGAGGCCCACATCGAGCAGGGGCCGATCCTCGAGGCCGAAGGCAAGACCATCGGCGTCGTGACCGGGGCGCAAGGCATCCGCTGGTACGACGTCACTCTCGAAGGCCAGGCCGCACACGCCGGCACCACGCCGATGAACCGCCGGCGCGACGCGCTGCAAGGCGCGGCGGCGCTGGTGGCGGCGATCGAGGTGATCGCGCTCGAATCCGCGCCGAGCGCGGTCGCGACCGTGGGCGCGCTCGGCGTCGCGCCCAACTCGCGCAACACCATCGTCGGCAGCGTCGCCTTGACGGTCGATCTCCGCCATCCCGATGCGGCGGTGCTGGCGGCGATGGACCGCGCCTTCCGCGACCGGGCGGCGGCGATCGCCCACGCGCGCCGGCTCGAACTCGCGATCGACGAGGTCTGGAACTTCCCGCCGCCGACGTTCGATCGCGCTTGCGTCGCCGCGGTGCGCCAGGCGGCGGCGCGGGCCGGGTTCTCGCACCGTGACATCGTCTCGGGCGCCGGGCACGATGCCTGCTACATGGCGCGGATCGCGCCGACCGCGATGGTATTCGTGCCGTGCGCCGACGGCATCAGCCACAACGAGATCGAGGCGGCGACGCCGGCCGACTTGGCCGCCGGCTGCGACGTGCTGCTCGGCGCGGTGCTGGCGCTCGCGAACCAGTCCGACCGCTAGCCTTGTCCCGCGCCACGATCACCAGCAAAGGCCAAGTGACGGTCCCTAAGGACGTACGCGAGCAGCTCAAGCTTGGGGCCGGCGACGTCGTCGACTTCGTCGTCGAAAACGACGGCTGCACGCGTGAGACGCCAGGGTGGATCAATCGCGTTGTCTTATGCGAGCTGGTCTGGGTTCTCGAATCTTCGTACCGCTACGATCGATCGCAGGTTGCCGACGTCGTCGAAAACTTGCTGAAAGCTGACGATCTGGTTGTCGAGGACAGCAATCATGCCTAGCAAGTGCTGAATGGCTACCGACAGGGTCCCGCAGACTTTGCCGACCTGTTCGTTGGAGCGACCAATGCGGCGGCCGGGTGCCAGACGACTCTGACGTTCGATCGCGACGCAGCTAGAACGAACCAGTGCGAACTCGTGTGAGGCCAGCGTGAGACGCTCTCGATCACCGATCCGCGAATTCGATTTTCGTTGCGCCGGCATCCGCGTCCACGCCTACACCGGCGGGCGCGGCTATCCGCTTCTCCTCTTGCACGGCTCGGGCCCCGGCGCCGGGACCGCCTCGATGTGGAGCAAGGTGCTCGTGCCGCTCAGTCGGCATTACCGCGTACTCGCGATCGACCTGATTGGCTTCGGCCGCTCCGGGCAGAAACCGCGACCGCCCTATTTCGACGTCGAGCTGTGGACGCGCCAGGCCCAAGCCGCGCTCGATCGTCTGTCCGGCCGGGGCCCGGTCGGGGTCATCGGCCACTCGCTCTCGGGCTACCTTGCGTTCCGGCTCGCGAGCCGGAATCCGAAGATCGACAAGGTCATGACCACTGGGGCGATGGGTGCCCGCTTCCGCACCAACGCGGCGATCGAGCTGGCGTGGTCGATGCCTCGGTCCGAAGCCGACCTCCGCCGCCTCTATCGCCAGGTCTCGATGCTGCCGGCGAGCGCGACCGACCCGTTCGTGCCCGACCGCTTCAAACTCGTGAACGCGCCCGGCTACCGCGACTACTTCACGGCGATGTTCGCCGGCGACAAGCAGCACTACATCGACCGGGCGACCCTTACTAAAGCGGAGCTCGAGCGCATCCGCGCCAAAGTCCGCATGCTCCACGGCGCCAACGATCGCCCGGTGCCGTACCGCGAAGCCGCGATCCCGCTCGCCGACGCGATCCCGCAGGCCGCCCGCAGGCCGATCTCGTCCGGTTGGCCAACTGCGGCCACACGCCCGCGCTCGACCAGCCGGCCAAGTTCTTGGCTCACGCGCGCGGGTTCTTCGGGTAGGACCCCTCCCTACGGGGAGGGTCTCAACCCCCGCCGTCGACCGGCGCCCACAGCACGTCCTCGATCGACGCGGCGCCGAGCGCGACCATGACCAGGCGATCGAAGCCGAGCGCCATCCCGGCCGCCGGCGGCATCCGGGCGAGCGCGGCCAGGAAATCTTCATCGACCGGGTAGGCTTCGCCATAAATCGCCCGGCGCCGGGCGCGGTCGGCCGCGAACCGCCGGCGCTGCTCGGCGCCGTCGGTCAACTCGCTCCAGCCGTTCGCGAGTTCGAGGCCGCAGACATAGAGCTCGCACCGTTCTGAGAGCCGCGGATCGGCCGCGCTCGGCCGTGCCAGCGCTGCCATCGACGACGGGTAGTCGTAAAGGACGGTCGGCGTCGGTGACCCGAGCGTGGGCTCGATCCGTTCGAGCAGGATGCGGAAGAAGATGTCGTCCCAGGTATCGGCGGCGTCGGTGCGGATGCCGACGCGCTTCGCCGCGGCGGCGAGCCGCGCGCGGTCCGGCCGCGCCGGGTCGGGCGCGGTGGCGAGGAGGTCGATCCCGGTCGCGCGTGCGAACGCTTCCGCGACCGATAGCCGTTCGATCGGGCCGCGGAGCTGCGCCTCTCGCCCCTGCCACGAAAAGGCGCCGCGGCCGCCGGCCACGAGCGCCGCGCCGAGAATGTCGGCGCAGTCGCTAAAAAGCGTGCGGTAATCGGCATCGGCCCGGTACCACTCGAGCATCGTGAACTCGGGATGGTGGGTGGGGCCGCGCTCGCGGTCACGGAACACGTGCGTGAGTTGAAAGATCCGCCGCTCGCCGGCGGCCAGGAGCTTCTTCATCGTGAACTCGGGCGAGGTGTGGAGGTAGCGCGGCACCGCCGCCGCATCGCCCGGTCCGCCGAGCGCGGTCGCGAAGGCGTGGAGGTGCGGCTCCAAGCCGGGCGAGACCTGCAGCGCCGGGGTTTCGACCTCGACGAAGCCTTGGGCCCCGAACCAGTCGCGGACGGCGCGCGCGATCCGGGCGCGGGCCGCTAGGTTCGCCCGCCGCGCCGCATGGCGTTCCGGCTCCCACCAGCGCGCGCCGCCGGCGCCGCTCATCGGTCGGTCTGGCTCGCGAGCCGCGCGAGCACGATCCCGGCCAGCACCACGGCGCCGCCCGTCGCCTGCAGCGGGCTCATGCCTTCGCCGAGGATCAACCACGCCAGCAGTGCCGCGGTCGCCGGCTGGACCAGGAGCGCGACCGAGGAGAACGAGGCCGGCAGGTGCGCGAGTGCGTAGGCGATCGAGCCCTGGCCGCCGACGTGCGACACCCAGGCGATCCCGAACAGGATGAGCCAGCCGGCGAGCGTCGCGGCGACGATCGCCTCGCCGAACAGGAGCGCGAGCGGCAGGAGACAGACGGCGCACACGGCGGTCGACCACGCCATGATCCGCAAGGTCGAGAGCGTCTCGCGCAGGACTTTGATCGCGAGCAGGTAGGCCGCGTAAAAAGTCGCGGTCGCGACGCCCAGGAGATCGCCCCACACCTGGCGGGTGCCGACGAAGAAGCTCGCCCGCACCATGACGAGGACGCCGGCCATCGCCAGCGCGAGGCCCAGGAGGAAGCGCGGCGTGATCCGCTCCTTGAACCAGGCCCAGGCGACGAAAGTGACGAAGATCGGGGTCAGATTCGAGAGCAGCGTCGCGTTGGCGACGGTCGTGAACTGGAGCGTGAACTGGAGCGACCAGTGCCAGACCGCGAGGTCGCCGGCGAACGAGACGCCGGCGGCGATCAGGAGCCAGACCTCGCGGCGCGTGAGGCGGGCCGGCGCCGGGCGCGGGCGACGCTCGGCATACGCGAGCCACGCCCACAGCACCGGAAACGCCAGGAACGCGCGATGGAACGCTGTCGCGGTCGGCCCGAGCTCGCTCAAGCGGACGAAGATCGGCGAAAACGCGATCCCGACCGCGCCTAGGACGAGGGCCGGCAGCGCGAAGCGGTGGGTAGCCGGCGCGGTCACGATCTTGGTCATCGCCGAGTGCCGGGAGGGGGCTTGTGCCGCCACCCCCGCCCTAACCCGCCCCCCTCGAGGGGGCGGGGACCGGCTCGCCTGCCCCTCGAGGGGGGAGGCCGGCCCGAAGCGCCGGGTGGGGGTGATGCGGAAGCGGTGGAAGGCACGTTCGTAACGACGGTTCCAAGCCCTAGGCAGGATGCCCCGCGCGTTATAGGACAGGCGGCGAGCGCCACCAAGCAAAGCCGCGCCGAATGGGGAAATTGCGTCCGCCCGTGAGCCAGGAACCGCCGAGCCATACCGTCGTCAACCCCGAGGGCCGCCCCGAGTGGGTGCTGCTCTGCGACCACGCCAGCCGTCACGTGCCAGCGCGTCTCGCCAATTTGGGCCTCGATGAAGCGACGCTGCACCGCCACATCGCCTGGGATATCGGCGCCGGCGCGGTGGCCGAGCGGGTCGCGGCGCTGATCGACGCGCCGCTGGTGATGGCGGGCTTCTCGCGCCTCGTGATCGATGCCAATCGCCCGCTCAACGATCCGACCTCGATCGCCAAAGCGAGCGACGGGGTCGCGATCCCGGGCAATGCGGCGATCGACGCGGCCGAGGCTCGCGCCCGTGCCGAAGGCTATTTCTGGCCCTACCACCGCGCGGTCGAGGCCGTGTTCGCCGGCCTCGAAGCCAAGGGCGCCACGCCGGCGCTGCTGCCGATCCACAGCTTCACGCCGATCATGCAAGGGTTCGAGCGGCCGTGGCAGATCGGCATCCTGTGGGATCGTGACCGCCGGCTATCGGACCCGCTGCTCGCATACTTCAACGCCAATCCGTCGCTCACGGTCGGCGACAACCAGCCCTATTCGGGCGCCTCGCCCGCGAGCTACTCGCTCAAAGAGCACGGCGACCACCACGGCCGCCCGCACGCCTCGATCGAGATTCGGCAAGACCTGATCGATACCCCGGCCGGGGTCGAGACCTGGGCCCGGCTCGTGGCCGACGCGCTCCGCCACATCCGCCTGCCCGGCGCGGCGCTGTGAGCGATGGCCCTGGCCAAACGGCGATTCCCGACTACCATAACCCCCTAGCATTGCCAGGGAGCGAAGCCATGGACGACAAGACCCGCACCGAGATCGAGGCGGCCGCGTTTCGGACCCTCGTCGCGCATTTTCGTCAGCGCCCCGACGTCCAGAACATCGACGTCATGAACCTGGCGGGCTTCTGCCGCAACTGCCTTGCCAAGTGGTATTCGGCCGCCGCCGAGGAGCGCGGCGAGAAGGTGTCGTACGAGGACGCGCGCACCACCATCTACGGCATGCCCTACGCCGAGTGGAAGGCGAAGCACCAGACCGAGGCCGCGCCCGACCAGGTCGCAAAGTTCAAAGCGCAGAACCCCGACGGTTTCCACAAGCATCGGTAGTTTCCGCCCGCCCCTACTCCTTTGCCTCCCCCTTTGAGGGTCCTTTGAGGGGGGAGGCCGGCGCGAAGCGCCGAACGGGGCGAGCCTCGACGCTCGGAACTTCCCCACCCACGGCTGGAGCTCGATTGCCCCGCGCCGCGGACCGCTTCCACAAACACGGACGGCGCGGCCCGGAGGAGCCTCACGCCGCGTCGCCGATCAGGACGTCGGCTGGGATATCGAGCTTTGCGCGCAATCGGCGGATCATCGCGAGTGACAGGCGGCGCTTGCGGTTGAGGACTTCGGAGACTTTAGACTTGGTGCCGATCATCGGGACAAGGTCGGCTTGCTTCAACCCCAACTGCTCCATGCGGAAACGGATTGCCGTCACCGGGTCGACCGGACGCGGCGGCACTCGCTCGGCTTCATAGGCGGCGATGAGCGCCGCCTGGGCGCGGAGGCGTGCGCCGATTGCCGCGCTGCGCGCCGTCATCAACTTGGCGAGCAGCGCTCGCGCGGCGCGGTAGTCGGCTTCATTCCGGATCGCGATCAATTCGACTTTCATTACACGGTCTCCACATCGATCCGATCATGCTCGGCGTGCGACCCGAAAAAGCGGATATCGACAACGCCGTACCGATAGTTGATCGCCGTCACCAGGCGGAAACGGTTGCCCGCGATATTGAACACGACCCTGTTGTCACCGACGACGCTCGCGGACGCGTACTTCGCCTTGACCGCGGCCGGGTGGCGCCATGCCGCCGCCGTCGTCTCGGCCAGCCAAGCGTCGAATTGCCGCCGCGCCGAGCGGATGCCCGCGAACCCGGGCCGGTCGTCGAAATATGCCTCGACCAGGAGCCGCCCGGAGACGATCATCGACGGCGCGAGTCTAGCGGGTTCCCTAATTGGGAACAACGGTCGCGCGGCGACCGCCCCGACGCGGCCCCCCCTCAAAACGTCTCGACCCACGGCCTGAGCTCGATCTCCCAGGTCCATGCGCTCCGGGGCTGGACGTGGAGCTGGTAATAAGCCTCGGCGATCGCGTCCGGGTCGAGGCGAGCGTGGTCGGGATCGATGCCGATGCCGCCGTCGATCACCGCGTGCGCGACGTGGACGCCCTTGGGCGCCAGCTCGCGCGCCATCGACTGCGCGAGCGCGCGGAGCCCGAACTTGCCGACCGCAAAGCCGGCCGAGCCCGCCATCGCCTTGACCGAGGCGGTCGCGCCGGTGAAGAGAATCGTGCCGCGGCCGCGCGGCACCATCCGCCGTGCCGCCTCGCGCCCTAGCAGGAAGCCGCCGAAACAGGCGCGCCGCCAAGCGACGTCGAACTCGTCGGGCTCGAGGTCCAGGATCGACTTCCTGACCCGCCCGCTCGCGTTGTAGATCGCGACCTCGACCGGCCCGAGCTCGGCTTCGGCGTGCGCGACCAGCGCCTGGACCGCGCCGGCATCGGTCGCATCGGTGGCAAAGACGCGCGCCGTGCCGCCCGCCTGGGCGATCGCGGCGGCGAGCTTCTCGACGCGTTCGAGGTTGCGCGCCGCCAGCGCGACCGCGTAGCCGGCGGCGGCGAAGCGGCGGCCCAACGCGGCGCCCAAGCCCGGACCTACGCCCAAGATGACCGCGGAATTTCTGCTTGCCATTTGAAATTCTCCTATCCGTCGTAACTCCCGCGCGGCGAAGCCGACCCGGGTGGGGGGTGTTCATCGCCGGCGCGCGTGGGCACCCCCACCCGGCGCTTCGCGCCGACCGACCCCCTCGAGGGGGCGGGGATTCGGTTTCAACCGTCCCCGCCCTCTCGGAGGGGGACGGGTGAGGGAGGTGCGGATGCGCCGCCCTCGCCCGCGAGCAGAAAATGACAGTGCGCCGCGGCGATCGGCCGTTCGCGCGCTTCCTGCCACGCCTCGACCCGGACGTTGGCGACTCGGCGGCCCTGCTTGGTGGCGACGCCGCGGGCGAAGGTATCGAGCGGCCGGCCCGGGCGCAGGTAATCGATCGAGAGGTTGATCGTCTTCGGGATCGCGTTCACATCCGATTCCCAGATCAGGTGGAAGATCGCCGCGCTTTCGAGGAGCGCGCCGATGACGCCGCCGTGGAGCGCCGGCAACAGCGGGTTGCCGATCAGGTCGGCGCGGTAGGGGAGGCGGCAGACGAACGCGTCATCGCTCCGCTCGAGCGTGATACCGAGGAAGCGGGTGTAGGGCGTGGTCTGAGTCAGGCTCGCGAGATCGCCCGAGGCACGCGCGGCCGCGATCCGCTCGGCCGCGCTTGGCCCCGTCATGCCCGCTCCTTGGCGGCGCGCGCGAGCGGCCGGCCGGGCGAATCGAGCATGAAGGTCGAGGCGCTATTGGCGATCGGGTCGGCGGCATCGCCGTGGTGGGCGACCGCGCGCACGAACGCGATCGAGCGCGTCACCTTGTAGCAGGTCGCCTCGGCCAGCAGCGCCACCCTGGCACTCGCCGGCTTGAGGTAGTCGATGCGGAGATCCAAGGTCGCGATCGCCGGCGGCTTGTCGAGTGCCAGGAACACCGCGAGCCCGCTCGCGGTGTCGATCAGGGTGGTGATGACGCCGCCGTGGAGGACGCCGGTATCGAGGTTGCCGATCAGGCGTTCTTGCCACGGCAGTTGCAGGATTGCCCGCCCGCGCGCCGCCGCCACGAACCGGATGCCGAGCGTATGGACGTGGGGGATGACGCCGGCGAAACGCTGGCCGATCTCGTGGTAACGCGCCTCCTCGGTCGACGGCATGACGGCCGATTAGACCAGATTCCGATCACGCGGAGCCGGATATTGTTAGCCCTCCCCCCTCTGCGAGGGGGAGGGGGGTATCGCCGCGCGGTGATCCGCTTGAGTGAAATCTGCCCCTAGACCCCGTGGTAGCGCCGGTACCAGGCCACAAATTCGGGAATGCCGTCGTCGATCGTGCGCCGGGGCGCGTAGCCGAACGCGCGGCGCGCCGGCTCGATGTCGGCGTAGGTCTCCTTGACATCGCCCGGCTGCATCGGCGCTCGCGCGATCGCGGCCTTGCGGTTGGTCGCGCGCTCGAAGAGTTGGATCACGCGGGCCAGCGGCTCGGGCCGGTTGTTGCCGAGATTGTAGACCGCGTGGCGGACGCCGCGCGGGTCGGGCGCGGGCGGACGGTCGAGCACGGCGAGGGTGCCGGCGACGGCATCGTCAATGAAGGTGAAGTCGCGTTTCATGTCGCCGTGGTTGTAGAGCGTGATCGGGCGGTCGGCAAAGATCGCCTGGGCGAACAGGTACATCGCCATGTCCGGCCGGCCCCATGGCCCGTAGACGGTGAAGAAACGCAGGCCGGTCTGCGCCACGCCGTAGAGGTGGCTGTAGGCGTGGCTCATCAGCTCGTCCGCTTTCTTGGTCGCGGCGTAGAGCGAGACCGGGGCGTCGACCCGGTCCTCGACCGCGAACGGCTGCTTGGTGTTGCCGCCATAGACCGAGCTCGAGCTCGCATAGACGAGGTGCGTGAGCCCGCCCACCAATTGCCGCGCGAACTCGAGGATGACGAGGTGCCCGACCAGGTTGGCCTCAACATAGGCGAACGGGTTCTCGAGCGAATAGCGGACCCCGGCCTGGGCGGCCAAGTGAACGATGCGGTCGATCCCGGCGCCGGCGTCGCCCGCGAGCGCGGCGGCGAACGCGGCGCGGTCGGCGATGTCGACATGGACGAAGCGGAAGTTGCGCTCGGACGACAGTTGACCCAATCGCGCGCGTTTCAGCGCGACGTCGTAGTAGGGGTTGAGATTGTCGATCCCGACCACGGTGTCGCCGCGGGCGAGCAGCGCGCGCGCGACGTGGAAACCGATGAATCCCGCGGCGCCGGTGACGAGGACGGCCATTTGGCGCGCACTATCTCCTACCTCGGCGCCGCCCCGCAACACCGGATAGCACCCCGCCCGGCGCTTCGTGCCGGCCCCCCTCGAGGGGGAGGCGATTTGTGTCGGGAGGTGAGGTCGCGCCCCAACGTCACCGCCGCCTGTGAGGGGGCGGGTCAGGGTGGGGGGTGCGGGCGGTTCAGCGAGTACGACCAGAAGCGCTGCGTCGCCGCGTCCGGTGACGACCTCGCTCTCGTTCAAGCGGCCCGGCTCTCGGCCGCCTTGATCAGCGACTCCGCCGGAAGACGCGAGCTATTTCGCCTGGCGCCGGAGCCCCGGGCAGCGTCGGCAGCAGCCGCACCACCCGAGGTTTCATAGCCCTGTCGCGGCGGGCTGACGGACCATATAGTTGACGTTTCCAACAGCGAGCGAGCGAGCGCGCGGCGCAGCCACGCCGCGATCCGCCCGCGAGAGCTCGAACGCGAGGGGAGTTGCCATGAGCCAGACCGCCGACGTCGATCTCGGAACGATGCCGCGCTGGGACTTGCGCGATCTCTACCCGGCCGCCGATGCACCCGAACTCGGGCGCGACCTCGACGCCGTGACCCGCGACGCGCGCAAGTTCAAAAAACAATATGCCGGCAAGGTGAAGCGCCTCTCGGGCGCGCAGTTCGCTCAGGCGATCGCCGCCTACGAGCGGATGCAGGAGCGGCTCTATCGCCTGGGCGCCTACTCCTACCTCCTCTACGCGACCGACATGGACAATGCCAAGGTCGCGCAGTTCTACCAGAACACGCGCGAGAAGCTGACCGACATCGGCTCCGATCTCCTGTTCTTCACGCTCGAGATCAACCGCTTTGACGAGGCGCGCCTGAAGATGCTCCGCGCCCACAAGGGGGTCAAGCGCTACGCACCCTGGCTCCGCGGCATCCGGCTCTACCGCAAGTACCAGTTGGCCGACGACTTGGAACGGCTCCTCCACGACAAGGACGTCGCCGGGCGCGGCGCCTGGACGCGGCTCTTCGATGAAGCGGTCGGCGCGCTCCGGGTCGAGATCGACGGCAAGTCGCTCACCAACGAGCAGGCGCTGAACCTGCTATCCAACCGCGACGGCGCGGTCCGCCGCGACGCCGGCCGCGCGCTCGGGAAGACCTACGCCGCCAACATCCGCACCTTCGCGCTCGCGCTCAACACCTTGATGAAGGACAAGGAGATCGAGGACCGCTGGCGCGGCTATCCCTCGCCGATGGCGGCGCGCCACCTCGCGAACGAGGTCGAGGCGGAAGTGGTCGATGCGCTGCAGAAGGCGGTCAAGGCCGCCTATCCGAAGCTCTCGCACCGCTTCTATGCGTTGAAAGCCAAGTGGCTCGGCAAGGACAGGCTCGACATCTGGGACCGTACCGCGCCGCTCCCGGAAGACGACGATCGCCTTTACGGCTGGGACGAGGCCAAGGTCGTGGTGCTCTCGGCCTACAAGCGCTTTTCCAAGGAATTGGGCGCGATCGGCCAGCGCTTTTTCGACAACGCCTGGATCGACGCCCCGGTCAAGGCCGGCAAGACCGGCGGCGCGTTCGCGCACCCGACGGTGCCGAGCGTGCATCCCTATCTGATGCTGAACTACATGGGGAAAACCCGCGACGTCATGACCTTGGCCCACGAGTTGGGCCACGGCGTCCACAATATCCTCGCCGCTCCGAACGGCGTCCTGATGGCGGGCTCGCCCCTGACCTTGGCCGAGACCGCCTCGGTGTTCGGCGAGCAGCTCACCTTCCGCGCCCTCCTCGAAGCCGAAGCCGACAAGCGCCGCCGCCGCGTCATGCTCGCCGGCAAGGCCGAATCGATGATCAACACCGTGATCCGGCAGATGGCGTTCTACGAGTTCGAGCAGAAGATCCACGCTGAGCGGCGGGCGGGCGAGCTCACCGCTAGCCGGATCGGTGAGATCTGGATGCAGGTGATGAGCGAGTCGCTCGGGCCGGCGTTCCAGTTCGAGGACGGGTTCGAGAATTTTTGGTGCTACGTCCTCCACTTCGTGCATTCGCCGTTCTATGTCTATGCCTATGCCTTCGGCGATTGCCTCGTGAACTCGCTCTACGCCGTCTACCAGCAGCAACCGACCGGCTTCGAGTCGAAGTACCTCGACATGCTGCGGGCCGGCGGCACGCTCCAGCACAAGCAACTCCTGAAGCCGTTCGGGCTCGACGCCTCGGCGCCCGATTTCTGGGACAGGGGCCTCTCGGTCATCAGTGGCTTCATAGATGAGCTCGAAGCGGCGTCCTAGCGGCCCCGTCTCCGCCACCCCCGCCCCAACCCGCCCCTATCGAGAGGGCAGGGCACGAAGCCCGGGCCATGGCGCGCGCGCCTGAGACCGATCGCTTCAGCCGCCGCGTCAAACGCTACGCGCAGGTGACCGCCTCGGTCGGGAGCCTGGCGGCGCGGATGGCGGGCGCGCGCGTGCTGGGCCTGCCCTTGGACCGGCCGCGCCACGCCGCTGATCTACGGCGCGCCTTGGGTGGCCTCAAAGGGCCGCTCATGAAGGTCGCGCAGATCATGTCGACCATCCCCGACGCGCTGCCGCGCGAGTACGTGGCCGAGCTCACCCAGCTCCAGGCCAACGCGCCGTCGATGGGGTGGGCGTTCGTCAAGCGCCGGATGGCGGCCGAGCTCGGGCCCGAATGGCAAAAGCGATTCAAAGAATTCACGCCCGAGGCCGCCGCCGCTGCTTCGCTCGGCCAAGTCCACCGCGCCACCGCACCCGACGGCCGCGCGCTCGCCTGCAAGCTCCAGTACCCCGACATGGCCTCGGCGGTCGAAGCCGACATCCGCCAGCTCAAGGTCGTATTCGCGCTCTACCAGCGCTACGACCGCTCGATCGACACCACCCACATCCACAGCGAGATCGCCGATCGGCTCCGCGAAGAACTCGACTACGAGCGCGAGGCCAAGCACATGCGGCTCTACCGCGCGATGCTGAAGGAGACGCCCGCTGTCCACGTCGCCGAGGTCGTGCCAGCGCTCTCGACCCGGCGGCTCTTGACCATGACCTGGCTCGAGGGGAAGCCGCTCTTGGCCTTCAAGGACGCGCCGGTCGCGGTCCGGAACCGCATCGCCGCCAACCTGTTCCAGGCCTGGTACGTGCCGTTCTACCGCTACGGCGTGATCCACGCCGACCCGCACTTGGGCAACTATTCGGTCTGCGCCGACCAGTCGATCAATCTCTTGGACTTCGGCTGCATCCGCATCTTCAAGCCGAAATTCGTCGAGGGCGTGATCGACCTCTACCGCGCGCTCCGCGACCGCGACCCCGAGCTCGCGGTCCACGCCTACGAGACCTGGGGCTTCACCGGGCTCTCGAAGGAGATCATCGATACGCTCAACCTCTGGGCCGAGTTCGTGTACGCGCCGCTCCTCGAGGACCGCTCGCGCCGCATCCAGGAGTTCGGCGAGGGCAGCGTCTACGGGATCGACGTCGCCGAGAAGGTCCACAAGCGGCTCCGCGAGTTGGGCGGGGTCACGCCGCCCCGCGAATTCGTGTTCATGGACCGCGCCGCCATCGGCTTGGGCGGCGTGTTCCTGCACCTGAAGGCCGAAATCAACTGGCACCGCCTGTTCCACGGCCTGATCGACGACTACGACACGGGCAAGCTCGCCTTCCGTCAGGCCGGGCTCTTGAAGCGGGTCGGACTCCCGGCGCCCTGATTGACGTCGCCGCCATCATACCGCCGGCGACGCTTCGATAAGATGCAAGGAGTGACGGCGGATGGCGGCGATCGCGTGCGAGCGGCTCGCGTGGAAAAGTGAAGCCCGTTAGGCTCGGGCGCCGCGCGGCCGGTTTGGCAGTGCCGGGCATCGAGCGGCATATGCGCAAGACACAGACCGACTACGAAGACGACGTACGCCGCGTGCCGGGATTCGTGCCGCCGAAGTGGCCGTCTCGAGCGACGCACAGTTGAGCCACCGCCGATGGATCCGCATCTGGTCCAGGTCTTGCAGCTTGTCCTGAACGGGATTTCGATCGGTTCGATCTACGCCCTGGTCGCCCTCGGCCTGGTGCTGACCTACAAGGCCAGCGAGGTGCTGAACTTCGCCTATGGCGACATCCTGATGATGTTGGCCTTCGTCGGCTGGGGCTTGATCGCGGTTGCCGACCTGCCGTTCTGGCTGGCGGTGGTAGTGACGGTCCTGGTGGCCGCGTTGCTCAGCTACGCCCTCGACCGGCATGTGGTGCGGATCATCGTCGGCCAGCCGCAATTCGCCGGCGTGATGCTGGCGATCGCGCTGGCCTTCATGATCTGCGGCATGGTTAGCATGGCGTTCGGTCCTACCTCGCGCACCTATCCGACACCTTGGAGCGGCCAGGCCACCCGCCTCGGGCCGGTGGTCATCGCCGATCTGAACCTGGTCGTGCTGGCCGCAGCCCTAATCGTAACCATGCTGCTGTTCGCCTTTCTGCGGTCAACGTCGCTTGGCATCGCCATTCAGGCGGCGTCGCAGAACCAGCTGGCGGCCTATCTCTGCGGCATCCGCGTGAAGCGGATTAATTCGCTGGTGTGGGCGATGTCCGGCGGGTCGGCGGCTTCGGCAGGATTCCCGGCGCCATCGTCGGCGGCCATCTCGAGCCAAAGACCGTGTAAATCGATCAGCTGAAGAGCGGCTCTTGGATCGCCCTCAGCAAGGAGATCGCGCCGGCCCGCTGATCATTTGAAAACGTTATCACCGGGCCGCCGCGTCAGCGGCGCGACCCGGTGGTTTCGTCGGCGTGAAATACCCGGGCCTTCGCTTCGCGGAGTCTATCCTCGGGCCTCCGGCCGGACCCGGGGCCGGCTATGACGCTGTTCGATCAATCCCGCCCGACCACGAAGCTGACCACCGTCGCACACGAACCGCCGATGTTCAGCGTGGCGAAGCGCTTTGCCCCTTCGACTTGGTAGTCGCCCGCCTTGCCGGTCACCTGGCGCGCGGCGTCCAGCAGCATCCGCGCACCGGTGGCACCTACCGGATGCCCGCCGCCGATCAGGCCGCCCGAAGGATTGACCGGCGTCTCGCCACCTAGCTCGATCGCTCCGCTCTCGACGGCGCGCCAGCTCTGTCCCGGCGGGGTGAGGCCGAAATGATCGATCGCCATGTATTCGGTCGAGGTGAAGCAGTCATGCGTCTCGATGCCGTCGACATCCTCGATGCCGCCGATCCTGGCGCGCTGCCACGCATCGGTGATCGTCTGCCGCACATGCGGGAAGATGAACTCGCTGTCGCGGCTGCGCTCGATCTTGTCTAAATAGCGCAGGCCCGCATTGCGATGACCCCAGCCAAGGATGCGGGGCAGGGACGCAAGCGGACGGCCAGTCTTGCGCGCATGTTCGGCGGCGAAACGGCCTGATGCCAGTACGAGCGCGCACGCGCCGTCGGTGATCTGGCCGCAATCCTGGCGGCGGATACCTGGCTCGATCATCGGGTTGGCGTCGTCGTCGTCGGTGAAGCTTTTGTCGGTGAACTGCCAGCGCCGCGTCTGCGCATTTGGATTGCGCTTGGCATTGCCGTAATTGATTTCGGCAATGCGGTTCAGATAGCGTCGGTCGAGCTGGTAGCGACGACCGTATTCATCGGCAAGTCGCCCGAACACCGCCGGCCACATGAACGTACACGGAATGTCTTCACGTCCCTGCCAGCCGGCCGCGTTCTGGTTTTGGGACGACTGGTCGCCGGGTAGGTTCTTCAGCTCCTCCACGCCGACGATCAGCGCGCAGTCATAGCGATCCGCTTCGATCTCGGCAGTCGCGGCCAGCGTCGCCAGCGAACTCGAGGCGCACGCACCTTCGTGCCGCATCGCCGGCACGCCCCACAGTTCCGGCACCACTTGCGCCACCATGGAGCCGAGATGGGCTTGCTTGCGCTGCAGCTCGCCGAACGCGTTGCCGACATGGATGCTCTGGATTTCGCTGGCCGGTACGTTGCTGTCCGCCAGCGCATTTTCGGTCGCGACGCGCATCATGTCGGACAGGTCCTGCTTGTCGCGCGACCAAACCTTTGCAAAATCGGTCTGGTAGCCGCCGAGGACAAAAACTGGTTCGGCCATGCTCACCTCGCGCGCGATTATACTTCAACCGTTGAAGTCACAAAGCGTCAGTGCCGGCCCGGCCCGACAGACGCGGCTCGGGCCAGCGCAGCTTCGCGCGGCGATGGCTGCGCGCGAATTCCGAGGGTTCAGGCGTCGCCGGTTACGGCCGGCGCGAGGGCGGTGGGCGTCAGGCGCGCTTCGACGCCGGCAGGCTGGCCATCTCCCAGCGTACCTGCCTCGGGTCCAGGCGCAGGCCGGTATTCAGGTCGCACACCACCGGCGTGATGCGAACGTTTGTCTCGCGATCGAACAGGCTGAGCGGCGAGGCATCGGGCGGGCACAGCCAGCGTTCGCTCCAGCCATGGATCGCCATGATCAGCGGGAATAGGCCCCGGCCTGCCTCGGCCAGCCGATATTCGAACCGGATCGGTGCGTGCTGGTAGACGACGCGCTCAAGGATGTTTTCCGCAATCAGCCGGCTTAGGCGATCGGACAGGACGTTGGCGGCGATGCCGGTGGCCGGACCGAACTCATCGAAGCGCCGCACGCGGAAGAACTGGGCAGAGATCAGCGCCAGACTCCAATAGTCGCCGATGATTTCCACCGACCGTTCCAGCACCGGCCGGTTTGCACTGGTGTCGCGGATGCGCCGCCGCCTTGTGGTCGGGGCCGCGATTGGTTCAAGACCGGGTCCGGGTTCGAAGCGCACGCGACGGCGGTCGAGGGCAAACCCATGTTCGCGCGTCAGCACACCCGGCTGGATCGGTGCAGCGGATACTCGGTCGAAGAGGTGCAGAGCATAGCGTTCCTGGTAGCTGGGCCGGGCATAGTCCCGTTCCCATTGCCCCTGCAGTACCGCAACGCCGTAGAGATCGCGCCCCATCTCCGAGAGGCGATAGCCGCGCGACACCGGGTCCTGGTTGAGGACGCCGGCGGTGGTCAGCCGCTGCAGCCGATCGGTCAGAATTGTCGGCGGTATGCCCAGGCGCTCGCGCCACAGGTTGAAGCGGCGGACGCCATAAAACGCTTCGCGCAGGATCAGCAAGGTCCAGGCATCGCCGATGAGCGCGAACGCCCGCGCCACCGGGTTGCCCATCACCAAAGCGCGCAGGTCAGGCGGTGGCGGCGTCACGGACGCGGATGCCAGTCGGCGACACCGAACGTTGAAAACGGGCGACGGCGTCGGCCAATTCGCACGCCAGCCGGTCGACGATGGTGGCTACGGGCTCGATCGCAGTCACCTTCTGCAGGCCCTGGCCGGCTGACCACATGTCGCGCCACTTTTTCGCCGGGTTCTCGACGCTGTAGTTGCGCTCGGCCAGCGCCGGCGCGTCGGGATCGAACCCGCAGGCGATCAGGCTCGGGCGCAGCCACGACGCGAGCGTCCCTGTGACAGCGGCACTGATCACCAGGTCATCGGGTCCGCACGCGACTACCATGTCCTTGAACGGCTGCTGGGCCAGGCTTTCGCGCGCCGCCAGAAAGCGCGTGCCCATGTAGACGAGGTCGGCCCCGGCGGCGAGGGCACCGGCGATGCCGGCACCGTCGGCGATGCCGCCGCCGATCACGACGAAGCCGTCGAAAAATTCGCGCACGGCTGAGATGAAGGCGAAGGGCGAAAGGCGGCCGGTATGGCCGCCCGCACCGGCGGCGACGCACACCAATCCATCGACGCCGGACTCTACGGCTTTCTTCGCCAGCTTGATGCTGACCACGTCGGCGAAGACTAGTCCACCATAGGCCCGCACGGTGTTGATCACCGGCTTGGGCGAGCCCAAGGCCGTGATCACGATCGGTGGCTTGTGACGTGCCACGATCTCGAGCTCGTCCTTCAACCGCCCATAGGTCGAGTGCGTGATGAGGTTGAGCGCCCACGGCGCCCGGCTGCCCGCGGTGCGCTGCGCGATATCGGCCGTCCACGCGTCGAGCTCGGTGGTGGTGCGGCAATTCGGCGCGGGATAGGCGCCGATCACGCCGGCGTCGCACGCCGCCGCGACGAGGTCGGGACCGGAGACGAGGAACATCGGCGCACAGAACGCCGGCAGCTGCAGGGCGTAAGGGAAGGGTTTGCGCATGTCAGCGCAGTCTTTCGACGACCATCGCCGCGCCGACGCCGGACGCGCCACTGGCGACCACGAGCCCGAACTGGCCGTCGGCGTCGTCCAGCGCGTCGAGCAGCGACGACAACAGGATCGCGCCGGTCCCGCCCATCGGATGGCCCTTGGCCAGATGACCGCCGCCGACATTCACCCGGTCCGGATCGATCGGGCGCTCGCGCAGGAACTTCACCATCACCACAGCGAACGCTTCCATGAACTCCACGCGGTCCATGGCGGCGAGCGCCATGCCGGCGCGCGTCAACGTCAGGTCCATCGCCCTGAACCCGGCCAGCAGGGAGGTCTGCGGATCCCCGCCGGACTCTGCGTAAGCCACGATCCGCGCCCGCGGTGCCTTGTCGCTGTCGTTCTTGCCGCCGATCAGCGCCAACCCGGCACCGTCGGCGATCGGCGGTGCGTGCGCGACGGTGTGCCGATGGTCGATCGCGCCGCCTAGGATATCGGCATAGTTTGGCGCGAGGGCCGCAAACGCTGGCGCCAGGCCGGCTAGGCTCTCCGACGTCGTGTTGGCGCGCGGGCATTCTTCGCGAGCGAGCGCGACCGAACCGTCGGCCGCTTTCACCGTGATGCGCGATTTCAGCAGCGTCGGCGATGTCTCCGCGGCGGCGGCCTGGCCTTGCGATCGCAACGCCACCTGGTCCATCTCGGCGCGGGTGATCCGTTCGGTCTGCGCCAGCCGGTCGGCCGCGAGCGCCACCGGCAGATAGCGGGTGCGGGTCGGGAACGACGCATCGTTGTAGTAGCTGGCCTTGTCGGCCATGAACGGAACGCGCGACATGCATTCCACGCCGCCAGCCAGCACCCGGCTCGCCAGGCCGGCCGCGATCATCCCTGACGCCTGGCCGATCGCGGTCAGTCCCGAGACGCAATAGTTGTTGATCGTCCACGACGCCATCTCGTCGCGTAGCCCGGCATGCAGCTTTGCGATCAAGGCGATGTTGCCGCCCTGTGCGCCGACCTGACCAACGCAGCCCAGCATCAGCGCATCGGCGGACTTCACATTGCCGGTGCGCGCCTCCAATCCGTCGGCGAGCTGACGCACGAGTTCCTGCGGTGGCAGCTTCGCGAGGCCGCCATCAGGCCGCGCCTTGCCGCGCGGCGTGCGTAGGGCGTCGTGCACATAGGCCGACACTTAAGCTCTTACCATCTGGTCGCCGCGCATCCAGGTGGCGTGGAAGCCCAGCGGTACGCGTACCGGCAACTGCACGCGCGCGATCGGGCCCGCCTCGAACTGCTTGGCGGCGATCACCTGGACCTCAGACTTGCCGGTGTTCTCGTCGGTGACGAAAGTGACGACATAGCCGTCGTCTTCGTCGCGCGCGCCGATGCGCGGTGCAAAGCCGGGCTCGGATCCGAACACGCCGGCGTCAAACCGGTGCGCTTGGCCAGCCCCGCTGGTCAGGTCGTATTTATACAGGCCGTCGAATTTCAGCTTGTCACCGCGGGCCAGCGACACGTGGTACGACCAGCGGTTCGGCCGCGAGGCGTAGTCGAGATTGATCGCCGGGAATTCGCTCAGGCGGTCGTCGAGCTGCCGTGACTTCACCGCACCGGTCTTCATGTTCAGGCGCCACTCGACCGGCACCGCATGCAGCGCCAGCACCGCGACCATCGGCGCATAAGGACCGTATTGCGGATCGGGGTGCAGGCCGTTGGGGATCATCTTGCACGCATGCATTACCACCTCATCGCCGTCCTCCCAGCAATTGACGACGTGGTAGATGTAGCAGGGCTCGACATCGAACCATTTGATCTGATCGCCGCGTCCGGTGCGCGGCACCACGCCGAAGCGCGCCGGCTGATTCAGCACGCGGATTTGCCAGAGATTGCGCCTGCGGGCGTCGTCGGTGAACACCACCGGCAGGTCGTGCAGTATCACGTAGTTTTGCGTCAGGCCCATATCGTGCGGCAGCCGCGGCGCCGGCAGCCCGACGCGCTGGAAGTGAGTGAGCACGTTGTTGCGGTCGACGGTGCCAAACGACATCCAGGGCTCATAGAGCGCATAGTCGAAGAACACGAACTCGCCGGTGTTGGGATCGGCCTTGGAATGGGCCGAGACATGACGTGGCAGCTTACCGCCGAAATTCTCTTCGCCGATCGTCTCCAGGCTGCGCGGATCGACGCGTACCGGGGTACCGCTGATGTACCACAGCGCCATCAGTTGGCCGTGATGCGCGATCACGTCCGTGTTCGCCGTGTCCTTGTAGACCTTCTCGCCGCGCGCGCGGTTGGCGGGCAGGAAAACGCCGCCGGCGCCACAGGTGTTTTCGCGATCGGCGATGTGATCGGAAGAGCGAATATAGCGGTTGCGATACTCGGCGTTGCCGTTCTCAAAATAGATCGCGTGCAGCATGCCATCACCGTCGAACCAATGATGCATGGTGTTCGGCATCTTCACCGGGTTGGGCCCGTTGCGCACATAGACGCCGTGCAGGTCCTTGGGAATCTCACCGATGACCGGGCAGTCGAGGACCGTGACCTCGTCGCGCACCGGCGCGAAGATGCCCTGTAGATACGGGTTCAGCGCGTTCAGGTCGGTTTGGGCTGGCCGCTGCAGAAACGCGGTGGTCGTGGTCATGGCGCTTCCCTTCTTCCTCTCAATTACCCGGCCATCCTGCGCATCTTAGTACGCTAACGCAAGTTACATATCGTTCGCTCCGCGCAGACCTTGTCAGCCGGCTCGAACGCGATCTCGGCCAAGAACCCGTCTATGGCGAGTGCGTCGCAGCGGCGAAGAAACAGCACCTGGACTTGCCGACCGGACTCGTCGATGTGCGCATCCACGACCTGCGCCGCTCCTTTGCCTCGGGCGCCGTCGCTTTGGGCGAGGGCCTGCCATGATCGGCAAGCTCCTCAGCCACACGCAGGTCCAGACGATGGCCCGATACGCCCATCTTGCCGCTGACCCGGTGTGGGGGAGCGGGTATCGAGCTGCATTGCAAGCCAACTGGAAAATGCGTCGGATAAAGGTCGTCGCCACGACACGCCGTTCGGCTTAACGGCGGGCGGCCCGCCCGCGAACACCATGCAGCTGTAGCAGAGCCGGACTTGGCCGAGCTTTCACAGTCGCCATCACGCCTTCGAGTGCGCTTGCGCCTGCTTCACGAAATCGAAGCCGACTAGTTCCTCTGCACGGTGATTATGACTCTTTGGCTGGGTTTGGGTAAGCGCGCGCCAACTTGGCGCGCGCCCGCTCGGTGGAGAACATCCACCTGATGCGGGCGCCTTGGGCGTTGCGTTGGGGCT
>VGEO01000038.1 GCA_016869275.1 Alphaproteobacteria bacterium | reverse complement strand
GGCCGGTTTGGCGCAAGCGAGCGGCGATTTTGTGCTCTTTCAAGACGCCGACCTCGAGTACGACCCGGTCGACTATGTGCGCCTGGTGGTGCCGGTGCTTCGCCACAACGCCGAGGTCGTGATCGGCAGCCGCCTGTTGGCGCCGCCTTATGCGCGCGTGCACTATTTCTGGCACAAGGTGGCGAATCGGATGTTGACGTTGCTCTTCAACGTCCTTCACAACACGACCTTCACCGACATCTACAGTTGCTACCTGCTTTACCGGCGCGGCCTGCTCGATCCGGCCGAGCTCACGACCACCGGCTGGCAGCAGCACGCCGAGATCCTCGGGCTCGTGGTGCGCCGCGGGCGGGTGTACTACGAGGTGCCGATCAGCTATAGCGGCCGCACCTACGCCGAGGGCAAAAAGATCCGCGCTGGCCATTTCTGGCCGATCGTCGCGACCGTGATCTGGGGCCGCTTTCGGTCGCTGCCGCGCCGCTGACACGAGGAGACGCGATGCCGAACCACCCGTCGATCAAACCGCTTACCGCCGCCGAGATCGCGACCTTCCCGAAGAGGGTGGTGGTGCCGCTCGAAGCGCCGTTCACCGACGCGCGCGGTGCGATCCAGCCCTTGGTCGACCTCACCATGGAAAGCGTGGTGATGATCTCGTCGAACAAAGGCACCGTGCGCGCCAATCACTTCCACCATACCGATTGGCACTATTGCTACGTGGTCAAGGGCCGGATCGAGTACCACCACCGCCGCCACGGCGAGAGCGGCGCGCCCGAGGTCGTGGTCGTCGAGGAGGGTGAGCTTTTTTTCACCCCGCCCTTGGTCGACCACGCCATGGTGTTTCTCGAGGACACGGTGTTTCTCACCCTGTCCCGGAACTCGCGCGTCCAGGAGGCCTACGAGGCCGATGTCGAGCGGATCGAGCTCGTCAAGCCGCGCTGAAGCCGCCGCCGCGCCGGTTTGCCGCCGCCGCGACGATTGCCGGCTGTGCGGCGGGCGCGCGTGGACCCGCGTCCTCACCCTGACGCCGACCCCGCCCGCCAACGCGTTCGTGCCGCGTGCCGCGCTCGACCGCGCGCAGCCGACGTTTCCGCTCGAGGTCTGGTTTTGCGACGCCTGCGGGCATGTCCAACTCCGCGACGTCGTCGACCCGGTCCTCCTGTTCGCGGACTATCCCTATGTTTCGGGCACGTCGCCGGTATTCGTCCGTCACTTTGCCGACTACGCGGCCGCGATGGTCGGCCGTTTCGGGCTCGCGCCGGGCGATCTTGTCGTCGACGTCGGCTCGAACGACGGCACGCTGCTCGCGGCGTTCAAAAACTACGGACTTGCGGTGCTCGGCATCGATCCGGCCGCGAAAATCGCGGCCGCCGCGACCGCGGCCGGGATCGAGACCTGGCCCGGGTTCTTCGCGACCGCCATCGCCCAACGGATCGTGCGCGAGCGCGGCGCCGCCCGCGCGATTACCGCCAACAACGTGTTTGCCCACATCGACGACTTAGGCGGCATCGCCAACGCGGTCCGCACGCTGCTCGCGCCCGACGGCGTGTTCGCATTCGAGGTGTCGTACCTTCGCGACGTCTACGAGCAGACCCTGTTCGACACCATCTACCACGAGCATCTCGCTTACCATTCGGTCGCGCCGTTGACCCGATTCTTCGCGCGCCACGGCCTTGCGCTGTTCGCGGTCGAACGGAATCCGAGCCATGGCGGCAGCGTGCGGGGCTACGTCCAGCGGCGCGGCGGACCGCGGGCGGCGGACGGGAGCGTCGACGCATTGGTGGCCGACGAACGAAAGCTCGGGCTCGATCGCGCCAAAACCCTACTCGGGTTCGCGGCGCGGATCGATGCGATCGGCCGCGACCTCAAGGCGTTGATCGCCGAGCTCAAGGGCGAAGGCAAGCGCCTGGCCGGCTACGCCGCGCCGGCCAAGGCGACCACGCTCATGTACCACTTCGGACTTGGCCCGGCCGAGATCGAGTTCATCGTCGACGACAGTCCTTTGAAGCAGGGCCTCTACTCGCCCGGGCTCCACGTCCCGGTGGTGCCGGCGGCGGCGCTCGCCGAGCGGCGGCCGGACTACCTCGTGATCCTCGCGTGGAACTTCGCCGCGCCCATCATCGCCAAGTGCCAGGCCTTTGCCGAAGCCGGCGGCCGTTTCATCGTGCCGCTCCCGACCGTGCGCGTCGTCTGAAGGGGCCGCATGTTCCGCGCCGCCGATATCGTCGAGATCGCCGACCGTCTGCGCGGCACCGCCGAAATCTTCGCCGGTAAGTCGATGCTGTTCGCCGGCGGCCGCGGCTTCTTGGGCCGCTATTTCCAGGCGGTGTTCGCCGAGCTCAACCGCCGCCTGGCGAAGCCTTGCCGCTTGATCGTCATCGACAACATGATCACGACCAAGACCGACGAGCGGGTCGAGGATCCGTCCTTCACCTATCTCACCCGCGATGCCGCCGACCCGATCGCGATCGAGGGGTCGCTCGACTATGTCGTCAACGCCGCCGGGATCGCGAGCCCGTTCTACTACCGCGCCTATCCGCTCGAAACGTTGCGCGCCGCGGTCGACGGCACCCGCAACCTGCTCGAGCTCGCGCTCGCCAAGCGCGCGCGCTTCACGTTCTTCAGTTCGAGCGAGATCTATGGCGACCCCGACCCGCGCCATATGCCGATCCAGGAAAGCTACCGCGGCAACGTCGCGGCGATGGGGCCGCGCGCCTGCTACGACGAGAGCAAGCGCCTGGGCGAAACGCTTTGCTACATCTACCACACGCATCTCGGGCTCCACACCAACGTGATCCGGCCGTTCAACGTTTACGGTCCCGGCATGCAGGAGCTCGACTACCGCGTGCTGCCGAACTTCGCGAGCGCGATCAAGGGCGGACGGGCGTTGCGCGTCTACGGCAGCGGCCGACAGACGCGGACGTTCTGCTACGTGACCGACGCGCTCGACGGCTTCGTCCGCGTGATCGCGCGCGGCATCGCCGGCGAGGCCTATAATATCGGCGCCGAAGGACCGGAAATCGGCATCGCCGATCTGGTCGATCGCATCGAACGCGTGCTCGGACGCGCGGTCGCGCGCGAGCAGGTCGAATACCCCGATTCCTACCCGGCCGACGAGCCCAACCGGCGCTGTCCCGATATCCGCAAGGCGCGTCTGCAACTGGGCTTCGTCCCCGCGGTCGAGCTCGATGAAGGCTTGCGCCGCTTCTTCGCCTGGACCGACGCCCACTACCGGGGGACCCCGTGATCTGCGCCGCGGGCACGCCGTGACGCGCACCGCGAGTACGCCGTGACGCCGGCCGCCGGCGCGCCCACGCGCGTGCCGCTTGGCCTGATCGGCGCCGGCCCGTGGGGCCGCAACTACATGAACGCGATTCGAGCGAGCGCGGATGCCGCACTCGTGGCACTCGTCGCGCGCAACCCGGCGACGGCATCAATGGCCGCACCGGGATGCGCGGTCTTCGCCGAGACGGCCGCAATGCTCGATCGGGTGCGGCTCGACGGCGTCGTGCTCGCGGTGCCGCCGGACGCGCAGGTGGCGCTGGCGCCGGCGATCTTGGCGCGCCGCGTGGCGGTCCTGTTCGAGAAGCCGCTCGCGCTGACGCTCGTCGATGCCGAAGCCGTTCGCGCGGCGGCGATCGGCGCCGGTGTCGTCGCGCACGTCGATCACATCGACCTCTTCAATCCGGCGTGGCAGGCGGTCCGCGCTGCAGCCAAAACGGGTGGCGCCATCAAACGCATCGCTGGAACTTTCGCCGGTAACGGCCCGTTCCGCGCATTCGCCGGGCGTTGGGATTGGGGGGCACACGCGATCGCGGTGTGCCTCGACTTGATGGGCCGCGCGCCCGACCGCGTCGCGGCCCGGCGGCTCGACGCGCACGCGAACGGCGAACTGATCGAGGCGACGCTCGATTGGGGTGCGGTCGCTGCGATCCTCACGTTCGGGAACGGCGCGCCCACGACCGCGCGCTGGCTCGAAATCGAAACGACTGCGGCGCGTTATCGCTACGACGACAAAGCCACGGTCAAGGCCACGGTCGATGGCCGCGCGATCGCGTGCGCCGCGACGCGGCCGCTCGATGCCGCGCTCGCACGGTTCGTGCGGGCGATCCGCGCCGGGCGGCCGGACACCGGCGACCTCGACTTGGGCGTCGCGGTCGTGCGGGCGTTGGCCGGCGTCGACGCCGCGCTCGGTGTTGCGCGATGACCTTTGTCGGAGCAATGCAATGACGTTCGTCGGCACCCGCCCCGCCACGTGGCGCGACGCGCTTGTTCTTGCATTGATCGTCGTCGTCGGCGTCGTCCTCGCCGAGCGCGAGATCGGCCGCAACGTGCCGTTTGCCGACGAGGTCGAGTACGTGGTGATGGCGCACAATCTCTACCATCGCGGCACGCTCTCGCTCGCGCCGAGTGTCGCGCATCCGGCGACCCCGACCGCGTTTCGCGAACCCGGTTACCCGGCCCTGCTCGCGGCCCTGATGGTGCTCGATCCGCGCTTGGCTGCCGTTCCGCTCGCCTGCGTCATCGAGCGCGGACCCGCGTGCGCGCCGGCCTACTTTTGGGCGAAACGGCTCAACGTACTGCTCTACGTCTTGGCCGGCCTCATCGTCTGGTGGGCGGCCGCGCGGATCGCCGGGGCGCCGTGGATCTCCCACGCCGCCGCGCTCCTGTTCCTCGCCAATCACACGCTCCACAAATACGCGACCTACCTGGTCTCCGATTTCCTGGCCCTGCTTCTCACCGCGTTCGTCAGCTTGGCGCTGTTGCAGACGATGCGGACGCCGCGCGCGGGCTGGGCGCTCGCGCTCGGCACTGCGCTCGGGCTTCTCGTGCTCACCAAGGCCGCGTTCGCGTTCTTTGGCCCGTTCGTCCTTTTACTGCTGATCGGGTGCGCGTTCCGTCGCCCACGGGCGGAGCGGCGCCCGGCGTTCGCGGCGGCGCTCGCGTTTACCTTGGTCCACGCCGCGATCGTCGGTGCCTGGGTCGCTCGCAACGCTGCCTCGATCGGGGAGCCGGTGCTGGCGCAGCGCGGCGCCCAGGTTCTCGCCCACCGGGTCGAACTCAACCGAATGACGCCGACCGAGTACGCGGTTGCCTTTCTGTTCTGGACGCGCGGCGTCGGCGACAATCTGGCGCGGCGGCTGCTCCCGCTCGAAGCGTATCGCCGCTTCGATCTCAAGTACGATGACGGCTTCTACAATGCCGCGCAAAGCCGCTGGCACGCGGCGATCGCAGCCGAGACCGCGCGCGGCCGGAGCCCGGCCGCCGCCGAAGCGGCGGTCGGCGCCGTGCTGCAACGCGAAATCGTCGCCGCGTGGTGGAAGACGATCCTGGTGAGCGTTCCGGTCGCCTACCGCGGGCTCTTCATCGACGAGTTCATCGTGCTGACCGGGCCGGCGCTGATCGTCTTCCTGTTGGCGCGCAGACGGCGCGTCGCCGGCTTCGCCGCATTCGCGCTGCCCGGCCTCTATGCGCTCGGCTTTCATGCGGCGATCACGCTCAATCTACCGCGCCATTCGATCCCGATTCTGCCGATGCTGGCGGTCGGCGGGGCGCTCGCCGTGGCCAGCGGGTGGACGTGGTGGCGGGCGCGGCGCGAACGCACGTTGACGACCGCTTAACCGTGGCGCCGCTATAGCCTAAGCGGGACGCGCATGACCTTCCTTTTCGCCCTCACCATCTTCACCGGCTCGGCACTGATCTTCGTGGTCCAGCCGATGATCACCAAAATGGTGCTGCCGCTGCTCGGCGGCACGCCGGCGGTCTGGAACACGGCGATGATGTTCTTCCAGGCCGCGCTGCTCGCGGGCTACGCCTATGCCCACTGGGCGAGCCGCGCGCTCGGGTTCCGGCTCCACGCCGCCGTCCACATCGGACTGATGGCCGCGGCGATGGCGATGCTGCCGGTCGCGGTCGGCGCCGACGCGCGTCCGCCGGCCGATGCCAACCCGGTGTTCTGGCTGATCGGGTTGCTCGCGGTCGCGGTCGGGCTCCCGTTCACGATCATCGCCGCCAACGCGACCTTGCTGCAGCGCTGGCTCGCGCGCACCGATCACGCCGCCGCCGCCAACCCCTATTTCCTCTATAGCGCGAGCAATCTGGGCAGCATGCTGGCGCTTCTCGCCTACCCGAGCGCGATCGAGCCGCTGATGACGCTCGGGCTACAGAGCCGGACGTGGATGGTTGCCTTCGTCGCGCTCGCGGCGCTCACGGCCGGCTGCGCTTTCGTGGCGGCGCGCCGCGCCGGTCCGGAACGGGCGGCGGCGTCCGAGGCCGCGCTCGTGCCGCTCGCATGGGCCGAGCGTGGGCATTGGCTGCTGCTCTCGTTCGCGCCCTCGAGCCTCTTGCTCGGGCTCACAACCTACCTCACCACCGACATCGCCGCGGTGCCGCTGCTCTGGGTGATCCCGCTCGCGCTCTATCTCCTTACCTTCGTGATCGTGTTCGCGCGCCGGCCGGCGATCGGGCACGACCGCGCGGTGCTGCTCCAGCCCTTCTTTCTACTGCCGCTCCTCATCTTCATGTTTTGGGGCGGCACCGCCGCCGTGGCGGTGCTCTATCCGCTCCATCTGATCGTCTTTTTCCTGACCGCGCTCGTTTGCCACGGCGAACTGGCTCGGCGCCGGCCCGCACCCGGACATCTCACCGAGTTTTATCTCTGGCTCTCGGTCGGCGGCTTGCTGGGCGGGGTCTTCAATGCGCTGGTGGCGCCGGTCGCGTTCGACGCGATCATCGAATATCCGTTGGCGATCGCGCTCGCGGTCGCGCTCCGGCCGCATTTCGATCGGGCGGCGGCGCGGTTCGGCTGGTCGGACGTCGCGGCGGCCGTCGTCCTTGGCGCGGCGGTGCTCGGGCTCACCAAATTGTTCGCGGCGCTCGGGCTGCCGCTGATCGAAGTGCCCGACGGAGCCGAGGACGAAGCGCTCGAAGTGCGGCTCGCGCTCCTCATCTTCATCTCGTGCGCGGTCGGCATCGCGCTCTACAGCTTCCGCGCGCGCGCGCTCCGGTTCGGGCTCGGCGTCGGCGTCGTGCTGTTCGTCGGCGCGTTCTGGTTCCACGACCGTGGCGGCACGCTCCTGCGCGAGCGTAATTTCTTCGGCGTGGTCGCGGTCGCGAGCCCGATCGCGGGCTACAACATGCTCCGTCACGGCACCACCGTCCATGGCGCCCAGAGCCTCGACCCGGCGCGCCGTGCCGAGCCGCTCACCTATTTTTCGCTGGGCGGGCCGCTCGGCCAGGCGATGACGGCGTGGGCGCCCAGGCTCGGCGTTGCCGCGATCGCGGTGACCGGGCTCGGGGTCGGCTCGATCGCCTGCTATCGCCAGCCCGGCCAACGCTGGACGTTCTACGAGATCGACCCCGCGGTCGAGCGCATCGCCCGCGACGCCCGCTATTTCACCTACCTCGCCCACTGCGCGCCCGATGCCGAGGTGGTGTTGGGCGATGCGCGTCTGCGCGTCGCCGAAGCCGCGGACGGCGGCTACGCGGTCATGATCCTCGATGCGTTTTCGTCCGACTCGGTCCCGGTCCACCTCCTGACCTACGAGGCGGTCGGGCTCTATCTCGCCAAGCTCGCGCCCGGGGGCGTGCTGGTCTTCAACATCTCGAATCGCTATCTCGATCTCGCGCCGGTCTTGGGCGCGCTCGCGCGCAGCCACGGGCTGGCCGGTCGCTATCAGGCCGATACGCGGTACTCGGATGAACACCGCGAGCGGCTCAAATACCCCTCGATTTGGGGTGTGATGGCGCGGACCGAGGCCGACCTCGGACCGGTAGCGGCCGATCCGCGCTGGAGTGTGCTTCCCGACGATGGCGGCTCGCCATGGCGCGACGACTTTTCAAATATCGCCGCTTCGTTTATCGTATGGCCACGTCCAAAGTGAATAGAGTAATATTTATAAGTACGACCATGGAAAGGAAAGTGACATGACAAAGCTTTGGCAGAGATTGTCGGCCCGGATTCGCAATACCTCAGGCGTTACGGCCATCGAATACGGTCTGATCGCCGGCGGCATCGCGGTCGGAATCATCGCTCTCGTCGTCACCGTCGGCGGCGACCTCAAGAGCACGTTCACGACTATTTCGGGCAAGGTCGCGACGATTCCGAAGTGACGCGGCTAGCTTTCATTTCGCGCTCTTCCCCGAGGAATTTGAATCACGCCACCACCGTTTTGTGGATCCCCTTTATGAGTTTGTGACCTAGAGTCGCAGGCGGCGGGCTGCCACCGCATCGCGGGGCAACCGCGGTGCATTTTTCGGGTGTGCGCCGATGCTGCTCGCTAGCGCGATTGCCGTGGCGGCCGCGGGGTTGGCGGCGGCGGCCCTTTCCGATCTCGTTCGCTACCGCATCCCCGACCTGGCGGCGATCGCGGTCGCGGCCGGCTTCGTGGCGGCGGCCACCGCCAGCGGCGCATCGCTCGCCGCTGCCTTCAACCACATCGCGGCCGCGGCCCTCGTCTTCGCCATCGGGCTCGGGCTCGGCATCCGCGGCTGGTTCGGCGGCGGCGATGCCAAGTTGCTTGCGGCCGCGGCGCTCTGGTACGGCTGGAACCTACTGCCGGGGTTCTTGGTGATGGTGGCGTTGGCCGGCGGTGTCCTCGCGGCGGCGGTTTACGCCGCGCGGCGGCTGGTTCCGCAAGGCGCAAAGGCGCGGCCGGCGTGGCAGGCCCGGCTGCTCGATCCGGCCGAAGGCATCCCCTACGGCGTCGCCATCGCAGCGGCGACCGCGTTGACGCTCCGCTTCTCGCCGCTGACGTACATTGCTTCGGGAATACCTTGAAGGGAAAGCCGCATGACCAGGAGAAGATTATCGTTTAGTATCACCCTTTTCGTTTTATCCTTTCGGTATCGATCTTAACCGCTCGCCAGGTCACAGGCCTCGCCATGCGTCCGATCGTCGTAGTGGTTGTCGGCTTCGCGCTCGTACTCGCGCTCGCGATCTTTTTCGTCGTTCCCCCGCTTCTCCAGGGCGGCGTTCAGCAGCAAGCGGCGGTCGAGGAGGCTCCGGTCGCGGTTCTGGTCGCGGCGGTCGAGCTGCCGGCGGGCAAGGTGGTGGAAGAATCGGACTTTCGCTGGCAAATCTGGCCCACGGACGGAATCGATCCCGCCTATTACCGGAGCGACAAGGCGCCGAACGCGGCGGGGGAACTGAAGGGTGCGGCGGTACGCCGTGCCGTCAGTGCCGGCGAGCCCGTCACCGAGGTCCGCCTGCTTCGTGGCGGCAAGGCCAACTTTCTCGCCGGCGCGCTCGCGCCCGGCACACGCGCCGTGAGCATCCAGGTCGATCCTGTCACCGGCGTGGCGGGGTTCGTGCTGCCGGGCGACCGGGTCGACCTCATCTTGTCCTCGACCTTCGACGTGCTACCGCTGCCCGGCGCGTCGCCGCCGCTCCGTACCCGCAATATCGGCGAGACCGTGTTGACGGACCTACGCGTGGTCGCGGTCGAACAGACCATCAACGACGTTAAAGGCGAACCGATCAAAGCGACCTCGGTGACGCTCGAAGTGACGCCCGCCCAGGCCGAGAAAGTCGCTGTCGCCCGCGCCGTGGGCCGGCTCTCGCTTGCGCTCCGCAGCGCCGCCCGCGCGCCGGCGGAAGCTCCCGTGCCGTCGGGCTTCACGCTCGATACCGATGTCAGCCGCTTTCTCGCCACCAGACTCGCCGAAGCGGAGGCGGCTGCCGTGCCGCGCGTCGAAAGCGCACCCGCCAAAGTCCAGGTCAAGCTCTACAAGGGCGCGACCGCCCAAACCGTCGAGGGGCGGTAGCGGCGAATTCGCCATGCAGCGGGGGGCCGCCGTCATCGTTTCGCTGCTGGTCGTGTTGGCGAGCGCGGTTGCGCCGCGCCTCGGGCTCGCCCAAGACGCGCCCGTCGAGCGGCTCGCGCTCGCGGTCAACAAGTCGACAATCCTGACGCTGCCGGTCGAGGTGCGCGACGTCCTCGTCTCCAACCCGGCGACCGCCGACGTTGTGGTACGGCAGCCGACGCAAATCTACCTGCTGGCGCGCCAGGTCGGCGAGACCAACGTCTTTTTCTTCGATCGCAACGGCCGCATGGTGCGCCAACTCGAAGTCAGCGTCACCCTCGATCTCGACCCGCTGCGAGCCGCGATTCAAGCGTCGTTCCCGGGCGAGCGCATCGCCGTGAACTCGGTCAATCAGTCGATTTTCCTTCGCGGCACCGTCGCCTCGGCCGCGACCGCCGAAAACGTGCGCCAGCTCGCGCGTCGGTTCGTCGCTGCCGACGAGAACGTCATCAATCAGATCCAGGTTCGCGACGACCAGCAGGTCCTGCTCCGCGTGCGCGTTGCCGAGATGACGCGGCAGGTCGTGAAAGAGCTGGGTTTCCGTTCGACCTCGATCGTGTTTCCGGGCGGCGGCGGCGGCACGTTCACGCTCAGCTCCGGCATCACCCGCGCCAATCAGTTCGGTTCGCTCCTGTTCGCCGACACCGCTGGGATCGGGCCGCTCTCGGCGCTCACCACCACGATCGAAGCGCTCGAGCGCAACAACCTGTTGAAAACGCTGGCCGAGCCCAACTTGACCGCGATTTCGGGCCAGCGCGCGACGTTCCTGGCCGGCGGCGAGTTTCCGGTTCCGATCCCGGGAAGCGACGGTTCGGTCACGATCCAATTCAAGGAGTTCGGCATCCGGCTCTCGTTCACGCCGGTGGTGCTCTCGGCCGGATCGATCAGCCTGACGATCGAGACCGAAGTGAGCGCGCTCTCCGATCAGGGCTCGGTTACCTTGGCCGGCTTCACGGTACCGGCGCTCACCACGCGGCGCGCGACTACCACGGTCGAGATGCCGAGCGGCGGCAGCCTGGTGATCGCGGGGCTCCTGCAGAACGACCTGTCGAACCGGATCCAAGGCCTGCCCGGGCTCAAAGACATCCCGATCCTCGGCACCTTCTTCCGCTCGACCGCTTTCGCGTCCGCCCAGTCCGAACTCGTCGTTTCGGTGACGCCGCTGCTGATCCGTCCGGTCAACCCGAACGACATTGCGCTTCCGACCGACGGCTTCGGGCCGGCGAGCGACATCGACATGTTCCTCTTGGGCCGCCTCCACGCGGTGCACGGGCGTGCGGCCGGAATCCCGCAGGATCACCGGCTCAAAGGCACGATCGGCTTCATTTTGGAGTGATCGCGATGCGCCGCTGCTCGCTGCCAACGTTTGCGGTCCTCGGCCTCATCGCCTCGAGCCTGAGCGGATGCTACTACGTCGCGCCGACGCTGCCCGAGGGCCCGTTTGTGCCGATCCACATGGTTGCGGTCGTGCCGGAAACGCCTGAACTCAAGATCGACGTTCAGGGTGAGGGCCCGATCCCGGCCGCGGCATTGGTCGAGATCGACCGCTTCATCGCCCGCTTCCTCGATCGCCGCAGCGGGCCGCTCACTATCGTAACCCGGGGCGGCGCCGGCGACGCCGGTGCGCCCGGCGCGATCGCGCAGGCCGTGGTCGAGCGCGCGCTAGCGCGTGGCATTCCCGGAAGCTGGGTCGTCCGCGAAGCGAACGCCGGCGTCGGCGCCCGCGACGTTCTCCTCCGTTACCGCCGCTATGCAGTCGAGGTGCCCGAGTGCGGCGACTTCCGGGTCGAGTCGGCCTACAACGCCTTCTCGACACCCCACCCGAACTACGGCTGTGCGCATGCTCGCAACCAGGCCGTGCTGGCGGTCGATCCGGCCGATCTGCTGCGCGCGCGGCCGAGCGATGCCAGCGACGCGCAGCGTCTCAACCTCGTCATCCAGCGATATCGCGCCGGCGAAATCGGCCAGTCGGCGGGACAGTCGAGCAATCAACAACAGGGCGGGCAACAGCAATCGCAAAGCGAGAGCGGCGCCAGCCAGTGACCGGATAGCCCGGGAGACCGAGCCATTATCAAGTACGACGTCCACGCGTTTCTTCTGACCGAACCGGCGCGGCAAACCTTCGAGCGCGCCGCGGCCGATCGTCGGCTCCAGCGCTCGCGCCTGGAGATCGTTGCCGGCGGCATCGACCAGGCGATCGCGCAGTACCAGAATTCATCGAGCGCCGAAGTGATCGTGCTCGAAGCCGGCAACGACCTCGGCGCGTTCACCGCCGGGCTCGAGAAACTCGCCGAGCACTGCGTGGTCGGCACCCGCGTGGTCGTGCTCGGACGCAGCAACGATGTGATGCTGTTCCGCACGCTCCTGCGCTACGGCGTCAGCGACTACGTGCCGACCCTCGACAATGCGCGCCCGATCGTCGAGGCGATCGCGCGGCTGCTCGAAGACCCCAATCTCGCCAAGCTCGGGCGTGTGATCGCCTCCATCGGCGCCGGCGGCGGCGCCGGCTCATCGATTGTCGCGCACAATGTCGCCTGGTGCCTGGCCGAAACTTTCGCCGATGACGTCGCGCTGATCGATCTTGATTTCGCCTTCGGCAGCGCCGACCTCGATTTCAACGAGGAGGCGCCGCAGAGCGTTGCCGCGGCGATCGAGCAGCGCGATCGCATCGATGACCAGTTGCTCGAGCAGTTCTACGCCCGCCGCGGCGATCACCTGTGCCTGTTCACCGCGCCGGCCGGCCTCGACACCGACGCCGATCTCGACCCGGCGGCGTTCGACGGGTTGATGAACGTGATTCGCCGTGCCATGCCGTTCGTAGTGATCGATCTGCCCAACCGCTGGGCGGGCTGGACGCGGCACATTCTGAAAAGCGCCGACGAGATCATCGTCACGGCGCGACCGACGCTCGCCTCGCTCCGCAACACCAAGAGCCTGGGCGAAGTCCTGAACGCCGGCCGGGTCGCCGACGCGCCGGTGCGGCTGGTGTTGAACGGCATCGGCGGTTACGGCAAGAGCGAGATTCCCGCCAAGGACTTCGAGGCGGCGGTCGCCATGAAGAATGCGGTTCGGATCGGCTACGACACGTCGCTGTTCGGCGATGCCGGCACCAAGGGCCAAGTGGTAGCCGAAGCGAGCAAGAACCACAAAATCAGCGCGCAATTCCGGGCGCTCGCGATCGCAGTCAGCGGCCGCCAGGTACTGGAAAAAGCGGCCAGCCGGAATACACTAGGCTTCATGCGCCTGTTCAAGCGAGGGTAAGGCGGCATGTTCGGCAAACGCGATTCAGCGGCCGCGCCCAAGGCGAAAGCGCCGCCGCCGGCCGAAGCCAAGGTCGTCGAGTTCAGGCCAGAGCCCAAGCCGGCCGCGCCGCCGGCGGCCGCCGCCGCGAAAGCGCCCGAGCCGCCACCGACCGCGCCCGAGGCCCCGCGCGAGGTCGACGAACGCCTCGGCCAGATTCAGGTCGCCGTCTTCAATGCACTGCTCGAATCGATCGACCTGAACGAACTCGGCAAGCTGCCGGCGAAGCAGCAGCGCGAAGAGCTCGCCGACGTCATCAGCGAGATCGTCAACATCAAGAACTTCGTCCTCTCCGGCGCCGAACAGCAGCGCCTGGTCGACGACATCTGCAACGACATCTTGGGCTTGGGGCCGCTCGAGCCGCTAGTCGCGCGCGACGACATCGCCGACATCATGGTGAACGGTCCCAACAAGGTCTACATCGAGACCAAGGGCCGCATCGAGCTGACGCCGATCCGCTTTCGCGACGGCGCTCAGCTCATGAACATCTGCCAGCGTATCGTCAGCGCGGTCGGCCGCCGGGTCGACGAATCGAGCCCGATCTGCGACGCACGCTTGGCCGACGGCAGCCGCGTCAACGTGATCGCGCCGCCCTTGGCGATCGACGGCGCCGCGCTCACCATCCGCAAGTTCAAGAAAGAGAAGCTCACCCTCGAAAAGCTGGTCGAGTTCGGGAGCATCACCCCGCCCTGCGCCGAGGCGCTCAAGATCATCGGCCACTGCCGGATCAACGTGCTGATTTCGGGCGGCACCGGCTCGGGCAAGACCACGCTCCTGAACTGCCTGACCCGCTACATCGAAACCGGCGAGCGCGTCATCACCTGCGAGGACGCGGCCGAGCTGCAGCTGCAGCAGCCGCACGTGGTCCGGCTCGAGACCCGTCCGCCCAACCTCGAGGGCAAGGGCCAGGTCACGATGCGCGACTTGGTGAGGAACTGCCTGCGCATGCGGCCCGAGCGCATCATCGTCGGCGAGGTGCGCGGCCCCGAGGCGTTCGACTTGCTGCAAGCGATGAACACCGGCCACGACGGCTCGATGGGGACGGTCCACGCCAACAACCCGCGCGAGGCGGTGAGCCGCGTCGAGAACATGATCGCCATGGGCGGGTTCAATTTACCGTCCTCGACGGTGCGCGAGCAGATTGCCGCTGCCGTTCAAGTCATCGTCCAAGCCCAGCGCCTGCGCGACGGCTCGCGCAAGATCACCCACGTCACCGAAGTGCTCGGCATGGAGGGCGAGGTCGTCACGCTTCAGGACCTCTTTATTTACGAGGTCGAAGGCGAGGACGCCAACGGCAAGTTGATCGGCCGCCTCAAGTGGACCGGGCTCCGGCCCAAGTTCTGGGAACGCGCGCGCTACTTCGGCAAGGAACGAGCGCTCGCGGCGGCGCTCGAGCAAGCCAACGTCTAGGCGGGCGCAGTGGGGCCGGAAGTCGTCCTCGGCATCCTGTTCGGCGGCGCTATCGTTCTCGCCGCGGTGACGACGGTCTTGATCCAAAACGTCTACGCGCCGCGCGCGCGCCTGCGCGCCCGGATCGCCGAAGTCGCCGGCGGTGCCGCCGTGCGCCGCAGCCAGGACAGCCACGACGACACCGCGCGCCGCACCAAGCAGATCCAGAACAAGCTCAAGGAGATCGAGAAGGCCAACAAGAAGCCGGGCCTGCGCCAGTTGATCGAGCAGGCCGGCTACGAGACGACCGTCAAGAAGTTCTACATCGTCAGCGCCGTCGTCGGGCTGGTCGGGACCGCGGTTTACTTTCTGCTGGGCTACCCGCCGATCGGCGCGATCCCGGCCTTCATCTTCCTGACCTTCGGTTTGCCGCGGCTCTATTTGAAGCGCGTCGCGTTCCGCCGTCAGAACCAGTTCACCAAACTGTTCGCCGACGCGATCGACGTGATCGTGCGCGGCATCCGCTCGGGCCTGCCGGTGGGCGAGTGCCTGCGCATCATCGCGCGCGAAAGCCCGGTGCCGGTCGGGCCCGAGTTCGCACTCCTGGTCGAGGGCCAGAAGGTCGGTATGACGCTCCCGGAATGCCTGGCCCGCAACATCCGACGCATGCCGACCACCGACATGAAGTTCTTCGCGATCGTGTTGACGATGCAGCAGCAGACCGGCGGTAACCTGGCCGAGACGCTCGCCAACCTGTCGAGCGTACTGCGCGCGCGCAAGAAGATGGCCGACAAGGTCAAGGCGATGTCGGCCGAGGCGCGGATGACGGCCATGATCATCGGTTCGCTGCCGTTCATCCTGTTCGGGATGTTCTACCTGCTCAATCCCGAATCGATGTCGCTGCTGTGGACGACCGAGATCGGCAAGTTCCTGCTTTATGGCGGCCTCACCTGGATGGGGATCGGCGTCGTCGTCATGAAGCAGATGGTGAGCTTCCGCATATGACCGCGCTGTTCGACGCGCAGACCCTGATCCTGCTGCTGTTCAGCGCGCTCGCGTTCGTGACGGTGATCGGCTTGGCGTTGCCGTTCATCGCCAAGGACCAGGTCCAGGAACGGATCAAGCTCCTCAGCGAGCGGCGCGAGGAGCTCCGCCGCCAGATGCGCGCGCGCCTCGAGCAGAAGAAACGAAGCGTGCGCGAGCTGCAGACCGGGCGCGTCGGTCTGATGAAAGCGGTGATCGACAAGCTCAACCTGAACGCCATGCTCGAGCAGCCGAAGCTCAAGCAGAAGCTCCTGCAGGCCGGCTGGCGCGGCCAGGCACCCAAGATCACCTTCACCTTCCTGCGCCTGGCTTTGCCGCTCGTATTCGGCGGCGCCGCGCTCCTACTGCTGTTCGGCTCGTCCAAGTTCGAACTGCCGGCGCTGATGAAGTTCCTGATCGCGGCGGCTGCGGCCTTGTTCGGCTACGGGCTGCCCAACCTGATGGTGTCGAACGCCGCCGCCAAGCGCCGCCAGGAACTCTTGTCGTCGTTCCCCGACGCCCTCGACCTCATGGTGATCTGCATCGAGTCGGGCATGTCGCTCGAAGCGGCGATGGCCAAGGTCTCCGAGGAAATGGCGGCCGATGCGGCGGTCTTGAGCCAGGAGTTCGGATTCGTCGCCGCCGAGCTCGCTTACCTGGGCGATCGCCGCAAGGCACTCGAGAACCTGTCCGAGCGCACCGGCTTGCCGGCGGTCAAGTCGTTCGTGACCGCGCTGGTTCAGGCCGAGAAGTACGGCACGCCCTTGGGCGTCTCGTTGCGTGTCGTTTCGCAGGAGAACCGCGATTCGCGGATGGCGCGCGCCGAGGAGAAAGCGGCGTCGCTCCCGGCCAAGCTCACGGTGCCGATGATGATGTTCTTCCTGCCGGTCATCTTCATCGTCATCCTGGGCCCGACCATCATCCAGGCGATGAAGTCGTTCGAATAGCTGGCCGGCTCAGCGCGCCGTCGCGAGCGCGCGGTAGTAGGCGAGATTGGACTGGACGACGTCGGGCGGGAGGTCGCGCCGGAGCAGCGCCTCGGTGCGGGCGAGATTGCCCTGGATCGCGTGCAGCAGCGCGAGGTTTTGGCGGACGTGCGCGCTCGCGCGCGGCGTCTGCACCACCGCCTCGAGCCGGGCGATCGCGCCCTCGATGTCGCCGCCGAGCGCGCGCGACAAAGCGAGGTTGTTGACGAGGCTCAGCTCGTTGGCGGCGATCGCGAGCGCGGCCTCGTAGGTCTGCTGCGCGCGGGCGTGATTGCCCATCAGATCGAAGCCGATGCCCAGCGCCGAACGCGCTCGCCAGTCCTTGGGATCGAGTTCGATCGCGCGCGCCAGCGTGTCGAGCGCGGTGAGGCCCTGACCGGCCGCGAGCTGGGCCTTGCCGAGCTCGGCGACGATCGCGGGATGATCGGGGGCGCGCTTCAAGACATCGATCGCCACCTCGATCGCCTGGCCGTGGGCGCCCAGGTAACGGAGGTTGCGCACGTAGCCGGCGGCGGCTTCGAGGTCGGCCGGGTCGCGCTCGTACAGGTTGCGGTAGAAATTGACCGCGCCCGAATGATCGTTCGATTGCTGCGACAGCTTCGCCGCTTCGCGCAGCGTCTTCACGATCGCGGCGCGCGGGTTGGCGGGCGGCTGGGTGAACGGGGTCAGGGCGTCGCACGCCGCGAGCGCGACCGTAGCCGCGAACGCAACCGCGACCCGCGTCCCGGCTTGTTTACCCATGATCGTTCGCATCGGTGGTAGCATATCTGAGGATAGCGCGGGTGGCCACGGCGCGATAACATGGGATTGGTCGAAAACCTGTTAACGCCAGAGGGTTAGAGGTAAAGCATGAAGCGCTGGACCAACCTGCTCGCAGCCTTCGCCTTGGTCGGCACGCCGGCCGCCGCCGCGGAGCGCGTCCACAACGTCGGCCTCAACAGCGCCGAGCTCATTCGCCTTAATCGGACGCCCGCAATCATCCTCGTCGCCAACCCCCAAATCCTCGACGTCGTGCTCGAGCAGAACCGCCTGATGTTCCTGTTGGGCAAAGCGGTCGGGCAGACGCGCCTCTTCGTCCTCGACGCCGAGGGTCGCGACATCTGGACGACCGATGTCGTCGTCGCGCCCGGCGAGGAGCAGCGCGTCTTCGTCCAGCGCGGGACCGCCGAACGCGTGCTCGTGTGCAACCCGCGCTGCGTCATCGAGAGTGAAGGTGCCGGCAATGCAAGCGCGGCCCCTGCGGGCGGAGACACCGGTGCGGCGGCAGCGGCCGCTTCTGCGGCCGCGGCGCCTGGGGCCGCGCCGCCCCCCGATCAATGAGCGACGGCGGCGATGGTCGCAACCGGGCCGCTCTCGCGCGCCAGCCGAGCGCGACGCAGGATAAAGCCGAATTGTTACGAGCGGCGGGAATCGACCCGGCGCGATTCGCCGCGCTCTCCGAATACGAGCAGCGCGTGGTCCTGCGCGTCGCCGAGCAGCTACGGCTCGCGCGCGACGAAGGCGACCGCTCCTGATTGTGCCACCAGGTGCCGGATCGCCTCGTCCTGACTTGAAGCGGTCGCGCTACTTCTTCTGCAGTGCGCCGAGGACGTCGCGCAGGTACTCGCGGTTCTTGAGCGTCACGTAGAGCATGCCGAACATCGGGATGCCGATCGACAACGCGAACCACGCAGAGGTCCAGGTCATCGAGTTCGAGTCCTTCCAGAAGATCGCGATCAGGACCAGGAGGACGGCCATCAACAGGTTGAACACCATGCCCATGGTCGAAGCGATCTTGAGGAGACGAAGTACTCGCGTGGACTGATCCATAACGCCATTCCCTTTCTTGCAATGCTGCGCACACCGCGGGACGCGCGGCGTCGCGCTATTTTCAGGCCTCACCCCACTATAGCGAAGCTGCCCGCCCAGTACAATTTCGAGCGAAGATTCAGCCGGTTAGGTCGGTAACGCGTTAACCGACCAAAGCCTGCAGCGCGGTCAGGTCGTGGATGTAGAGCGTCTTGTGCTTGCGCTCGATGATACCGCGGCGGGCGAGATAGCCGATCACGTAGGCGACCATCTCGCGGGTGGTGTTGGCCCAGCTTGCGAGCTCGCGGTGGCTCGGCAGCTCCTTGACCGCGTAGCCGCCGCCCTCGGCGGGCTCCGCCAGCCGCAAGAGCTCGTAGCAGACGCGCTGGTCCGGCGAGAGCGCGCTCATGGCCGTGACGCGGGTGTTGAGCACGCGCACGATCCCGGCGAGCCGGCGCAGGTAGTTGAGCGTGATCGCGCCGTGCTTGGTCAGGAGGTCGCGAAAGTCCTCTGCCGGTAGGCCGGCGGCGACGCAGTCCCTGTCGGCGATCACAGTCGCGCTGCGGCCGCCGCCGTCGATCGCGTGCAGGTGGCCGATGGTGTCGCCCGCCTCGATAGTCGCGATCTTCACCTCCTCTTTTTCGAACGTGAAGCGCACAACGCGGGCGCGCCCGCTGACCAGGAAGAAGACGTCGTTGGTCGAGGTGCGCTCGTCGACCAGGATCTCGCCGCTGGCGAAGCGGCGAATCGTGCACTTGCTTTCGAGCGCCTGCCGATCCTGTTCGGTCAGGCTTTCGAGAACCTTGATCGTCTCCAGCGTCGGCACGGAAGTATCGCTCATGGCGCGTATTCTGTGGTCTCGGCGTGCCCGCGTCCAGCCAGCTCCGGCATCTACCGATTGATGCGCCGACTGGCAGGCTCGCAAGACCTTGAGTGTTTCAGTTTGTTAATCTTCTAAGCCCAAAATTTGCGTCCAACCCGAGCAATTCGTACCTAGATTAACGAGGAAATAGAGAGTGTCCCCCTTGTTGCTCGCGTCGCGTATCATGAACCGAGGTCATCGACGTAGGCAGGCGCGCGTCTGCCGGCAACCGACATGGATTCCGCTTCACGGTGACAGCGGCGCGGGCTCGCTCGCTTGCCGTGTCCGTGCCCGTGTCGCGGATTGTCGCGGCGCCACGGCAATCGAGATTGCCTTGATCCTCCCAGTCTTGCTACCGATTCTGCTGGCGATTTTCGAAGTCGGACTGATGTTCTTTGCGAGCGTTCTTATGGATGGAGCGGCAAGCGATGCGGCGCGCCTCGTGCGCACCGGACAAGCGCAGCGCTCCGCCGATGCGCTGGGCACGTTCCGCCAACGGCTGTGCGATCAGCTCTTCGGCGTCGTCAACTGCGGGGACGTGATGCTCGATGTCCGTAGCTTCCGGACCTTCGGCGCGATCCCCCCGACTGTTCAGCTCGACGACCAAGGCCGCCTCGCCAATGTCGGATTCACGCCGGGCAACGCCGGCGACATCATCATCGTTCGCGTCGGGTTCCGTTGGAATTTCTCGACGCCGCTGATCGGCCTGCCGTTTTCCGACAACGGCACCAACAGCCGCCTGCTGTTGTCGACGGTCGTTTTTCGCAACGAGCCCTATCAACGGCCATGACGCCACAGACTCCCGCCCCGGATCGCAGCCGGTCCGGCTCCGTCGCCATCGAGTTCGCACTCGCGCTGCCGGTGCTGCTGACGGTTCTGTTCGGCATGGTCGAGCTGACCAACGCGCTCCAGGTTGGGCGCAAGCTGGTATCCGCTACGCAGTCGGTCGCCGACCTGCTGACGCAGGAGGCATCCGTCAACGACGCGCGTCTTGCCGATATTTTCACCGCCGCCGAGCAGGTCGTGCTGCCGTTTCCGGCTGCAGCGCTGAAAGTCGGCGTCGCCAGCGTCCGCTTCGACTCCGTAGGCGGCGCGCCAATTGTCGATTGGCAGGCGAGCCGCCGCGGCGGTGCCGTCGCGACGCCGGGCGCGCGCAGCGCCGGCCTCGGACTGCCGGGCGAAAGCGTCGTCATTGTCGACGCGAGCTACGACTATACGCCCGTGTTCGGCGCTTTCGTGCTCGGGAGCTTGCGTTTTTCCGAGACCGCCGTCGCACGGCCGCGACGCAGCCCAACGATCGCGCGAAATTAGGCGATTCACTGGAGGCAATCCATGATCGAACGTGCGCGAAGATTCTTGCGAGCGGACGACGGGGCGGTCGCTATCATTCTCGCGCTGGCGATGGTGCCGTTCTTGGCCGCCAGCGGCGCTGCGGTTGACATGTCGCGGGCCTACCTCGTCAAGGTGCGTCTCGGCCACGCGCTTGATGCTACCGCCCTTGCGGTCGGCTCATCACGCGGGACCGAAGCCGAACTGCAGGAGATCGCCCGCCGGTTCTTTCAGGCGAACTACCCCGGTACCGTGATCGGCGTCGCCCGGCCGCCGACGGTTCGTATCGAGGGCAACACCATCACAGTTTCGACCAGTGCGACCGTCAACACGACGCTGATGCGGGTTGCCGGCGTAGACACCATCACGGTCGGCGCCTCCGCGTCTGTCATGCGCGAGACAACCGGCCTCGAAGTCGCGCTCGCTCTCGACAACACTGGCTCCATGGCCGGGAGCAAGCTTACCGCCCTCAAACAGGCGTCCCGCGACCTCATCAATATCCTGTTCGGCGACCGCGAAGTCGCGGACCGCGTCTTCATCGGAATCGTGCCGTTTGCCGCGACCGTCAATGTCGGCACCGATCGGATCGGGCTCTTGGGCGGCTCGTTCAACCCGGCCGATTTCTCGCCCGACACGTGGGGCGGCTGTATCGAAGAACGCCTTAACGGTCACGATCAGCTCGATACCTCGATCGCTGAAGGCGGCGCGTGGCGGCCGTACCGCTGGGGCCGCGATCGCTTCAACAACTGGCCGCCGCTTTCCGGAACAAACCCGCAGTTGCGCGGACCCAACCGCGACTGCCCGCAACCGATCACACCCTTGACCAACCGCAAGTCGCCGCTCCTCAGGGCGGTCGATGCCATGACCGCGCAAGGCTTCACCCATATCAACCTCGGAATAGTGTGGGCATGGCGTCTGATCTCGCCCGATCCGCCCTTCACCGAAGCCCGACCCTACGGCGATCGCGACTACAACAAGGCGCTGATCCTGATGACGGACGGCGTAAATGTCTTCCCCAACCCAGGATACACCGCTTACGGCCGTCTCGCCGACCAGCGGTTGGGTACAAACAACCCGTTCGTTGCCAATAACGAGTTGGACGTCCGAACGAGTCGCGTCTGCACCAACGTCAAGCAACGTGGCATCATCGTTTACACGATCGTGTTCCAAGTGACCGAGGTCTCGGTCGAGAACTTAATGCGTAACTGCGCGACCGACGCGTCGAAGTATTTCAACTCGCCGACCAACGAGGCGTTGCGCCAAGCCTTCCAGACCATTGGCGCGCAGCTCAGCAATCTTCATGTCAGTCGATAGGTTCCTCTCGGATTGCGCTCGGCAGACCCGTCGCTCCCTCTTGCCCGCCGAATGCACGCTTCGACGCGGTCTACGCCGCCTCGAAGGGCGGCATGAACGCGTTCTCGAAGGCGCTCGCGGTCAAACTCGCGGTTAGAGTACAATATGGGTGAATCCTTAATGATTCCCGGTCCTTAATGAAGGTTACCGCCCTATAGGTCGAAGCGAGACCCGGGAAAGGGGTCGTGAGCCGAGATGGCTCCGATGCACCGACTGACGCTAAGCAGCGCCGTTGTGGCCCTTACCGCATGGGTCGGGACGACCGCGTTCACCGCCGGCTGGAACAACGTCAATTGGCGCGGTCTCACGCTCGAGATGCAGACCTACCTCTGCGGCCGCGATGCGGCGCCGCAATGGTCCCCGGAATGGCGCAAGTGGTCCTACGACCGCGTCGGCCGCGCTCCCGACTACGCTGCCTAACTCCAAGAGATTCGCCGCAAGGCGTCGCCGCCCAAGCCGCGGGACCGCGAAAAGGCCGTTCCCGACGAGGTCTGGAAAGCCGTGGCCGCCAAGGTCGCGGCGATCGCGCCGGATGCGGCCGATCTCGAAACGATCAATAAACGCGCGAAGGACGATTGCGATGCCGGCGCGTACGAAGTTCTGGCGTATATCTAGGCGAGCGGGTTCGGCGTCGCCAGCGATCTCGAAAAAGCCTACGAGTACTACGGCCAGGCATTCATTCGCGGCGCCCATCACGTCAAGCCCAACCTCGACAATCTGTGGAAGCAGCTCGAACCCGACGCCCAGGGCCGGATGCGGCAGATGTTCGAGAAGGCGGCGATGTCCGCGGCGGGCGGGGCGACTAAAACCGCACCGGCGTCCGCGGCGAGTGCCGCGCCGACGGCCAAGGCCAAGGCCAAGCCCTGTCCGCGCGGCACCGCGACCTGCTAGCGCTTCAGCGACTTCCCGAACAGTTCGAGGCGGTGGCCGACCAGGCGAAAACCGAGCCGTTCGGCGATCTTGCGCTGCAGCGCCTCGATCTCGTCGTCGTGGAACTCGATCACGCGGCCCGAGTCGAGGTCGATCAAATGATCGTGGTGCTCTTCCTGGGCTTCCTCGTAGCGCGCCTTGCCGCCGCCGAAATCGTGGCGCGCGAGGATGCCGACCTCTTCGAACAGGCGCACCGTCCGGTAGACCGTGGCGATGCTGATCTTGGGGTCGATTTCGACCGCGCGCCGGTAGACTTCCTCGACGTTGGGGTGATCGCTCGCCGAGGACAGGACGCGCGCCACCACCCGCCGTTGCGGCGTCATTTTCATGCCACGCTCGCTGCACAAGTGCTCGAGCCGTTCAGCGATCGTTCGATTGTCTTTGGCGTCGTCCTTTTGCACCGGTCGACCTTAGCATTATTTTTTTGCACGTCCATTACCGGCGCCGGCCGCCGGTGGAATGATTTGAGCGCGCGCAACCGTTGCGCTACAAGCGGCGCGCCAGGTCGAGGGAGGATCGCATGGCGCGCGCCCGCGGAAAAAAAGTTGCCATCGTCACCGGCGGCGGCACCGGCATCGGCCGCGGAATCGCCAACCGCTTGGCCGCCGACGGCTACCGGGTCGCGGTCCTCGGCCGCCGGCTCGACCGGCTGAAGCCCAAACGCGGCGAGAAGAATCTCCATCCCTACGTCTGCGACATCGCCAAGCTCGACGACATCGAGCGAACGGTGAAAGCGGTGCTCGCCGACCTCGGCCGGATCGACGTTCTCGTCAACAACGCCGGCGTGCTGCGCCGGCAGTTCGCCGACAAGATCACCCAGGAAGCCATCAACTACACGATCGGGGTCAACCTGATCGGCACCATCAATTTCTGCGTTGTCTGCATTCCGGCGCTCAAGAAAACCAAGGGCGCGATCGTCAACGTGAGCTCGACGCTCACTGACCGCTGCTACGCCGAGTACGCGGTCTACGCCGCCTCCAAGGGCGGCATTAACGCGTTTTCGCGCACGCTCGCGGTCGAGCTCGCGCCGCAGGGCGTTCGCGTCAACGTCGTGAGCCCGTCGCTGGTGCGGAGCGAGATCTACCTCCCCGACGGCATGTCGCAAAAGACCTACGACCATCATTTGGACGTCGCCGCCAAATCTTATTTCCCGATCGGCCGCGCCGGCGAGCCCGAGGACGTCGCCGCCGCCGTCGCGTTCCTGGCCTCGCCCGCAGCGGCGTGGGTCACCGGCATCGTCATGACGGTCGATGGCGGCGAGGCGGCGGGCATGAAGTACGCCGGTCCCGAACCGGCCGGGTAGTCGAACCACCTCAGGAAGCCCTTATGATGAGCCTGTCGAAGGACGAGGGGATTCGCCGAGCTTGCCGTGAGGGTTTCGCGAAGCGGGTACGTTGACAGACCAATGGGCCCTCAGTATGGTCCGCCCGCCTTCGAGACCTTTGAGGCGGAGTCCGGTCATGAAAGTCCTGCGTTCGCTCAAGTCGGCCAAACTGCGCCACCGCGACTGCCGCGTCGTCCGCCGCCGCGGCCGGGTCTACGTCATCAACAAGTCGAACCCCCGCTTCAAGGCGCGCCAGGGCTGACCGCCCCGGCTTTCCTCCTCCTTTCGGTCGTATCGCGCGCGGTTGCCAAAGCCGCGCGGCGTCGCCATCTTGTGCGTCGGCCCGTCAACGCAGCGGAGGACACGCGATGAAGATGCCGGCCTTGGACCAGGCGGTCCTGGACCGCCGTGCCGAGCTGGCTTCGGCCTTGCGCGCGATCGTCGGCAATGCCGCCGTGATCGACCGGCCGGAGGCGCTCCGGGTCTACGAAAGCGATGGGCTCACCGCTTATCGCCAGGTGCCGATGCTGGTGGCGCTGCCCGCGACCACCGCCGAGGTCTCGGCGATTCTCGCGCTCTGCTCCGGCCGCGGCGTCAAGGTGGTACCGCGCGGCGCCGGTACCTCGCTCTCGGGCGGCGCGCTGCCGTTGGGCGATGGGCTCCTGCTCGGCCTCGCCAAGTTCAACCGCATCCTCGACATCGACTACGCCAACCGCTGCGCCGTGGTGCAACCGGGTGTCACCAACCTCGCGATCACGCGCGCCGTCGAGGATGCCGGCTTCTACTACGCGCCCGATCCCTCGAGCCAGATCGCCTGCACCATTGGCGGTAACGTCGCCGAAAACTCGGGCGGCGTGCATTGCCTGAAGTACGGCGTCACCACCAACAATATCCTCGGGCTCGAGATCGTGCTGATGAACGGCGAGATGGTGCGCTTGGGCGGCAAGCACTGGGACGCCGAGGGCTACGACCTGATGGGCGTGATGGCCGGGTCCGAAGGCTTGTTGGGCGTCGTCACCGAGGTGACGGTGCGGCTCTTACGCAAGCCCGAGACGGCGCGCGCGCTCTTGATCGGGTTCCCTTCGGCCGAAGCCGGCGGCGCCTGCGTCGCCGAGGTCATCGCCCGCGGCATCATTCCGGCCGGCATGGAGATGATGGACCGTCCCGCGATCCATGCCGCCGAGGAGTTCTGCGGTTCGGGCTACCCGCTCGACGTCGAGGCGCTGCTGATCGTCGAGCTCGACGGCAACGCGGTCGAGGTCGACGAGGCGATCGAGCGGGTGCGCGCCATTGCCCAAGAGACCGGCGCGGTCTCGATCCGCGCCAGCGCAAGCGAGGCCGAGCGCTTGGCGTTCTGGGCCGGGCGCAAGGCGGCGTTCCCGGCGGTCGGGCGCATCTCGCCCGACTACTACTGCATGGACGGCACGATTCCGCGCAAGCGCTTGCCCGAGGTGCTGCGCCGCATGACCGAAATGTCGGCGCGCCACGGCCTCCGCCTCGCCAACGTCTTTCACGCCGGCGACGGCAACCTGCATCCGCTCATCCTCTACGACGCCAACACAGCGGGCGAGCTCGAAACCGCGGAGAAATTCGGCGCCGAGATCCTGACGCTCTGCGTCGAGGTCGGCGGCGTCTTGACCGGCGAGCACGGCGTCGGCGTCGAAAAGCGCGACCTCATGGGTACGATGTTCACCGAGGCCGACCTCGCCCAGCAGCAGCGCCTGAAGTGCGCGTTCGATCCGGACGGGCGGCTCAATCCGGGTAAGGTGTTTCCGGTCCTGCACCGCTGCGCCGAACTCGGGCGCGTTCACGTCCACCGCGGCCACGTCCGCTTCCCCGACCTGCCGCGGTTCTGATGGAAACCGCGCTCAGGCCGGAGAGCGAAGCCCAGCTTCGCGCGGTGCTGGCGTGGGCGCTCGCCGAAAGCACGCCGCTCGAAGTGGCGGGGCGCGGCACCAAGCGCGGGCTCGGCCGCCCCGGCCAGTACGCGCACCGCGTCGACACCGCTGCGCTCGCCGGCATCATGCTCTACGAACCCGAGGAGCTGGTGCTCGAGGCCAAGGCCGGCACCCCGCTCGCCGCGATCGAGGACGCCGTCGCGGCCAAAAGCCAGATGCTGGCGTTCGAGCCCGCCGATTGGGGCCGGCTTTACGGCGCCGCCGCCGGCGCCGCGACCATCGGCGGCGTCATCGCCTGCAATCTTTCCGGGCCCCGCCGCCCGACCGCCGGCGCGGCGCGCGATCACCTGCTCGGGTTCGCGGCGATCTCGGGCCGCGCCGAGGCGTTCAAGGCCGGCGGTCGCGTCGTCAAGAACGTGACCGGCTACGATCTCTGCAAGCTCCTGACCGGCTCGCATGGGACGCTCGCGGTGTTGACGTCGGTGACGCTGAAAGTCCTGCCGACCCCCGAGACCGGCGCGACGCTCGTGCTCGACGGCTTGGACGATGCCGCCGCGATCGCGCTCCTCGCCGAGATCGCCGGCGCCGCGATCGATGGCTCGGGCTTCGCGTATCTTCCGGCCGCGCGCGGCGGGGCCTGGCGGCCGCCCGGGCTGGCGCCGGGTGTCGGCGCGGCCCTGATCCGGCTCGAAGGGACGCGCGCCTCGGTCGCCGAGCGCGCCAAGCGGCTCACGGCCACGATCGGTGCGCGGGCGCCGCTGCGCACGCTCGATCGCGATAACTCGCTCGCACTCTGGCGCGGGATTCGCGATGTCGAGCCGTTCGTGGCGGCTGCCCCCGACGCTGCGCTCTGGCGGCTTTCGCTCCCGCCCGATCGCGGCGCGGCCGTGGTCGCGGCGATCGCGGTCCAACGCCCGATCGAATACTTCTACGACTGGGCCGGCGGGCTGGTGTGGCTGCAGACGAGCGCCGCCACCGATGGCGGTGCCGCGGCCATCCGCGCCGCGCTCGCGGACGTCGGCGGCCATGCGACGCTGGTGCGCGCGCCGGATGCCCTCCGCGGCGCGGTCGCGGTGTTCGAGCCGCAGGCGCCGGCGCTCGCCCGGCTGACGCGCCGGGTCAAGGACAGCTTCGATCCGCGCGCGGTCTTGAACCCCGGCCGCATGTATGCCGGGGTCTAGTCGTCGCGACGCCGGCCTTTAGCGCATGCAGACCAATTTCAGCCTCGCCCAGCTCGCCGACAGCGCGACCGCCGAGTCCGAGCGCATCCTGCGCAAATGCGTGCACTGCGGCTTTTGCACCGCGACCTGTCCGACCTACGTGCTGTTGGGGGACGAGCTCGACAGCCCGCGCGGCCGCATCTACCTGATCAAGGAGATGCTCGAGCAGGGCCGCGCCGCGACGCCAACCGACGTCCTTCACATCGACCGCTGCCTCTCCTGCCTCGCTTGCATGACCACGTGTCCGTCGAGCGTCAACTACATGCACCTGGTCGATCACGGTCGCCGCCATATCGAGGCGACTCACCGGCGGCCGTGGCTCGAACGAGCGCTCCGGGCGGCGATCGCGGCGGTCCTGCCCCATCCCAGCCGGTTCCGCTGGGCGGTGATCGCCGGGCTGCTGGCGCGGCCGTTCCGGCGCCTGCTGCCGGGGCGGCTCGGGGCGTGGGCCGCGCTGGCG
>VGEO01000037.1 GCA_016869275.1 Alphaproteobacteria bacterium | reverse complement strand
GAGGTCGTGATCGGCACGATCGGCTCGCCGACCGCCAAGTCCTATACCGTGATCGGCGACGTCGTGAACCTCGCCGCGCGCCTCGAAGGCCTCAACAAGCTCTACGGCACCGAGGTTCTGGTTTCCGAGGAAACCTTTCGCTTGGCCCAGGGCGCGATCGAAGCGCGCGAACTCGATACCGTCGCCGTCGCCGGCAAGCGCGAGCCGGTTCGGATCTACGAGGTGCTGGCGCCGGCCGGGCAGCTCGATGCGGCGTTGACGGCGGCGCATGCGCGCTACGGCGAAGGGCTCGCACTCTATCGCGGCCGCGCGTTCGACGACGCCGACCGCGTCTTCGCCCAATGCCTGACCGAGCGGCCCGGCGATGGTCCGGCCGCGGCGATGCGGGCGCGCATTCGCCGCTTGCGCGATACCCCGCCCGCGACCGACTGGGACGGGGTTTGGCGTGTGACCGAGAAGTAGGACAGCCGGCGCTTCGCGCTATTCCGCCGCCTGTTGTACGGGCGCCGGCTGCGCCTTGGCGTGTTCTTCTTCCATCGCGTTCAGGCGGCGGGCGATGAAGCCGACCGGCTTGGTGAAGCGGGCCACCAGCGCGTAGAGCACTGGCACCAGGAACAGCGACAACACGGTCGAGAACGTCATCCCGCCGATGATGACGAAGCCCAGGGCTTGGCGCGCCTCGGCGCCGGCGCCGTGCGCGATCGCGAGCGGAACGGCACCGAAGATCGTGGCGATCGTTGTCATCAGGATCGGCCGCAGCCGCACCACCGATGCTTCGAGCACGGCATCGTGGATGTCGCGGCCCTGATCGCGCAATTGATTGGCGAACTCGACGATCAAGATACCGTTCTTGGCGATCAGCCCGATCAACATGATCATGCCGATCTGGGTGTAGACGTTGATCGAGAGTCCTTGGAGCGTGATCGCGGCGAGCGCGCCGGTGATCGCGAGCGGCACCGATAGCATGATGATGGTCGGGTGGACGAAGCTCTCGAACTGGGCGGCGAGCACCAGGAACACGATCAGAAGGGCGAGACCGAAGGTAATGTAGAGCGAGCTCGACGCATCCTTGTAGGTGCGCGACTGGCCGGCATAGTTGACGCGAGCCTCGGGCGGCAGTTCCTCGACCGCGACGCTGTCCAGGAACTTGAGCGCGTCGCCGAGCGCATAGCCCGGGGCGAGGGCCGCCGACACCGTGATCGAGCGGAAGCGGTCGACCCGGTTCAGGTCCTTGGCGGTGGCGCGCTCCTTGAACGAGACCAGGTTGGTGAGCGGGATCATCGAGCCCGTGGCCGAGCGGACGAAGATGTTGGTGATGTCGCGCGGCACCTCGCGGTCGCGAAGGCGCGCCTGCAGGATGACGTCGTACTGCGAGCCGCGGTCCTCGTAGGTGGTGACCCGGCGCGACCCCAACATGGTTTCGAGGGTGCGGCCGATCTCCTCGATCGAGACGCCGAGCGTGGCGGCGCGGTCGCGGTCGATCACCACGTTCAACGCCGGGCGGGTGCGGTCGAAATCGGTGTCGAGATTGATGAGCGAAGCGTTCTCGCGCCCGCGCGCGACGATGCGCTCGGCCCACTCTTCGAGCACCTCGTAGCTCGGGCCGCCGATCACGAATTGAACCGGCGACTGAAACGCGCTTTGGCCGAGGCTCGGCGGATTCAAGGGGAACGCCCGCACCCCTGGCAGCGCCAGGAGCTTCGGGAACAGATCGCGCTGGATCGCCATTTGCGAAGTCTGGCGCTGGTCCCACGGTTTGAGCTGCAGGATTATAAACGCGTTGTTGACGAGGCCTGGGCGGCCGAAGTTGGGCGCGATCAGACTCTGGATGTGCATCGCGCCACCTTGCTCGAGGTAGGGCTTGATGCGGCCCTCGATCTCGATCACCTGGGCGCGGGTGTAGGCGAGGCTCGAACCCTCGGGGGTCGAGACCGGAATGAAGATGACGCCGCGGTCCTCGGTCGGCGCGAACTCCTGCGGCAATTTGCTGAAGAGGACGTAGGCCAGCGCCGACAGCGCGACGCCGACCGCGAGCACGACGATCGGCATCGCCAGCGCGCCGCGCAACAGCCAGCGATAGCCGTTGTTGAGGCCGACGAACATCGGCTCGGTCCAGCGGTAGACCCGACCCTCGCTGGTCGCCGGGCGCAGCAGCTTCGAGCACATCATCGGCGTCAGCGTGAGCGCGACCAGGGCCGAGAACAGGACCGAGATCGCGACCGCGACGCCGAACTCGCGGAACAGGCGGCCGGTGGCGCCCTCCATGAACGAGATCGGCACGAACACGGCCGCTAGCGTCAAGGTTGTCGCGACGATGGCGAAGCCGATCTGGCGCGCGCCTTTGAGCGCGGCCAGGAGCGGCGCCATGCCCTCTTCGATATGGCGGTGAATGTTCTCGACCACCACGATCGCATCGTCGACGACGATGCCGATCGCCAGCACCAACGCCAGCAGCGTCAATACGTTGATCGAGAATCCGAACGCCGCGATGATCGAGAAGCTGGCGATGATCGAGACCGGGATCGCCATCGCCGGCACCAGCGTCGCGCGGAACGAGCGCAAGAACACGTAGATCACGCCGATCACGAGCAGGAGCGAGATCACCAGCGCGCGGAACACTTCCTCGATCGAGCTGCGGATGAACACCGAGCTGTCGTAGCGGACGGCGAGCACCATGCCTTCGGGGAGCGTGCCCTGCAGGCGGGTGGCGACGGCGCGGGCGCCTTCGGCGACCGCCAGCGTATTGGCTTTCGACTGCTTGATGATGCCGAGCCCGACCGAGACTTGGCCGTCGATCCGGAACTCGCTGCGCTCGTCCTCGGGCGCGATCTCGACCTTGGCGACCTCGCCCAACCGCACCAGGTAGCCGGTGCTCTGGCGGATGACGATTTCGCGGAACTGCGCGGGCGTCGCCAGCGCCGAGGCGGTCCGCACCGTGAGCTCGCGGTGCTGCGATTCGAGCCGGCCCGAGGGCAGCTCGACGTTTTGGCGGCGGATCGCGTTCTCGACGTCCTGGACGGTGAGGCCGCGCGCCGCCAGCTCCTGGCGGTAGAGCCAGATCCGCATCGACGAACGGCGCTCGCCGTAGACGCGAGTGGTGGCGACCCCGGGCACGACCGAGAAGGTGTCGACCAGGAAGCGGTTGGCATAGTCCGAGAGCTCGAGCGCGCTGTGGCGGTCGCTCGACAGCCGAAGCCACAGGATCGGCCGAGAGTCGGCTTCGGTTTTGACGATGCGCGGCTGCTCGGCGGCATCGGGCAGGTTGTTGACGGCGCGGCCGACGCGGTCGCGGACGTCGTTGGCGGCGGCATCGATCTCGCGGTCGAGCGAGAACTCGACGCTCACCGAGGACGATTCCTCGCGGCTGGTCGAGGTCACGCGCTTGACGCCCTCGATCCCGGAAATCGCCTCCTCGATGATCTGGGTGATCTGCGATTCGATCACCTCGGCCGAGGCGCCGCGGTAGATGGTGGTGATGTTGATGATCGGCGGATCGACGTCGGGATATTCGCGGACCGGGAGCTTGCCGTAGGCGAACAGCCCGAAGATCACCAGCACCGCGCTGACGACGGTGGCGAACACCGGTCGCTTGATCGAGACGTCGGAGAGGACCATGGCGGCCGCGCGGCGGTTTGAAGGGTTAGCTCGAGGTATTGGCCGAACGCGGCTGGTCGGCGCGCTGCGGCTGCACCGGCGCGCCGTCGCGGATCTTCTGCAGGCCCTGGACCACGACGAGGTCGCCCTCTTTCAGGCCCTGCATGACCTCGACCGAGCCGACCAGGCGCTCGCCGATGACAAGCTTGGTGCGCACCGCCTTGCCTTCGCGCACGGCGAAGACGAAGTGGTCGGCGCCCTGGGTCACGATCGATTCTTCCGGCACGACGATCGCATCGGGCCGGGTCGCGATCGAGAGCTTGGCGGTCAGGAACATGCCGGGCTTCAAGGCGCCGTCGGCGTTGGCGAATTCGGTGCGCAGCTCGATCGAGCGCGTCGCCTGATCGACCCGGGTGTCGACGGTTCTGACGGTGCCTTGGAACTTGCGATTGGCGTAGCTCGCGCTTTCGGCCTGGATCGCGAGGCCGGGCTTGGCGAGCGGCAGCACCGATTCGGGCACGCGGAAATCGATCTTGATCTTGGCGGTGTCGTCGAGCGTGGTGATGACCGCGGTCGGGTTGACCAGCGCGCCGACCGAGATCCGGCGCAAGCCCAAACGCCCGGCGAACGGCGCGCGGATCACATAGTCTTCGAGCCGCGCCTCGTCGGCCCGCACCCGCGCCTCGGCGCCTTCGAGCGCGGCTTTGAGCTCGTCGACCCGCGCCTCGGATACGGTGCGGCTCTGGTAGAGCAGCATAGCGCGGTCGTGGAGGCGTTTGGCCTGCTGCCACTGCGCCTGCTTTTCGCCGAGCGCGGCCTTGAGCTCGCTGGCGTCGAGCTCGACCAGGATATCGCCGGCGTTGACGAGCGCCCCCTCGTTGAACTGGATCTTGGTGACGAGGGCGCTCACTTTGGAGGTGATCGTGACCGCTTCGTTGGCTTGGGCGGTGCCGACCGCCTCGATGGTCGAGGTCACCGTCTCGCGCCGCGCCGGCGCCACCTGGACAGCGATCGGCCGCGCCCCGCCCTTGGTCGCACCCTTGGTCGGCGCCGCCTGCTGCGCACCATACCAATACCAACCGCCGGCGGCGGCGCCGGCAATCACCACAATGATCGCGAGCTGGGTGACAATTTTCATTTATCTCAGGGGGTTAAAGGCCGTTCAGGTTATGCCAACCGCGGCGAAAAGCCAGACAAAACTCCGTATTCTAGGCTACGATCCAGCATATCACGTGGGCGCGGGCGCGGGCCTGTCGCTCGATCATGGTGGGCCTAACTCGCCGTTATGACGACTTTGTTCCTGACCCACACGGCGTGCCTCGGCCATGACCCGGGCCGTAGCCACCCCGAACGCCCCGACCGGCTGAAAGCGATCCTCGATCGTCTCGCCACGCCGCCGTTCGGCCGGCTCGAGCGCAAGGACGCGCCGCTCGCCGACAAGGGCGAGATCGCTCGCATCCACGGTGCCGATTTCGTCGACCAGGTGCTGGCGGCGATTCCGACCGCGGGGCGCAACTACCTCGACCCGGACACCGCGGTCTCGCCGGGATCGAAAGAAGCGGCGCTCCGGGCCGCGGGCGCCTGCATCGCGGCGGTCGATGCCGTGATGACCGGTGCGGTCGACAATGCCTTTTGCGCGGTGCGCCCGCCCGGCCACCACGCCGAGGCCCGCCGTGCCATGGGCTTCTGCCTCTTCAACAACGTCGCCGTCGGCGCGATCCATGCCCGTGCCGCGCACGGTATCCGGCGGGTCGCGGTGATGGACTTCGACGTCCATCACGGCAACGGCACCCAGGCGCTGTTCTGGTCGGACGCCGAGTTTTGCTATGCCTCGACCCACCAGTTCCCGCACTATCCCGGCACCGGCGCGCGCCACGAGACCGGCGCCCACGGCAACGTCGTCAACGCGCCGCTCCCGGCCGGCAGCGGCTCGGCCGAATTCCACATCGCGATGACCGATCGCGTGCTGCCGGCGCTCGATGCGTTCAAGCCCGAGCTCGTCATGATTTCGGCCGGGTTCGATGCCCATGCCGCCGACCCCTTGGCCGACCTCTATCTCGATGACGAGGATTTCGGCTGGGCGACGGCCGAATTGGTGAATGTCGCCAAGCGCCATTGCGGCGGCAGGGTTGTCTCGACGCTCGAAGGCGGCTACGACCTGGCGGCGCTCGCCGACTCGGCCGCGGCCCACGTCGCGGCGCTGATGGCGGCTTGAGAGGGAGCAGGCATGGCAGGCGGCGAGGAGATTCCGGCCGATATCAAGGCGATGAGCTTCGAGGACGCGCTCGAGGAGCTCGAGGAAATCGTGCAGCGTCTCGATTCGGGCAAGGTCAGCCTCGACGATTCGATCGCGATCTATACGCGCGGCACCCAGCTCAAACGCCACTGCGAGGCCAAGCTCAAGGCGGCCAAGGAGCGGGTCGATCAGATCGTGGTCGGGCCCGAGGGCGCCCTCGCCACCGTACCGGCGGACGGCGATTGATGGACCGATCGATGGCGCTGCCGCAACCCTTAGCCGACCTCGAGGCCGTTCTCACCGAGACGGCGCGCGCGGTCGAGCATTTGTTGGACGAGTTGTTGCCGCTGCCGACCGGACCGGAAGCGCGCGTGGTCGAGGCCATGCGTCACGCGGTGTTCGCCGGCGGCAAGCGGATTCGACCGTTCCTGGTCGTGTGCAGCGCCGATCTGTTCGACGTGCCGCGGACCCAGTCGCTGCGGGTCGCGGCGGCGATCGAGATGGTCCACACCTATTCGCTCGTTCACGACGATCTCCCGGCGATGGACGACGACGATCTGCGCCGCGGTAAGCCGACCGTGCACGTCAAGTTCGACGAAGCGACCGCGATCCTGGCGGGCGACGCGCTGCTGACGCGCGCGTTCGAGGTGCTGGCCGATCCCAACGCCTCGCCCGACCCGCAGATACGGGCCGACCTCGTCTTGGCCCTCGCCCGCGCCGCCGGCGCCCAAGGCATGGTCGGCGGCCAGATGATCGATATCCTGACCGAGGGCACCAGCTTGAACGTCGGCCAAATCACCCGCATGCAGCAGCTGAAGACCGGCGCGCTGATCTCGTTCGCGTGCGAGGCCGGTGCCGTGCTGGGCCAGGCGCGGATGCGCGAGCGGCATGCGCTGCTGGCTTACGCCCACGATCTCGGCCTCGCCTTCCAGATCGCCGACGACCTCTTGGACGTCGCGGGCTCCGCCGCCGAGGTCGGCAAGCGCACCGGCAAGGACGAAGCGCGCGGCAAGGCCAACTTCGTGTCGCTGTTGGGCGTTTCCGGCGCCGGCCAGCAGGCCGACATGCTGTCGACGCAGGCGGTCGGCCACCTCGACAGTTTCGGGGTCAAAGGCGGTCTTTTGCGGGAACTCGCGGCCTTTGTTATAAAGCGCCGCGCCTAATCGATGTCCAAGACCCCGCTGCTCGACACGATCCCGGACCCGGCCGCGCTGCGTGCGCTGCCGGAGGAGCGCTTGCGCGAACTCGCCGGTGAGCTCCGTACCGAGACGGTCGACGTCGTTTCGCGCACCGGCGGTCACCTGGGCGCCGGCCTGGGCGTGATCGAGCTCACGGTCGCGCTCCATTATGTGTTCGAGACGCCCACGGACAAGATCGTGTGGGACGTCGGCCACCAGTCCTATCCGCACAAGATCCTGACCGGACGCCGCGCGCGGATGGGGACGCTCCGCCAGGGCGGCGGGCTCTCCGGTTTCACCAAGCGTGCCGAAAGCGTCTACGACGCATTCGGCGCTGCCCACAGCTCGACCTCGATCTCGGCCGGGCTCGGCATGGCGGTGGCGCGCGACCTCGCGCACGACGACAACCACGTCGTGTGCGTGATCGGCGACGGCGCGATGACCGCCGGCATGGCCTACGAGGCGATGAACAACGCCGGTTCGATGAAGAGCCGGTTGATCGTCATCCTGAACGACAACAACATGTCGATCGCGCCCAATGTCGGCGCGATCTCGGCCTACCTGTCGCGGCTCATTTCATCGCGCAGCTACCGCGGCGTGCGCCACATCGCCAAGCAATTGGCGCAGCACCTGCCCAAGCCGCTGGAACGCGCGGCCAAGCGCGCCGAGGAGTACGCGCGCGGGCTCGCGACCGGCGGGACGCTGTTCGAGGAGCTCGGCTTCTACTATGTCGGCCCGATCGACGGGCACAACCTCGACCATTTGTTGCCGGTGTTGCGCAATGTGCGCGACGCCAAGAACCAGGGCCCGATCCTGCTCCATGTCGTGACCGAGAAGGGCCACGGTTACAAGCCGGCGGTCGACTCGGACGACAAGTATCACGGCGTCACCAAATTCGACGTCGTGACCGGCGCCCAGGCCAAGGCCAAGGCGGCGGCGCCGGCTTACACCAAAGTGTTCGCCGAGGCTCTGATCGCCGAGGCGGCGCGCGATCCCAAGATCGTCGCCGTCACCGCGGCGATGCCGTCGGGCACCGGGCTCGACCTCTTCGCCAAGCGCTTCCCCGAGCGCTGCTTCGACGTCGGCATCGCCGAGCAGCACGCGGTCACGTTCTCGGCCGGGCTCGCGGCCGAGGGCTTCCGCCCGTTCGCGGCGATCTATTCGACCTTCCTGCAGCGCGCTTACGATCAGGTCGTCCACGACGTCGCGATCCAGAGCCTGCCGGTCCGCTTCGCGATCGATCGCGCCGGTCTGGTCGGCGCCGACGGCCCGACCCACGCCGGCGCGTTCGACGTCACCTACCTCGCGACGCTCCCCAACTTCGTGGTGATGGCGGCCGCCGACGAGGCCGAGCTTTTCGACATGGTGGCGACCGCAGCGCGGATCGACGATCGGCCCTCGGCCGTGCGCTATCCGCGCGGCGAGGGCTGGGGGCTGGCGCTGCCGGCGGCCGGCGAGCCGCTCGCCTTGGGCCGCGGCCGCATCGTGCGCGAAGGCGCGGTGGCCGCAATCCTCTCGTTCGGGGCGCGCCTGGCCGAATGCCTGAAGGCCGCCGACGAGCTCGCGGCGCACGGCTTCTCGACCACCGTCGCCGATGCCCGTTTCGCCAAGCCGTTGGACCGCGACCTGGTGACGCGCCTCGCCCGCGAGCACGAAGTCCTGCTCACGATCGAGGAAGGTTCGGTCGGCGGTTTTGCCGCGCACGTGCTCCAGTTCCTCGCCCAAGCGGGCATGCTCGACCACGGCCTCAAGGTCCGGCCGATGACGCTGCCCGATCTCTTCATCGACCAGGACGCGCCGCAGAAAATGTACGACGTCGCCGGCTTGAACGCGCCCCACATCGTGCGCACCGCGCTCGAGGCGTTGGGCAAGGACATCCGCGCCGTCGAACGTCCGGCGCGGGCGTGACCCGTTCGACCTAGATATCGCTCAAATCGCAGCGGCCCGAGTAATACTCCCAGGCGCGCTCGGTCGACATGATCGGCGAGTAGTACATCTCGAGCCCTTTCTCGACCTCGCCGGGCGAAAGATAGGTGACCGGCCCGAGCTGCAGCGCGGCCAGCAGCATCTGGGCGTTCAACATGGTGTTGATGGCGGTGATGACCGCGGCCTGCAGCGTGCGGCCGACGACGATGCAGCCGTGACCGCGCATCAACGCGACGACGTTGTTGCCGAGCGCGCGGGCGAGGTCGCGGCCCTGTTCGACGGTGACGACCAGGAGGTTGGTGTCGCCGAACTTGTCGCGGATGTCCCATACCGGCGCGATATGGCCCATGCCCGAGGCGGTGTGCCACATCGGCCGGAGCGGGGTCTTGCTGACGCTGAACGGGAGCACCGAATAGGCGTGGTTGTGGACGCAGGCCATGAGATCGGGCCGGGCTTCGAACACGCCGCCGTGGATGAAGCGCTCGGTGTAGGGCTTGGGCGAGGGCTTGACCGCCGGTTCGCCATCGAAGGTGTATTCGAGGATGTCGGCGCGGGTGACGCGCTCGGGGCTGCGCGAGCGGGCGAGGAGGTAGCGGTCCGGCCGCTCGGGATGGCGGATAGCGACGTGGCCATAGGCGTCGACCACGCCCTCGCGGGCGAGGATGCGGTTGGCGATGGCAAGATCGCGAACGTCGGTGTCGAGGTCGGCCACGGCCGCTCCCCCTTGTCATGGGCCCGCCGGACCGTCCGCCTGCGGACGGGTCGAGTCTGGGTTAAAACATAGTCTGTCTCAGCGGAGCCTAGCAGTCATGAAACAGCGCGACCAACGGCCCAAGGCCTACAACAGCCCCTCGTTCCTGGCGAGCCGCGATGCCCGCGGCGTCCGCATTCTCGCCGAGTATCTCGAGCCGTTGAGCCGCTTCGCTCACCACCAGGTCGAGGATACCATCGTCTTCATGGGCTCGGCGCGGATTCCGTCGCGCGCCGACGCCGAGGCCGAACTCGCTGCCGCGGAGCGCGGCGAGAGCGACCTTGCCCGCGCCCGAACCCGGCTGGCGATGTCGGACTATTACGAGGCGGCACGGGTTCTGGCGCGGCGCTTCACCGAATGGTCGAAGGGCCTGAGCGACACCCAGCGCCGGTTCGTGGTGTGCACCGGCGGCGGCCCCGGCATCATGGAAGCGGCCAACCGCGGCGCGTCCGAAGCCAAAGGCCTCAACGTCGGCCTCACCATCTCGATCCCGTTGGACGAGTTCGACAATCCCTACATCACGCGCGAGCTCGGTTTTCACTTCCACTACTTCTTCATGCGCAAGTTCTGGTTCACCTATCTTGCCAAGGCGGTGGTGATCTTTCCCGGCGGCTACGGCACGCTGGATGAGTTGTTCGAAATCCTGACGTTGATGCAGACGCGCAAGATGAAAAAGCCGCTCCCCGTCGTCCTGTTCGGCGACTCGTTCTGGCGCGACGTCGTCGATTTCGATGCCTTGGTGCGTTATGGCACCATCGATGCCAAGGACTTGGCGCTCGTTCATCGCACCGATTCGATCGACGACGCCTTCACCTTCGTCGTCGATCACCTGACCCGCTACGCGCTCAACCAGCCGGGCATTTCGCTGTGACAGCCGCCTCCCTTCCCTCCCCCGGCCCGCCGGGGGAGGGGGTTCGTTCCTGACGGGGACGGCGGGCGATGGCCCCGGCCAAGCAACGAGTCGATGTCCTTCTGGTCGAGCGCGGCCTTGCCGAAACGCGGGCGCGGGCGCAGGCGATGATTCTCGCCGGGGTCGTCTACAGCGGCGAGGAAAAGCTCGACAAGGCCGGCCGCACCATCGCGGCGGACGCGACGCTCGCGGTGCGGGGCCGCGACCACCCCTGGGTATCGCGCGGCGGGCTCAAACTCGACCATGCGATCGCCGCGTTCGCGATCCCGGTCGTCGGCCGGACCGCGCTCGATGTCGGTGCCTCGACCGGCGGTTTCACCGACGTGCTGCTCGCGCGCGGGGCGGCGCGGGTCTACGCGGTCGACGTCGGCCACGGCCAGCTGGCGTGGAAACTCCGCACCGATCCCAGGGTGGTCGTGCTCGAGCAAACCAACGCGCGCCACCTGACGCGGGCCGCGGTACCGGAGCCCGTCGACCTCATCGTTTGCGACGCGAGCTTCATCGGCTTGACCAAAGTGCTGCCGGCCGCGCTCGCCCTCGCCGCGCCCGGCGCCGATCTGGTGGCGCTGATCAAGCCGCAATTCGAGGCCGGCCGCGCGCAGGTCGGCAAAGGCGGAATCGTGCGCGACCCCCGCGTCCACGCCGAGGTGTGCGCGGCGATCGAACGCTGGATCGGCGCCCAGCCCGGCTGGCGAACGGTCGGCATCGTCGAAAGCCCGGTCGCCGGCACCGACGGCAACAAAGAGTTTCTGCTCGCGGCCCATCATGAACGCTGATCCGCACGAGGCGACGATCGTCGACCTGGGCGATCGGGGCGATGGCATCGCGGTAATCGACGGCGTCCCCTTCTTCATCGCCGGCGCGTTGCCCGGCGAGCGGGTCCGGTTCGTTCCGCTCGCCGGTACCGGCTCGCAGCGACGCGGCCGGCTCGACGCGGTGCTGGCGCCGGCGCCCGAGCGAGTCGTGCCGGCCTGCCGTCATTTCGGCGTCTGCGGCGGCTGTGCGGCGCAGCACATGGCGGCGCCGCTCTACGGCACCTGGAAGGAAGCGGTCGTCGCCCATGCGCTCGCGCACCGCGGCTTCGTCGATCCGCCGCTCGCCCCGCTCGTCGTGTTGCCGCCCGGAACCCGGCGCCGGGTCAAACTGCGCGCCGAGACGACGCCGGCTGGCATCGCCCTCGGTTTTCATGCGCGCCAGTCGCACGCCGTGGTCGCGATCGCCGAATGCCCGGTGAGCGTGCCGGCGATCGCCGCGTTGATCGGCCCGCTCGGTCGATTCTTGAGCGGGTTGCGGGGGCGGATCGCGCTCGACGTCGCGGTGACGGCGACCGAGACCGGCCTCGACGTGGTGTTCTCGGGCCCAGCGCCGGCGTCGCGCGATCTTCGCAGCGCGCTCGCGCGCTTCGCCGAGGCCGAGAAGATCGCCCGGTTGTGCTACGCCATCGACGGCGAAACCGCCGAGGTCGTCGTCCTCCGGACCAAGCCGATCGTCCGCGCCGGCACCATTCCCGTCGAGCTGCCGCCGCTCGCTTTCCTGCAACCGAGCGTCGCCGGCGAAGCCGCGCTCGCCGGCGCGGTTGCGGCGGCGCTCGGCGACGCCGCTGCGATCGCCGATCTCTTCGCCGGCATCGGCACCTTCGCCCTCCGCGAGGGCACCCGCCGCCGCGTCTACGCCTACGACGCCGATGCCGCGGCGATCGCGGCGCTCACGGCGGCGGCCGGGCGCACCTCGGGGCTCCGCGTTGCCGCCGCGGTCCGCGACTTGTTCCGGCGTCCGCTCGCGGGCGCCGAACTCGGCGATCTCGATGCCGTCGTATTCGACCCGCCGCGCCAGGGCGCCAAAGCACAGGCGGCCGCGCTCGCGGCCGCGGCCGTGCCGACCGTGATCGCGCTCGCCTGCGATGCCGGCACCTTCGCCCGCGACGCGCGTATCCTGGTCGACGGCGGCTACGCGCTCGAACGGGTCGAGCTGATCGATCAATTTCCGTGGACGGCCGAGATCGAACTGGTGGCGACATTCCGCAAGGCGCGCCGGCGCCGGCCGCGGCGCTAACCGTCCATGCGCAGGATCGGCTTGACCGTCGCGCCTGAGTGCGAATCGGCGACCGCGCGATTGATGTCCGCGAACGGGAAGTAGCGCACCAGACGATCGATCGGAAACCGCCCGCGCCGGTAGTGCGCGATCATCTCCGGAATGAAGAGCTCCGGTACCGCCTGGCCTTCGATGATGCCGTGGACGGTCGCGGCGGCGGCGACAATCGGGCGCGGCGCGAACGGAAACGGCTGACCGCGGTGCGGCACCGTCACCAGCGCGATCGCCGCGCCCATCGCGAGCGACGCGAACGCATCGGCGAACGCCTGGGCGTCGGCGGTGGTTTCGAGCACATAGTCGCCGCCGCGCGGCAGCACCGCCCGTACCTTGGCCGGGACGTCGCCGGCCCGGGCATCGATGGTGTCGGTCGCGCCGACTTGGCGCGCGAGCGACAGCCGGCTCGGCACGATGTCGATGGCGACGATCGGCGCGGCGCCGACCAGCGCCGCCGCCATGACGCCGGCCAGGCCGACGGCGCCGGCGCCGAACACGACGACGCTCTTGCCGCGCGCGACTTTCATCGCGTTCAAGACCGCGCCGGCGCCGGTCTGGATGCCGCACCCCAACGGCCCATCAGTTCGAGCGGCACGTCGTCGGCGATCGGGATCGTATTGCGCTCGGTCGCGATCGCATGGGTTGCGAATGACGATTGCTGCAAGAACGCACCGCTCACGCGCTCGCCGCTCGGCCGCTTGAGCGGGCTCGACCCGTCGCGGCGGGCGCCGCCGAAGGCGAGCTGCGCCAAATGGTCGCAGCGATACGGCGCGCCCTCGTAGCAGCCCGGACACGCACCGCACGACGGGAAGCTCAAGACCACCCGATCGCCCGGTTTGACCCGGCTGACGCGGCGCCCGACCCGTTCGACGATCCCGGCGCCTTCGTGCCCGAACACCGCCGGGAGCGGGACGCGGTCATGCGAGACGAGATCGGTGTGGCAGACGCCCGCGGCGACGATCCGGACCACGACCTCGTCGTCACGGGGCTCGTCGAGTTCGAGCGTCTCGATGCGGAACGTATCGCTCGCGCGGTCGCGGACGGCGGCAGCGATCTTCATGACGCGGCGATCGCGCAGAGCTTCACTTCGTTGATGCCTTCGAGCTCGGCGCCGGCCAGCGTCAGCGCCGGCATCGCCGTGCCGAGCCGCTGGCGGGCACGGTCGAGGAAGCGCTCGCGCTGGTAGGGGTCGCGCAAATAGGCATCGAGCCGCACCAGGCGATCGAGCCCGACGCCGGCCGCCGCGAGCCGGGCCTCGAGCGTGTCGAAGGCGCGCCGCGCCTGGCCGTCGGCATCGTCGGCGAGCACGTCTTCGCTCGCGCCGTTCCGCGGATTGACCGCGCCCAGGCATTCGCCGACGAACAGCAGACCGCCGCCGGCGACCACCGCGGCATCGCCCCGGTGATCGCGAACGCGGACCTCTTTCTTGCCGCGATCGGGGGCGAGCGCGATCGTCGTCGCCTCGATCTCGCCGCGCATGCCGAGCGGGAGGGCGAACGTCGATGCGACGGCCTCGACCTTGCCGAGCGTTTTGGCGCGGACGGCGCGGTCCTCGTCGACGCAATGGCGGTTGCGGATGTAGACGTCGAACCGGAGCGCGTGGGCCGCCGGCTTGGCTTTGACGTCGGCCAGCATGTCGCGGACGATCTCGTAAGTGAGACGGGCCTGAACGCCGAATGCCGCCGGCGTCTCCTCGGGCACTTCGCCCCGCGGGTGGAGCGTCGCCCGTGCGCCGGAGAGAAACAGGAACGGCCCGCCCTGCACGACCGAGCTGATGTTGGGCATGCCGTAGGCCGCGCCCGTGACGAGCACGGCTTTGTCTTTGGCGGCCGTCACGCCGACCAGCGCCGTCGTCACCAGGTTGATCCCCGACATCTTGGAAGCGATGCCGGTCGAGCCGAGCGCGGCCGGCTTGCCGAACAGGCGCGAGCGGATCGCCGTCCGCCGCGGCAGCCATTCCTGGCTCGCGGTCCAATGGTCGACGCGCACTGCGGTCGCGGCCGAGGAGCCGCCCGCCTCCAAGAGCGCGATCGCCTTGCCGTAAGAGCGCTCGCACTGCTCCTCGACCTTGTCGGCGGTCTTGGGATCGACGGCGTTGGTCGCGGGATCGCGATGGCCGTCGACGCCCGAGGTGAACACGAGTCCGCCGACGCGGACGGCGCCGGCGAAACCGGGGATCGGGTCGTCCTTGGCGAAGACTTCTCTTTTCACCGCTTTCCTCCCTAGTCGTGCGTGCGGTAACCGTCCCGCGTCTGCGGAAACTTGCGGCCCAGGATCTTGGCGGCGATCAGGTTGCGGAGCACCTGGGCGGTGCCGCCGCCGATCGTGAACATGCGGGCGTCGCGCACCATGCGCTCGAGCGGGTGGGCGCGCGAGTAGCCCACCGCCCCGTGGACCTGAAGCGCGGCGTTGGTGACCTCGATCGCCATTTCCGACGCCACGACCTTGGCTTGCGCCGCCAGCAGCGGATCGGGGAAGCCGGCGCCGCCCGACACGGCGGCGCGGTAGATCAACGTTTCGGCGGCGGCGAGCTTGACGCTCATGTCGGCCAGCATCCACTGCAGGCCTTGGAACTCGGCGATCGGGCGGCCGAACTGCTCGCGCCGCAAGCTGTAGTCGCGGGCGAGTGCATCGGCGCCGCGCGCCAGTCCCAACGCCACCGTGCCGGCGCCGACGCGCTGCGCGTTGTAGGCGTCCATCAGATCGGCGAAGCCCTTGGCCAACCCACGCGGTGGCAGCACCAGCATGGCGGGATCGATCTCGGCATCTTCGAGGATGACTTCGGCCTCGGGAATGCCGCGCAAGCCCATGGTCGGCTCGCGCCGGCCGATCCGCATTCCGGGGGTCTGGTCGCGGAGGGCGATGAAGCCGCCGATCCCCTCGTCGCGGCCGCGGTCGTCATAGACGCGGGCAAAAATCAGGTGGAGCCGCGACACGCCGGCGCCGGTGATCCAGTGCTTCTTGCCGTTCAAGACGAAGCAGTTGCCGCGGCGGTCGGCGCGGGTCGTCATCTCGGTCGCGGCCGATCCGGCGCCGGGCTCGGTGATGCAGATCGCCGGTTTGTCGCCGTCCAAGACCAGGCCGGCGGCGAGCTTTTTCTGCGCCTCGCTGCCGTAAGCCATGATCGCCCCGATCGCGCCCATGTTGGCCTCGACCGCGATCCGGCCGGTGACGCCGCAGGCCTGCGCCACTTCGTCGATCACGAGCACGGCTTCGAAGTAGGAGCGGCCCTGGCCGCCCAGCGCGCGCGGGATGGTCATGCCGAAGAAGCCGGCATCTTTGAGGGCCGTCACGTTGTCCCACGGGTAGGTCTCGTCGCGATCGACTTGGGCGGCGCGCGGCGCGATCACGGCCGTCGCGAGTTCGCGCGCCTTGGCTTGGAGGGCACGCTGGTCGTCGCTGAGGCTGAAATCCATCGTGGAGGCCGTGGCGCGGCCGACTTAACGGCGCGCCGTGCTGGCATCGGCGATTGCGCGCCAAACCCGCTCGGGCGTCAGCGGTTGCGGCACGTGACGCACGCCGAGGTCCCAGAGCGCGTCGACGACCGCATTCCCGATCGCCGCCGGCGCACCGATAGTCCCGGTCTCGCTGCCGCCCTTAACCCCGAGTGGATTGGAGGGCGCAGGCGAGGAGATGAAGTCGAGCTTGAAGTCGCAAAAATCCTCGGCCCGCGGCATCGCATAGTCCATGAAGCTGCCGGACAGGAGCTGCCCCGACGTTCGATCGTAGGTCACTTCCTCCATCAATGCTTGGCCGATACCTTGCCCTAGACCACCATGGACCTGGCCTTCGACCAGGAGTGGGTTGATGACGACGCCGGCGTCGTCGACCGTGAAATAGTCGCGCAGCTTGATCCGCCCGGTTTCGATGTCGACCAAGATCGACACCAAGTGCATCGCCTGCGGATCATTGGTATCGGTGCCGTCGTAGAAGACGGTTTCCTCGAGTCCGAGCTCGAAGTTCTCGGCAGGATAGTTGCCGCCGTAGTAGGCCTGATCGGCGACTTCGGCGAAGGTCACGCTGCGGTTCGTCCCTTTGACCGTGAAGCGGCTGTCCCGGTAGTCGACGTCCGCCTCGGCGCACTCAAGCAAATGCGCCGCCAACCGCTTCGCCTTGCCGATCACGCGTTCGCTCGCCTGGACGATCGCGCTTCCGGCCATCGTGGTCGAGCGCGAACCCCATGTGCCGCACCCCATCGTCACGCGATCGGTGTCGCCCTGGACCAGGGTGATGTCCTCGAGTGGAATGCCGAGATAGTCGGCGGCAATCTGGCAAAACGTCGTGTCATGACCTTGTCCGTGGCTGTGCGAGCCGCACAGGACAGTGGCCTTTCCGTCGGAGTGGATGCGGACCGTCGCGACTTCATAAGCACCGTGCTTGGCGCCCTTGGAGGCGAGGTTGCGCGAGTTGCCGGTTCCCGACTTGTCGAGGAATGCGGCGACTCCGATCCCCATCAGCACACCGCGAGCGCGAAGTGTCCGTTGCTCGGCGCGAAGCTGCTGGTACCTCGCGAGCTTCTCGAGTTTGGCGAGCAGGAGCGGCGGATCGCCGGAATCGTAGGTGCGGCCGACCGGCGTCTTGTACGGGAATTCTTGTTTTTGAATGAGATTCTTGCGCCGCAGTTCGACGACATCGACCCCCATCTCGCGGGCTGCGTTCTCGAACAGCCGCTCATTGACCCAGGTCGCCTCGGGACGGCCCGAGCCGCGATATGCGTCGGTCGGTACCGTGTTGGTATAGACACCACGTACGCGAAAATAGAGGTTCGGCGTCTTATAGAGCCCGGTGATCGTTTGCGGGTAGGAATTGCCCGGGATCGACGGGCCGAAGTTCGAAAGATAACCGCCGAACGCGGCGATGGTGTCGACCTCCAAGGCGATGACGAAGCCATCCTGGTCGAAGCCCATGCGTGCGCGGGTCACGTGGTCGCGCGCCTGGCAGTCGGTCATCAGCGCTTCGCCGCGTGTCGATACCCACTTGACCGGCCGGCCGGTGACCTTGGCCGCCCACGCCACCACGCCCGCGTCCGGATTGCCGTGCGCCTTCAGACCGAAGCCGCCGCCGACATCGGGCGAGACGACGCGGACCTTGGACTCGGGCACGAACAGAATGTATTTGGCGAGCCACTGCCGATAGAAATGAGGCGTTTGGCTGGTGGCGTAGAGCGTGTAGCGGTCGGCGATGCGGTCGTAGTCCCCGATATAGACGCGCGGCTCGATCGGGCTACCGGCGACGCGCTGGGTATTCACGTCAAGCGCGGTGATGTGGCGGGCGCGCGCGAACGCCGCGTCGGTCTTGGCCTTGTCGCCGCGAACCACTTCGTAGATCAGATTGGTGCCGAATCTCTCATGGAGGATCGGCGCATCCGGGTCGAGCGCACGACCAGTATCGACCAAAGCCGGCAGCGGCTCGAACTCGATCTCGATCGCTTCGACTCCATCCTGCGCCTGATGCCGCGTTTCGGCGACGACCAGCGCGATCGCTTCGCCAACGTGGCGAACCCTTTCGCCGACGCCGGTGAGCGACGGACGGACCTCTTCGTTGGCGGGTCGGCCGTCGCTGAACGGCATCGGATGGACCATTTCGAATTTTCCGAGCTTGGCGCGATGCCAGTCCTCGGCCGTGATGACCGCGAGCACACCGGGCCGGGTCTTAGCCGCGGTGATATCGAGGCGGCGGATCAACGCATGCGCGTGGGTACTGCGTAAAAAAACGGCGAACGCCATTCCCGGTAGCACGATGTCGTCGACATAGCGGCCGCCGCCTGTCAGGAACTTCGCATCCTCCCGCCGGCGTACGCTTTGACCGATATACATGACGATCCCACCCTCGCGGCTGCCGCTATTTATTTCTTACGTGTCGGCGAGCATAGCAACCGACGACCGGCATGGCACGCGGCGTAAAAGAACGCGCTGCAGCGGCGCGCTCGCTTTGCTATAGTCGACGCTTCGTTTTTGTGCGCCATCGCTGAAAACGGTAGCCGAAGGAGGCTTGCATGCGAGGGTTCGCTCTTCTCACGTCGATCGTCGCCGTTTCCTCCGCGTTCGCCGCCGCCCCGTCCGCGCACGCCCAGCAGTTTCCGTCCAAACCGGTGACGCTCCTGGTCGGGTTCCAACCCGGCGGCTCGACCGACGCGGTGGCGCGCGTTCTCGCCCGCTCGATGGGTGAAAGCCTCGGTCAACCGGTGGTGGTCGAAAACAAGGGCGGCGCCGAAGGAGCGTTGTGCGCGTCGCAAGTCGCCAAGGCGGCGCCGGACGGTCACCTGCTGTGTATGAGCACGCAGAGCACCTTCACCTCCGTCCCGCACCAGAGCCAAGTCGACTACAACTTCGACGATCTCCGCTATGTCGCTCGCATCGGCGACTACTCGTTGGCCTATGTCGTAAAAAAAGGCACGGCATTCCAGGATTGGAAGAGCTTGGTCGCACACGGCAAAAAGGCCGGCGAACTCGCCTATGGCGCCAACACCCAGGTCGAGAAACTACTGGCGGCGCACGTCGGCAAGAAGGAGGGCTTCAAGGTCAAATCGCTGCCCTATAAAGGCGGCAGCGAGATCATGAAGGACATCCTCGGCGAGCACATCCAGTTCGGCTCGTCGGGCGGCGCTTATTTCCCGCATGTCGACGCCGGCACGATGACCGTGATCGCGGCACCCACCTCGAAGCGTCTGCAGGCGTTCCCGAACGCGCCGACCCTCCTCGAACTCGGCTACGATTTCGCGATCGACATTTTCATTGTCGTCGCCGCGCCGAAGAGAACGCCGGACGCCACCGTCGCCAAGCTCGAGCAAGCTTTCGCCAAGGCGGTCAAGGACCCCGAGTACATCGACCTCGTCACCAAGAAGGTGCGGATGGAGATCAACTTCATGGCGGAAAAGGAGTTGACCGAGTTCTTGCGCCGAGATGCCGAGCGGATGGGCAACCTCATAAAAACCATGAGGGAGGCGAGCTAACTGCCGGTTCTGTCGGCGCACCGCGCCGCACGACGGAACGGCGACCCTGCGCATCGCCCGTGGGGCAAGGGGGGCTCCGGCATAGAACATGATGCGTGCCGAGATCATCGCCGGGGCAGTGTTCGCGGTGCTGGGCGTCGTAGCGATTGCGGTCCTTATTCCCTGGTTCGTCCCCCAGCGCTCGGAATTCGGGCCGTCGCCGGCGTTCTTTCCGACCGTTAGCGCCGTTCTCGTCGGTACGGCTGGCGTCGGGCTCGCGTTGCAGCGCCTCGCCCGATGGCGCGAGCGCACGCTTCGCGCCGGCGTCGGCGACCGGATTACCCTCGCTAACCTCGGACACCTCGCAATCGCGGGAGGTTTGCTCGCGCTCGCACTTGTCGGCATGGCCGCGATCGGACTCGTGGTCGCCGGCGGCACGTTGGTCGGTGCCCTCATGTACTATATGGGCAATCGACGTTGGGCGCAGATCGCGGCGGCGGCTCTCCTTACGCCCGGCAGTCTCTACGCCGTGTTCACGTGGGGGCTCAAGATTCCGCTGCCGTGATGGACGTCGTTCTTGCCGGCCTCCTCGACGCGTTCAATCCGACCACCATCGCGTTCATTGTGATCGGGGTCGCGATCGGCAATTTATTCGGTGCCATTCCCGGGCTCAACAGCCTGATCGCGATCGCGATCGCCGTTCCCATTACCTATTACCTCAGCCCGCTTGCCGCGATCGCGATGCTGATGGGCATGGATAAAGGCGGCAAGTTCGGCGGCTCGGTGTCGGCCATTCTCATCAATACGCCGGGCTCGCCCGAGGCCGCGGCCACCGTGTTCGACGGCTATCCGTTGGCGCGGCAAGGCAAGGCGCTCAAAGCGCTCAAGATGGCGCTTTACGCCTCGGTGTTCGGCGAAACGTTGAGCGGGATCATCCTGGTTGCGGTGGCGGCGCCGCTGGCAGCGGTCGCGATCATGCTGGGCCCGCCCGAGCTTACCGCGGTTATCGTGCTCGCGTTCGCGCTGATTTCGAGCCTCGTCGGCGAGTCGCCGTTCAAGGGCCTGATCATGATCGGGCTTGGCGTGTTCGTCGGCACCATCGGCAACGATCCGGTCACGGCCGAGCCGCGCCTGACATTCGGATGGTCAGCGCTGACCGATGGTATCCCATTCGTCGCGATGGCCGTTGGCTTGCTCGCGCTCTCCGAGATCATCATTCAGCTCGAGACGCGCGGCGAGACTGCCAGTGCGCTAGCCGGGCTCAGGGGATCGACCCGGCGCGAAGACCGGCGGGTGTCGTGGCGCGAGTTCTGGGCTTGTCGGCGAACGCTGCTGCGATCGAGCCTGATCGGCGCCGCGTGCGGCGCCGCGCCCGGGATCGGGGCCTCGGTCACACCGTTCATCGCCTATGGTGCCGCCAAGCGGGCGTCGGACCAGCCGGAGACGTTCGGCACCGGGCGTCTCGAGGGGGTGGCGGCCGCCGAATCGGCCGATTCCGCGGTCGCCGGCGCCAATTTGGTGCCGCTTATCACGCTCGGAATTCCCGGCAGTGCCACCGCTGCCCTGATGGTCGGCGCCTTCATCATCCACGGCGTCGTGCCGGGGCCGCTCATGTTCCAGCAGCACGCCCAGCTCATCTACGGCCTGTTCGGCGCCGTGTTCATCGGCACCGCGATTAACTTTGTCATCGGTCAGTTCGGCATGCGCCTATTCGCCGCTGCCGTCAGTGTGCCGCGCAGCGTACTGTTTCCGATCGTCGCGCTGCTCATCCTGGCTGGAACCTACCTCGCCGCGCGTAGCCTGTTTGCGGTCGGGGTCGTGATCGCGTTCGGAATCTTCGGCTACGTCATTCGTAAGCTCGACTTTCCGTACGTGAATTTCGTGATCGGCTTCATCCTCGGAAAGGAACTTGAAACCAACCTCCGCGCGACACTGATTCTCTCGGACAACAACCCGCTGATCTTGATCGAGCGGCCGATCGCGTCGGCGCTTCTGGTGGTGGCGGGGCTGATTTTCTGGCGGTTCGGATTTGCGCGAAGGCGGCGGCCGGCCGCGACCTGACCCCGTCGCGCGCCTGCCGATCGCCGCCACCGGATAAAACCGCGTTCAGCGATTTTCCGGGCTTGTCGGTTGCGGGCGGGTTCGCCAGTCTAGGTTTCACGTCGGTCCTTCTGCGAGGGGTGTCGCATGCAGCGTGACGCATTCGGTCTCGATCTCACGGCAGCGAGCGCGGCGGCTGCCAAACACTATGACGACACCGTATCGGGGTACCTGGGCTTCCGACGCGATGTCGGCGATCACTTGAAGGCAACGTTCGCCGCCGATCCCGGCTTCGCGATGGCCCACTGCCTCAAGGGTTATTTCTATCTCCTCTTTTGCAACCCGGCGCTCGATAGCCGGACCGCGAAGACGCTGGCCGACGCCGAGTCGGCCGCCACAGCCACCAACGCGACCGAGCGCGAACGCACGCACATCGCGGCGCTGAGATTGTGGGCCAAGGGCGACTTGAACGGCGCGGCCGCGCGCTGGGAGACGATCCTCGCCGATCATCCGCGCGATGTTATCGCGCTCAGGCTCGGCCACTTCGCGCACTTCTATGCCGGCGATGCGCGCAAGCTTCGCGATTCGGTGGCGCGCGTGCTGCCGGGATGGAGCGAGCAGCAGCCGGGCTACGGCTACGTCTTGGGCATGCTCGCGTTCGGGCTCGAGGAGAGCGGCGACTACGCGGCCGCCGAAGAAGCGGGCCGCAAAGCGGTTGCGTTGAGCGCGGGCGACATCTGGGCGGTGCATGCGGTCGCCCACTTCTACGAGATGACCGGCTGGCCGCGCGACGGCATCCGCTGGCTACGCGAGACCGAAGCCGGGTGGAAGGACTGCAACAATTTCGCCTACCACGTGTGGTGGCATCGCGCGCTCTTCCACCTCGAGCTCGGCGAGCACGACGAAACGTTGGCGCTCTACGACACGCGCGTCCGCGGCGATCAAAGCGAGGACTACCTCGATATGTCGAACGGCGTCGCGCTGCTGTGGCGGATCGAGAATGCCGGCGTCAACGTCGGCAACCGCTGGGTCGAGCTCGCCGACAAGGCGGAGAAACGCGTGAACGACCATGTGCTCGCCTTCATCGACGCGCACTATGCGATGGCGCTGGCGTGGGCCGGCCGGGTGAGCGCGGCCAAGAAGCTCGCCGAAGGCGCCCGCGCGGCCGGCGCCAAACGCGGCACCAGCCAGGCGCCGATCCACGCGACGGTGGGCGCACCGCTCTGCGAAGCGATCGCCGCCTACCGCCGTGGAGCCTACGCCCAGACCATCGCCTGCCTGATGCCGATCCGCTACGCGTTGGACGGCATCGGCGGCAGCCACGCCCAGCGCGATCTATTCCATCAGATGCTGCTCGTGGCCGCGCTCAAGGCCAAGGATTTCAAGACCGCGCGCGGCCTGGCGGCCGAACGCGTGCAGCAGAAACGCCGGAGCCCGAGCGCGTGGCGCGCCTATGGCGAGGCGCTCGCGGGGGCGGGCGACAAAGCCGGTGCCGCCCGCGCGCAGGCCGAGGCCGCTCGGCTGGCAACGCAGTAGCGGGGGTGACTCCCCCCCCCCCCGGCGCTTTCACCCGTTCTGCGCGCGCTGGCGGAGGAGCTGGTCGGCCAGGACGCAGGCGAGCATCGCCTCGCCGACCGGGACCGCTCGGATGCCGACGCACGGGTCGTGGCGGCCCTTGACCTTGATCTCGATGTCGCGGCCGTTCTTGTCGACGCTCTTGAGCGCGGTCGGAATCGACGAAGTCGGCTTGACCGCGAAGCGGACGACGATGTCCTGGCCGGTCGAGATGCCGCCCAGAATGCCGCCGGCGTGGTTCGAGAGGAACTCGATCCGGTTGCCCTTCATCCGCATCTCGTCGGCGTTGGCATCGCCGGTGAGCGAAGCGGCGCGGAAGCCCTCGCCGATCTCGACGCCCTTGACGGCGTTGATGCTCATCATCGCCGCCGCGAGCTCGGCGTCGAGCTTGCCGTAGACCGGCTCGCCCAACCCCGCCGGAACGCCGGCGGCCACCACTTCGATCACGGCGCCGACCGAGGTGCCCTGCTTGCGAATTTCGTCCAGATAGCCTTCCCACGCTTGCGCCGCCGCCGCGTCGGGGCAGAAGAACGGGTTGCGCTCGACCTCGGCCCAGTCCCAGCGCGATCGATCGATCGGCCGGGTGCCGATCTGGATGAGGGCGCCCCGGATCGCGACCTTGGCGCCCAACACCTTGCGCGCGATCGCGCCGGCCGCGACCCGCATCGCGGTCTCGCGCGCCGAGGCGCGGCCCGATCCGCGCCAGTCGCGGATACCGTACTTGGCCTCGTAGGTAAAATCGGCGTGGCCGGGGCGATAGGCGTCCTTGATGTCGTCGTAGTCCTTGGACTTGGTGTCGACGTTTTCGATCGTGAGCGCGACCGGCATCCCGGTGGTTACGCCTTCGAACACGCCGCCGACGATCTTGACCCGGTCGGGCTCCTGGCGCTGGGTGACGAAACGGTTCTGTCCGGGGCGGCGCTTATCGAGGTAGACCTGGATGTCGGCTTCGGCGAGCGCGATTTTCGGCGGCACGCCATCGACGACGCAGCCGATCGCCGGCCCGTGCGACTCGCCCCAGGTGGTGACGCGAAACAGCCGCCCGAAGCTGTTGTCCGACATCGCGCGCCTATCGAGCGCCGCGCGCGGCCGGGCAGGCCGGCACGTTACTTGCGAACTGCGCCCGCAGCGGCGCCGGCACCGGCGCCGGTCCGGGCCGCGGGCGCGGCGACGCGGGTCGCTTCGTTGAGGACGACCGCGATATCGGGCGCATCGACCGCTTTCATGCCGACCACGTGGTAGCCGGCATCGACGTGGTGGATTTCGCCGGTGACGCCCGAGCCGAGGTCGGAGAGGAGATAGACGGCGGCGCCGCCGACTTCATCGATCGTGATGTTGCGCTTGAGCGGCGCGTTGAGTTCGTTCCAGCGCAGGATATAGCGAAAATCGCCGATGCCGGACGCGGCCAGCGTCTTGATCGGCCCGGCCGAGATCGCGTTGCAGCGGATACGGTCGCGGCCGAGATCGGCGGCGATGTAGCGCACGCTCGCCTCGAGCGCGGCCTTGGCGACGCCCATGACGTTGTAGTGCGGCATCACTTTCTCGGCGCCGAAGTAGGTGAGGGTCAGAAGCGAGCCGCCGTCCTTCATCAGCGGCGCCGCGCGCTGGCACACGGCGGTGAACGAGAAGCACGAGACTTCGAGCGTCAGGCGAAAATTCTCGAGCGTGGTGTCGACGTAGCGGCCCTTGAGCTGCTCCTTGTCGGAGAAAGCGATGGCGTGGACGACGAAATCGAGCGAGCCCCAGGCGCGTTCGATGGCGGCAAAGGTGGCGTCGAGCGAGGCGTAGTCGGTGACGTCGCACGGCAGTACGAGCGGCGCGCCGACCGAGGCCGCGAGCGGCCGCACGCGCTTTTCCATCATCTCGCCCTGGTAGGTGAGCGCGATTGTCGCGCCATGCTGGGCGGCGGCCTTGGTCACGCCCCAGGCGATCGAACGGTCGTTCGCGACCCCCATGATGAGGCCTTTCTTGCCCGCCATGAGAGGAGCCGCGCCGACCATGAAAACCTCGCCGAATCCTTGAGAAATGCAGGATTTGGGCATCCTACACCATCGGCGAGTCGCGGCAAGGTTCGGTTGACCGCGCCGCGGCTTCCGATCCTAAACACAACCCCCGTTTGTGGTTGGAAGCGTCAAACCGGCGTACGGTCCGGAACGCGGCGAACGAACCCGCTGACCAGGAGGTGCGACATGCGTTGGCGCGATCTAGCGACCGTCCTTGCGCTGAGTAGCGCGCTTCTCGCGGCACCAACCCCTCGCGCCGATGCCGCCGGCGAAATCGGCACGGTTAAGCTCGTCAAGGTGTCGGCCTACGGAACACCGGTCGGCCAGCGCCAGCGCGAAATCTTCGTCCGCGGCGACGTCACCCAAAACGAGCTGGTCGAGACGGTCGCCAACGGCGCGCTGCACCTCGAGTTTCGCGACTCGACCGAGATCCGCCTCGGTGCGCAGAGCCGGCTCGTGCTCGACCGGTTCGCCTACGATCCCAATCGCAAGAGCGGCGAGCTGGTCGCGAATTTCAGCCGCGGGGCGATGCGTTTCGTCACCGGACGGATGGACAAAGCCGGGTTCCGCGTGGTGACGCCGGTCGGGTTGATCGGCGTGCGCGGCACCGACTTCACGGTCAGGGTCGACGCCGATGGTTCGACCGCGGTTTCGGTAGCCGAGGGCCAGCTCGAGATCACGCCGCTCGCCGGCGGCGCCCCGCAGGTGATCACGGTCGGCCAAGTCGCGACGGTCGCCGCGGCCGGGGCCGGCAGCCAGGCTGGCGTCCAGGTCGGACGCGGACGCAGCGTGTCGAACGACGCTGGGCTCTCGGCGGATGCCGGGGGCGGCGGGTCCGAAGGGGGCGGTGGTGGCGGCGGCGACTGCTTCACGGCCAAGACGCTCGTGCTCTTGGCCGACGGCCGGACCAAGTCGATCGGCGTCGTCGTCGTCGGCGAAGAAGTGCTCGCGTTCGATTTCGCCCGCGGGGAAAAGGTTGCGGCGCGGATCACGACGGTGCGGCGCGCAACGGCTCCGTCGCACCTCAAGATCAACGGCCTCGAAGTGACGTCGGGTCACCCGTTCGCGGTTGGCGCCGATACCTGGAAAGCGGCCGGAACGCTGATCGTCGGCGACCGGGTGTGGGGCGCGGAGACGGTCGAGCGCGTCGACGTCGTCGCCGAGCCGACCGCGGTATTCACCTTGACGGTCGGCGAACGCCACAACTTCTTCGTGACCGACGGGCATCGCGTCGATCTGGTTCACAACAAGGGCTGACGCGCGGCGCCCTGCGGCGCCGGCCAGGGCAGAAAGATCGAAACACGGGTCCCGCCGCCGATCACCGCTGTCGATCTCGTCGCACCGCCGGAACCGTCCCCGATAGCGCAACGGCGCGCCCGGTGGTGCGCCCGCCGATTCGATCTTTGGGAAGTCTGCTCTACTAGGCGGCGTGGGCGGTGGCGACGCGGACCGTCACGTATTGGTCGCCGCGTTGGTGCGAATCGCCCAATACGACGCCCTTGCCGAGGAGGCGCAGCGTCGTGCCCGACCGCATGCCCTTGGGGAGGGTTATCGTGACGGCGCCATCGAGCGTCGGCACGCGGAGCTTGGAGCCACGCAGCGCGTCTTCGAGGGTGACCTCGACGTCGACGTAGACATGGTCGCCGTCGCGGCGGAACTGGCGGTGCGGTTCGATCGCGAGCGTGACGAGGGCATCGCCCGACTGGGCACCGGCGAAACCCGGCTCGCCTTGACCTTTGAGCCGCAGTACCTGGCCGCTGCGGGCACCCGGCGGCACCGCGAGTTCGATCGTCTTGCCGGTGCGGAGCGCGATACGCTTTTTCACGCCGCGCGCCGCCTCGAAGAAACCGATCGCCGCGGTGTAGTGGTGGTCGGACGCTTTGGCTTCGAACGCGGCCCGCTCGCGCGGCCGGCTCTTGAAGATGCGCGAGAACACGTCTTCGGGCTTGGCCTTGGTCGAAAACGGCGCGAAGTCGCCGGCTTCGTCCGCCGTCGCCTTGGCCGCGCGGTAAGCGGCGCTCGCGGCGGCGGCGCTCGCCGACTTGCGCGGGCGCTCTTTCTTGGCCGGTCGGCGGTTGCCGGCGGCATCGACCTCGCCGCGGTCGTAAGCCGAGCGCATCGCCGGGTCGCTCAAGACCTCGTACCCGCGCGCGACATCCTTGAAACGCTCGAGCGCTTTGGCATCGCCCGGGTTCAAATCCGGGTGCAGCCCCTTGGCCAGCCGGCGGTACGCCCGCTTGATGGTGGCGAGGTCGGCATCGCGAGCGACGCTCAGCAGTTGGTAGAAGTTGGCACTCATGGCGTAGGCCGCTCCCCAGCAGCCGAAGATCCCAGTGCCGCTAGATGTAGGGACTAAAGGTTAACGGGAGATTGACTGTCCCGTTACCGGCGCCATGCCGAAAAGGAATTTTATTTTCAATGCTTTAAGATGAAGCCGTCAGGGCTTCTTGACGATGCTCTTGGCCAACAGCCCGGCTGCGACGAGCTGATCGGGTTCCATCTGGA
>VGEO01000036.1 GCA_016869275.1 Alphaproteobacteria bacterium | reverse complement strand
TGACGAGCCCGCGCCACGCGGCTGGCGCGTTTTCGGCGAACCAGGCGATCGCCGCCGCGTCGAACGACATCACCGCCGCCAGCCCGCGGTAACGGGCGAGCGCCGTGGCGACGGCGCGTTCGAGCGCGAAGCCGGAGCCGGCCCGTTTCAACTCGATCAGGATCGGGACGCGTCCGGCGATGAGCGCGAGGACCTGCGCGAGTGTCGGAATGGTCTCGCCCGAGTTGGCGAGCGGCACGCTGCCGAGCTCGGCCGCCGTCATCGACGCGACCCGGCCGCGCCGGCCGGTCAGGCGCTTCAGAGTCGGATCGTGGAACACCACCGCGTCGCCGTCCGCGCTCGCCCGCACATCGAGCTCGATGCCGTAGCCTCGGGCGAGGGCGGCCGCGAACGCCGCACGGCTGTTTTCGGGCGGGCCGCCGCGGCGGTGCAGCCCGCGATGGGCGTAGACGGACGCGGCGAGCCAGGCGCGGGCGCGCCGCCCCCGCTCAGGCGATCGCAAACAGCGCCTCGACCTCGACCGACATGTCGTGCGGCAGCCCGGGCGAGCCGATCGTCGTGCGCGCGTGGCGGCCGGCCTCGCCCAATACCTCGACCATCAAGTCGGACGCACCGTTCATGGCCTGGGCCTGGCCGAGGTACTTGGGGCCCGAGGCGATCAGGCCGAACAGGCGCACGCAGCGGACGATGCGGTCGAGGTCGCCATCGAGGGCCTTGCTCGCTTGGGCGAGGATATTGAGGCCGGCCAGGCGCGCCGCCTGGTAACCGTCCTCGGGCGAAAGGCCGGTGCCGACCTTGCCGGTGTATTTGGGCTTGCCGCCCTCCATCGGTCCCTGGCCGGCGATGAACAGGAGTTCGTTGGCGCCAACGAAGCCCACATAGTTGCCGGCGCTCGAAACGAACGGCTCGGGCAGCGCGATCCCGAGTTCGGCCAAGCGGGCGTTGATCCGTCCAGCCATCGTCAGGTGATCGCGAAGATGCCTTCGACTTCGACCGCGGCGCCGCCCGGCAGGTTCTGGGCGCCGACCGCGAAGCGTGCGTGGCGGCCGAGGTCGCCGAACACCTGGACCATCAGGTCGGAAGCGCCATTGATAATCTGCGGGTGGAGCTTGAAGTTGAGCGCGGCGTTGACGAATCCGCCCAGGCGAACGCAGCGGGTGACGCGGTCGAGATCGCCGCTGCACGCGACCCGCAACTGCGAGAGGACATTGAGCGCGCAAATGCGCGCCGCCTGCTGCCCGTCCTCGAGCGAGAGATTGCCGCCGACGGTGCCGACATAGGACAAGCTCGAGCCGACAAACGGCACTTGGCCCGAAACGAACACGAGATCGCGGTGAACGACGAAGGGAACGTAGTTCGCGACCGGCGCCGGCGCATTGGGAAGCGTGATACCGATGTCCTTCAGCCGTTTTTCGATTCGACCGGCCATACTGCCTCGCAACGGAACTTTATTTTGCGGCGCATCTTAGCATCGAGGCCGCGTCCGACAAGGCGCGGCCTCGCGGCGGCGGGAAAATGGCGCTGCGCTAGCTGGCGAGGCCGCCCTCGGCCATCGGCCGCGACCGCGGCGAGAGCCGCTTGTCGGTGAACATCGCCGCGTCGGCCTTTTGCAAGACCGTCTCCGCCGAGTTGTCGGACCCATAGGCGATGATGCCGAAGCTCGCGCGCACGTGGATGCGCGTCGAGTTGAAGGTGGCGTAGGAGGTATTGACGATCGTCTGCAGCCGCTTCAGCCGCTTCTCGGCTTCGACCGGCTCGGCGCGCGTCAGCATGACGACGAACTCGTCGCCGCCGTAGCGGGCTACCAGATCGGTCGCGCGCACCTGGCTCGCCAGCACTTCGGCGACCCGGATCAGGACTTGATCGCCGGCCTCGCGCCCGAGCGTGTCGTTGACCGTCTTGAAGTTGTCGAGGTCGACGAACGCAAGCGCGCCGGCTTCGCGGTGGCGACGCGCGGCGGCCAGCGCGGTGTAGAGCGCGTTCTCGAACGCGCGCCGGTTGGGCAGCCCGGTCAAGGGGTCGTTTTGGACGAGGAGTTCGAGCTGCGCGATCTTCTCGCGCTGCACCGCCATCCGACGCTCGGCCGCCGCGAGCAGGGCCAGGGCCTGCTCGAGCAGGTGGCCATCGTCATCGCCATCGGCGATGCGGTTGGCGGTCAACGCGAACCCGGCATTTTCGAGCTGTGCCTCGGGGCGCATGCTGATCATCGGCTCGGGGCTGAGGCTGGCGGAGAGGGATGGGGCCATCGCGACGGGCTTTCACTCGATATGGGACGCAACGCAGGGCGGCGCTCCCGGCCTTATTGGCAACGGACGTGCCAGCCTGATTTTCTTTGTTTTTCAGCGCGATAGACCACGGTTTCGGTTGGCAAGACCTGCCGATGGGAACGTTTAACCAGGGCCAAGCAGTGCGTGCGCGCGGCGTTTTCTGTGCTATAGAGCCTGGCTTTCCTCCCACCCGGCACAACGAATGGTGGTATTGCTTGCGGTTTTTCCGCCTATCTTCGGTTGTCATCCTCATTCTGTGCGGCGCGACCGCGGTCGCGGCGCAGGGTGTCGCGTTGCTCTCGCACCGCGCGGTCTACGACCTTTCGTTGGCGCGCGCGAATGCCGGCAGCGGCGTCTTGGCGGTCCGCGGCCGGCTGGTGATGGAGTGGGCCGACGCCTGCGACGGCTACATACTTTCGCAGCGGATGCGTTCGGAAACCGACGAAGACAGCAAGGCGACGGTCAGCGATTTCAATCTCTCGACCTGGGAATCCAAGGACGGCCGCCACTTCCGCTTCGCGTCGCGCCACACCACCGGCCCCGACGTCGAAGAGGTACGCGGTCAAGCGGCGATGGGGCCGGCCGATGTCGGCGGCACGGTCGAGTTCGTGAAGCCGGCCGGCGAAACCATGGTGCTCCCGGGCGGCACGCTGTTTCCGACCGCGCATTCGGTGCTGTTGCTGCGCCGCGCGGTCGACGGCGCCAACTACGTCCGGACGATGGTGTTCGACGGTTCGAGCCTCGATAGCCTCCAGGACTCGACTGCGTGGATCGGCAAGCGCATGGAGTCGGGGACCTATCAGGGTATCGGCGCCGCCGATCTGGCGCCGCACGCCTCGTGGCGGGTTCGGATCGCCTATTTCCCGCTCGATCAGACCGACGCCCTGCCCCAATACGAGGTCGCCTACCGCATGTTCGAGAACGGCGTCGCGATCGACGTCGTCCTCGACTATGGCGACTTCGCGCTCAAGGGCGCGCTGACCCAACTCGAACGCGTCAAGTCGGGCTGCTAGACTAGCTGCAACGCAGGGGTCGGGGCTGGGGAGGGGGTCACTCGGGCCACAGCCGCGCCGCCCCGCGCACGCCGCTCGAATCGCCGTGGCGCGCCGGCAGGAGCGGGGTCGCGACCTCGTCAGAAAACGCGAAGGCTTGCCAGAACGGCGGCACGTTGCGATAGAGCCGCGATGCGTTGGCGACGCCGCCGCCCAAGACGATCGCATCCGGATCGAGCACGTTGATGACGCTGGCGAGCGCCTTGGCGATCCGGATCTCGTAGCGGCGGAGCACCGCATCGGCGCTGGCATCGCCGGCCTCGGCGCGGCGGACTATTTCGGCGGCGCCGCTCGGCTTGCCAGTCGCCCGCTTCCAGTCGCGCTCGAGCGCCGGCCCCGACAGGAAGGTTTCGATGCAGCGATTCTTGCCGCACCAGCAGCGCGACGCCGCCGCGTCGTCGTGCTCGGCCCACGGCAGCGGGTTGTGGCCCCACTCGCCGGCAATCGCGTTGGCGCCCGTCACGACCGCGCCGTCGATCGCGAGACCGCCGCCGACCCCGGTGCCGAGGATGACGCCGAACACGACGCGGTAGCCGGCGGCGGCGCCGTCGGCTGCTTCCGAGAGCGCGAAGCAGTTGGCATCGTTGGCGACCCGCACCGGCCGACCGATTGCCGCGGCGAGATCGCGATCGAGCGGATGGCCGATCAGCCAGGTCGAGTTGGCGTTTTTCACGAAGCCGGTCGCCGGCGAGATCGTGCCGGGGATGCCGATGCCGACGGTCCCGGCGACGCCGAGTTCGGAATCGGCCGCGCGTACCAAGCCCGCGATGGTCTCGACCGTCGCCCGATAGTCGCCGGCCGGCGAGGGGACGCGCCGGCGAATTCGTTCGCGCCCGCCCGCGTCGAGCGCCACGATCTCGGTTTTAGTGCCGCCGAGGTCGATCCCCAGTCGCACGGTCTCCTCCGCCGCTCGAAACCTTACGGCCGTTTTGCGCCCGCGCTCAATCGGGCGGCGCCAATAAAAAAGCCGGGCGCGAGCCCGGCTTTGCGGCGGCCAGAACGGTCGCGCCTACTTGATCTTGCCTTCCTTGAACTCGACGTGCTTGCGCGCGATCGGGTCGTATTTCGTGACCTTCATCTTCTCGGTCATGTTGCGCGGATTCTTCTTGGTCACGTAGTAGTAGCCGGTGTCGGCACTGCTCACGAGCTTGATCTTGACGGTTGCCGGTTTCGCCATGGCGCAATCCCTACGCGAAAAAGGGGCGTTCGGGCCGGGACCATAAGCCTTTGCGCCGCCCTGTCAAGCCGGGGTGGTGGGGCTCGCAGCCGCCGCTCCGTGCCTACTTGAATGCCGGCAGGACGAGGCGGCCGAGCGTCTCGACCGTGTTCATGACCGTCGCGTGGCTCATGCCGGGCAGTTTGACGCGGAACAAGATGCGGCCGATTCCGGCGGCGGCGTAACGCGCGATGATCTTGATGCAGCGCGGCTAGACGCCGCCAGCGACTAACACGACGCCCTCTCGCCGACCCCCGACCGCGCTCCGCTCGCCTCGCTCCCCCTGCTTACCGAGCGGCCGGCTCGCGCCGGAGGCGAACGAGGACGAGGGCGAGATAAGCCGCGAGTGCCACGCCGAGGCTCGCCGGAAAACCGACGCCGCCGGCCGCGTCCATCGCCGCACCGGTCGCGGCCGGGCCCAACACCGAGCCGGCGCTAAACATCGAGATCATGACGGCGTTGACGGCGGCCAAGTCGGCGCCAGCGAAGCGCCGGCCTAAAAGCGCGAGCCCGACCGCGTAGAGGCTGGCCGCCCCGCCGCCCAAAACGAACACGGCGAGCGCGCACAGCACCCAGTCGTCGATCGCCCAGATCAAGAGGACTAGGCTAGCGAGCGTGAGGATGCCGGCGCCGCAGAGGACGGCGGTGCGGTCGAAGCGATCGGCGAGGATGCCGATCAGGGGTGGGATCACGATGCCGCCGCCGGTGTAGATCGCGAGCAGCACCATCGCGGTGTCGGGGGCGATGCCGGCGCCGAACGCGTAGAGCGGGAACAGCGCGACCACGGCTGCGTCGATCAAGCCGAGCATGAAGCCGGCGCCGGTACCGATCGGCGCCAGCCGCACGTAGCGGACGATCTCGGCCGACGGATGACCGGCGACTGCCGGGGCCAGGTTCCACGCCAACACGATCGGCACCGCGGCGACGAGGTAGAGGCCGGCGCAGGCCAGAAACGGCGGCCACCCGTCGGTCCCGGTTGCGATCAGCACCAGCGGCCCGGCCGCGATCCCGGCCGAGAGCGCCATGATGTAGAGCCCCATCGCGCGGCCGCGCTCGGCGTCGTGGACGATCTGGTTGATCCAGGTCTCGCTCACGATGAACAGGATGCTGGCACCGGCCCCGACCGCGAACCGGATCGGAAACCACGCCCACACGTTCGGGAACACCGGAAGCAGCAGCGTCGCGCCCAGGATCAGCGCGAGTCCGGCGTTCATGGTGGCGGCGGTACCGAGGTGGCGGATCGCCTTCGGCACCAGCGGCGCGACGGCGAACGACGCGATTGCCGAGACCGCGGCGCTCAAGCCGATCAGCGTTTCGCCGACGCCGTCCCGCTCGAGCAGGATCGACAGCAGCGGTGCGCCGAGGCCGAGCGTGATGCCCGCGATCGAGATCGAGGCGATGACGGCGGCGAGGCTCCGGCGCTTGTCGCGCGGGGCAAGGAGGACGGCGGGCGCGCCGGCGGTCCGGGCGCGCGCCGCCTCAGTCATAGTCGACGGCGGTGTCGCGGCCTCGGCGCGTCTTGAAGACTGGGATCGGACGCCGCCGGCGCTCGGGGTCGGCCAAGCGATGGGTCACTTCATCGAGGATCAGGCGAGTGATGCCGGCGGTCGGGAGCTCTTTGGCGCCGGCGAGCGGCACCCAGCGCAGATCGACGAGCTCGCCGTCGCCGGCGAGTTCGCCGTGGGCGTGGCGGGCGTCGGCCATGAAGAAGCGGGCGTGGAAGCGGCGCGGCCGTCCCGGCGGTGTAATCGCGCGGGCGATGTATTCGAGCGGCGCCAGCGCCGGGCTGAAGCCGCGGTCGGCGATCGAGCGCCACGGTTCGCCGAGCGCGTCCGCGCTGGCCATCGGGGCGGGGGCGCCGAGGATGAGCCCGGCTTCCTCGTAAAGCTCACGGATCGCGGCCAAGGCGATCGCGCGGGCGCGCCGGGGCGTACAGCTCTTGGCGAGGCGGCCGGCGACGTCGGCGTCGAGCTCGGCGGCGGCGGCGACGCGGGCGTCGTCGGGGTCGACCCGCCCGCCGGGGAACACGTACATGCCGGCCATGAACACGTGGTTCTTCTCGCGCTGCCCCATCAGGAGCTCGGGGCCGCTTCGCGATTCGCGCACGAGGATCAAGGTCGCCGCGTCTTTGGGCCGAAGCCGCGGCGGCGGGTCGGATCGGGTCATGCGCCAAGCCTGCCTTGCGTTACGCTTTGCGTCTAGACTAGCGCGCGTTTCCGCGGACTTGAGTCGCTTCTTGTCGCGGCTGCTGTTCCTCCCCCTCCCACATGGGGAGGGGGACAGCTATCAGCCGAGCGATGCGCTCTTGGGGATACACGCGTCAGCGCCGCTTGCCGCGGTAGGGCCGCGGCCGCGCGTGCGCGCGACCGGCTGGCGGGCGATCCTCACCGACGAGCGCGAAGCGCAGGCTTCCGGTGGCGAGGTTCACCTCTTCGAGCGCGACCGCGATCGCATCGCCGACGGTGAACGCGCGCTTCGAGCGCCGCCCGACCAGCGCGTGGCGCTCGGGCACGTGGATGAAGAAGTCGTCGCCGAGGCTCCGCATAGGTACCAGGCCCTCGGCCCCGGTCGCATCGAGCGCGACGAACAGCCCGAAGTGGGTGGCGCCCGAGATGTGGGCCGGGAACGTCGCGCCGACGCGCTCGGCCATGAAGGCGGCGACGTAGCGGTTGGTGGCGTCGCGCTCGGCGGCTTCGCTCTGGCGTTCGAGCCCGGAAATCTCGGCGCCGATCTCGGTGAAGCGCTGGGCCTCGGCCGGCGCCAGCGAGCCCGGTCCGAGCCCGAGCGCGCCGATCAAGGCGCGGTGGACCAGAAGATCGGCGTAGCGCCGGATCGGGGAGGTGAAGTGGGCATAGCGGCGGAGCGCGAGCCCGAAATGCCCGAGGTTGGCCGGGTTGTACTGGGCCTGCGCCTGGGAGCGGAGCACGATCTCGTTCACCAGCCGCTCGTGCGGCGTGCCGGCGGCCTTGGCCAGGATCTGGTTGAAGTGCTGCGGCTTCAGCACCTGCGCGCGCGCGAGCTTGTAACCCAGCGGCTCGATCACTTCGCGCAGCGCTTCGAGCTTGTCCGGCGCCGGCACGTCGTGGATCCGGTACATGCAGGGTGCCTTGTGGGCTTCGAGCGTTTCGGCCGCCGCGATATTGGCGGCGATCATGAACTCTTCGATCAGGCGGTGGCTGGCGAGCCGAGGCCGCGGCGCGACCGAGGCGATATGGCCGTCGGGCCCGAGCACGACGCGACGCTCGGGCAGATCGATTTCGAGCGGCGCTCGGCGTTCGCGTGCGGCATCGACGGCGATGAACGCGCGGTAGAGCGGCCGGATCGCCAGCTCGAGCAGCGGCGCGATCTCGGGCTCGGGCCGGCCCTCGTAGGCGGCCTGCACCTGCTCGTAGCTCAATTTCGCGGCCGAGCGCATCAGGCCGCGCACGAAGCGGTGGCGGCGCTTGTCGCCGCCGGCGTCGTACCAGAGATGAACCGCGAGGCACGGCCGGTCGAGCGCGGGCTTCAGGCTGCACTTATCGGCGGCCAGCGCCTCGGGCAGCATCGGCACCATGCGGTCGGGGAAATAGGTCGAGTTGCCGCGGGCGCGCGCCTCGAGGTCGATCGCCGATCCCGGCCGCACGAAATAGGCGACGTCGGCGATGGCGACGATCACGTGGAAGCCGCCCGGGTTGGCGGGATCGTCGTCGGGTTCGGCCCACACCGCATCGTCGTGGTCGCGCGCATCGCTCGGATCGATCGTCACCAGCGGAACGGTGCGGAGATCCTCGCGGCCGTCGACCCCCGGTAGCGCGATGGCCGTGGCTTCCGCGACCGCGGCCGGCGGATACGCCGTGCGGATGCCGTGGGTGTGGATCGCGATCAGGCTGTAGGAGCGGGGGTCGCCGAACTTGCCGATCCGCTCGACGATGCGCGCGCGCGGCAACCCGAGCCGGCGTCCAGCCTCGACCTCGCCCAGCACCAATTCGCCCGGCTCGGCCTGCGCCGCATCGGCGGCATCGACGTGAAACTCGGTCTTGATCTTGCGGTCGGTCGGTACGATCCGAGCCTCGCGCCCGACCCGTTCGAAGATGCCGATCACCTGATCGGGCGCGGTGCCGAGCTCGCGGATCGGCTCGGCCTGGTAAAGGTCGGGGCCGACCGGGGTGAGCTTGGCGAGCACGCGATCGCCGACGCCGAGCGCGGCGCCGGCGCGTTTGCCCGGGAGCACGTGGATGCGGGGCGGCTCGCGCCCCGGCGGCGACGTTGCCGGTTTCGCGAACACGTCGCCATCGACATCGACATCGACGACCTCGATGACCGCGACCGCCGGTAGCCGCGCCGCCGGCGCGACCCGCCGGCCGCGGCCTTTCTCGATTGCGCCCTCGGCGATCAGTTCGCGCAGCATCTGTTTCAAGGCGACGCGCTGGTCGGCCTTGAGCCCGAAGGCGCGGGCGAGGTCGCGCTTGTGGAGCGCGCCGTCGCGCTCGGCGACGTAGCGGAGGATTTCGTCTTTCGAGGGGAGCGGCCGGTCGCCGCGCGCGCCGCGCGCCACGCCGTCCCGCTATTCCGAGGCGACCGCGGCCGCCGCGCGCTTGCCCTTGGCCTTGGCCTTGGTTTTTCGCGGCCGTGCGGCGGGAGCGGCCGGCTTGCGTGCCCGGCCGCCGCCGGCTTTGGCGGCGCGGGCCGCCAGCAGTTCGATCGCCTGATCGAGCGTCACGGCCGTGGGTTCGATCTCGTTCGGCAGCGTGGCGTTGACTTTGCCGTGATTTACGTAGGGGCCGTAGCGGCCCTGCAGAACGCGGATTTCGCCCCCGCCTTGCGGATGCGGACCGAGCGACTTCAAGGCTTGCTGGCGCGGCCGGCCGCCGCGTCCGGTTCGCGGCTCGGCCAGGATCGAGACCGCGCGGTTCAAGCCGATGGTCAGGACATCGTCGTCGCCCTTGAGCGAGGCGTAGACGCCGTCATGGCGCAGGAACGGGCCGAAGCGGCCGATGCCGGCCGTGATGGCCTTACCGGATTCGGGGTGCTTGCCGACCTCGCGCGGCAGCGACAGGAGGGCGAGCGCGCGCTCCAGGTCGACCGCCTCGATCGCCATCTCCTTCGGTACCGCGACGCGTTTGGGTTTTTCGTCGGCGGCAACGGCGTCGCGCTGGACGTAACGACCGTAGGGGCCCTTCCGCAGGCTGACCGCGAGCCCCGAAGCCGGATCCTTGCCGAGCTCGACCGGGCCTTCGCTCGCCGGCGCGCCGCTTTCGCCCGGCGTCAGTTGGCGGGTGAGGCGACACTCGGGATAGTTCGAGCAGCCGACGAAGGCGCCGAACCGTCCGACTTTCAGCGACAGAGTGCCATTGGCGCAGCTCGGACACTTGCGCGGGTCGGTGCCGTCGCCCTTGTCGGGAAAGACGTGCGGCCCGAGGATCTTGTTCAACGCTTCGAGCACGTCGCGGACTTTCAAGCCGCCGATGCCGTCGATCGCCGGTTTGAATTCGGACCAGAACCGCTTGAGGAGATCGATCCAATCGATGGTGCCGGCCGAGACCTCGTCGAGCTGGGCTTCGAGATCGGCGGTGAAGCTGTATTCGACGTAACGTTCGAAGAACCCGACCAAGAACGCCGTCACCAGCCGGCCGCGGTCCTCGGGGAAAAAACGGCCGCGGTCGAGCCTGACGTAGTCGCGGTCCTGCAGCACCTGGAGGATGCTGGCATAGGTCGACGGCCGGCCGATCCCGAGCTCTTCGAGTTTCTTGACCAGCGTCGCTTCGGTGTAGCGGGGCGGCGGCTCGGTGAAATGCTGCGCGGCGTCGACGTCGCGGACGGCGACGCGCTCGCCGGTCTGTAGCGGCGGGAGCGTCGTGTCCTCTTCGTCGGCGGGATCGTCGCGGCCTTCGTGATAGAGCGCGAGGAAGCCATCGAATTTGGTGGTCGAACCGGTCGCGCGCAAGGCGCAGGCGGCGCCGACCGGCGCGATCTCGGCCGCCACGCGCTCGATCACCGCGCTCGCCATCTGGCTGGCGACAGTCCGCTTCCAGATCAGCTCGTAGAGGTCGGCCTGTTCGGGGTCGAGCGCGCGCCGGATTTCGTTCGGCTTGCGGCCGACGTCGGTCGGGCGGATCGCTTCGTGCGCCTCTTGGGCGTTCTTGGCGGCGGTGCGATAGGCGCGCGGCCGCTCCGGCAGATAGCGCTCGCCGTGGTCGCGGGCGATCATCGCGCGCGCCTGGTCGATCGCTTCGCTCGCGATCTGGACGCCGTCGGTGCGCATGTAGGTGATTAGGCCGACCGTCTCGCCGTCGAGATCGACGCCCTCGTACAGCCGCTGCGCGACCTGCATGGTGCGGTACGGGCGCATGCGCAACTGGCGCGAGGCCTCCTGCTGCAGTGTCGAGGTCGTGAACGGCGCCGGCGGATTGCGGAAGGTGTCCTTGCGTTCGACCTCGCCGATCATGAAGTCGGTACCGGCCCGAATCGCCGCGACCGCGGCGTCGGCGGCGGCCCGGTCGCCGAGATCGAACTTGTCGAGCTTCTTGCCCGCGAGCGCGACAAGGCGGGCCGGAAACTGGGCACCGTCGTTCTTGGCGAACGTCACTGCCACCGACCAGTACTCGCGGGCGCGGAACGCTTCGATCTCGGTTTCACGCTCGCACACGAGCCGGAGCGCCACCGACTGCACGCGTCCGGCCGAGCGCGACCCGGGAAGCTTGCGCCACAGCACCGGCGAGAGCGAGAAGCCGACCAGGTAGTCGAGCGCGCGTCGCGCCTGCTGGGCGTTGACCAGGCTCATGTCGATGTCGCGCGGGTGGGCGATCGCATCGACGACTGCGCGCTTGGTGATCTGGTTGAAGACCACGCGCTTGACGTCGATCGTGCCGATCGCGCCCCGTTCCTTGAGGGCGCTCAGGACGTGCCACGAGATCGCTTCGCCCTCGCGGTCGGGGTCGGTCGCGAGATAAAGATGGCGCGCGCCCTTGAGGGCGTTGGCGATCTCGCGCAGGCTCTTCTGCCCGCGCTCGTCGCTTTCGTACGTCATCGCGAAGCCCTGATCGGGCTTGACCGAGCCTTCCTTCGACGGCAGGTCGCGCACATGGCCCATGCTGGCGACGACCCGGAAGTCCTTCCCCAGGTACTTGTTGATCGTCTTGGCTTTGGCCGGCGATTCGACGACGACGACGTCCATGGACACCAAATAGGCGGACAAAAAAGCGAGCCCGTGGCTCGCAAGATCAGGCCGGGACGTCCGTCAGCGATACGCGGCCGCCGGGGTGACGGACGATGCGCCCTGCCAGCTCGAGGCCCAGCAAAATGGTCAAAACGGTTGCCGGTGTCAAATGGGCGTGCCGGACCAGTTCGTCAATGTCGGTCGGGGTCTGGCTCAATAAGCTATATATTTCAGAGGCTTGAGCGTTTGATTCGGACCCGCTTCGGGGCTCGGCAGGCGGGGCGGTGTCAACCGGCGGGGCGGGGGTAGCCGGTCGGACCGGGGGCGGCGTCGGAGCCGGACGGCCCAACGCGGCGATGACGTCGTCGGCCGATTCGACCAGCCAAGCGCCTTGCCGGATCAGGTCGTTGGTGCCGCGAGCGCGGGGGTCGGCCGGGGCCCCGGGCACGGCGAACACCTCGCGGCCCTGATCGAGGGCTTGGCGGGCGGTGATGAGCGAGCCCGACTTGAGGGCGGCTTCGACCACGATCACGCCCTTGGCGAGCCCGGCGATCAGCCGGTTGCGGCGCGGGAAGTTGAGGGCGCGCGGTTCGAGGCCGAACGGCATTTCGGCTACGAGCGTACCGCGCCGGGCGATCTCCGCTTGGAGTTCGGCGTTCGCGGCTGGGTAGGGGATGTCGATCCCGCCCGCTAGTGCGGCGACGGTACCGGTCGCGAGCGCCCCGTGGTGGGCGGCGGTGTCGATCCCGCGCGCAAGCCCCGATACGACGGCGAATCCGGCGTTGCCCAAGTCGCGGGCGAGTGTCTCGGCGAACCGACGCCCCGCGGCCGAGGCATTGCGGGCGCCCACGATCGCGAGCATCGGACGCGCGAACAACGCGCCCTCGCCCTTGACCGCGAGCACCGGCGGCGGGTCGACGATCGCGGCGAGCGGCGCCGGGTAGGCGGGGTCGCCGACGGCGAGCCAACGGCCGCCAAAGGAGCGAAGCTGGGCGTCTTCGGCCTCGATCGCCGGGCGCGGCGCGATCGTGACCTGGGTGCGCCCGCGGGCGGCGAGCGCGGGTAGCGCCGCGAGCGCCGCCCTGGCGTTGCCATAACGCCGGAGCAGACCAAAGAACGTGATCGGGCCGACCGAGTCGGTCCGGATCAATTGCAGCCAATCCAGCAGTTCCTCGCGCTTGCGCGGCGGTCCGATCGTGTCCATCGGCGCACCCCTCCCGGTTTCCGCCCGCCATGACGGACGGCTCTCTTCTTACTTATGCAAGGTCGAGAGCGGGGCTTAAGGGGGCGAGCAATGGAGCCTAAGCGGCGGGGTCGCGTTTGCGGCCAATCTTGGGCTCCTCGCCCTTGATGAGGCGGCGGAGGTTGCTCTCGTGGCGGACGACCACGAGGAGCGCCAAGAAGAGGGCGAAGCCGGTGTGCGTGCGCGGCATCTCACCCAGGTACCAGGCGAAGGCCGGTGCGGCGGCAAAGGCGAGGACGGCGGCGAGCGATGAGTAGCGGAACAGGCCGGCCGCGGCGAGCCAAGTGGCACAGGCCGCGATCCCGACCGGGAACGAGATCGCGAGCAGGGCGCCCAAGCCGGTGGCGACGCCTTTGCCGCCCCAGGCGCCGCGATAGGCGGCGGCGGCGGCAAGCAAACCGCCGAGGGCCATGGGGATCGGTCCGTCGCTGAACGCGAGTACGAACGCGGCGACGATGGCGGCGAGCGCGAGCAGGCTGCGGCGCGCCTGGGCGCGGTCGCCGAACCCGAGCCAAACCGGAAACAAGTGGCCGACGAACGCGCCGCCGCCCACGAGCAGCGCGAAGTCGGGCGTGAGCCAGCGATCGGCGAGCACGACCGGGACGATCGCCTTGGCGGCGTCGAGCACGAGCGTTGCCGCCGCGAGACCCTTGCGACCGGTGCGCAGCACGTTGGTGGCGCCGATGTTGCCCGAGCCGATCGCGCGCAGATCGCCGGCGCCGGCGAGCCTGGTCAGGATTACGCCGAACGGGATCGTGCCCAGCAGGTACCCGATTGCGGCGGCAGCCCAGAACGGCCATGTGTACGAAATGTCGCCGAGCGGGTCGGGCATGCCGGGCGCTGTGCCCTAGAACCCGTGCCGGTGCACGATCTTGCCGTCGACCACGGTCATCACCGCGCGGCCTTGAACCGGGCGATCTTCGAACGCGGTGTTCTTCGACTTGCTGCGGAACTCTCCGGGGTCGACGACCCACGGCAGGTTGAGATCGAACACGATCAAATCGGCCGGCATGCCGGGCTTGAGCGCGCCGGCGCGGAGCCCGAGCAACTGGGCCGGCCGTGCCGTCAGCGCGCGCAAGACGTCGAGCAGCGGCATGCGGTCGTTGTGGTGGAGCTCGAGGCTCACCGGCAGCAGCGTCTCGAGCCCGATCACGCCGTCCTCGGCGAGCGCGAACGGCAGGCGCTTGCTGTCCTGGTCTTGCGGGTCGTGGCACGACGCGATCACGTCGATGGTGCCGTCGCGCAGGCCCTCGATCACCGCCAGCCGGTCTTCCTCGGTGCGGAGCGGCGGCGAGGTCTTGGCGAAGGTGCGATACGCGCCGACCGCGTTCTCGTTGAGCGCGAAGTGATAGGGCGCGACCGCGCAGGTGACGGGGAGTCCGCGCGCCTTGGCGCGACGAACCGCGTCGATCGCGGTCGCGGTCGAGATCGAGGCGACGTGGTAGCGGGCGCCGGTCATCTCGACCAGGCGGATGTCGCGCTCGACCATGATGGTCTCGGCTTCGGTCGGAATCCCGGCCAGGCCGAGCCGGGTCGCGACCTCGCCCTCGTTCATGTGTCCCGACTTGCCGAGGGTCGGCTCCTGCGCGTGCTGCATCACCAGCATGTCGAAGCTCGACGCATAGGCGAGCGTGCGGCGCATGACTTGGGCGTTGGCGACGGTGTGGCTGCCGTCGGTGAGCGCGACCGCGCCGGCGGCCTTGAGCAGGCCGACCTCGGTCATCGCCTCGCCCTTCAGGCCCTTGGTAATGGCGGCGGTCGGCAGCACGTGGACGTCGGCGGTGTCGCGGGCACGGCGCGCCACGAACTCGACCAGCGCGACGTCGTCGATCACCGGATCGGTGTCGGGCATGGTGACGATGGTGGTGACGCCGCCGACCGCGGCCGCGGCGCCGGCGCTGGCGAGCGTTTCCTTGTGTTCTTCGCCGGGCTCGCCGGTGAAGACGCGCAGGTCGACGAGACCGGGCGCGAGGCAAAGGCCGCGGCAGTCGATCACTTCGATGTCGCGCGGGATGCCGTCGGCGAACACGCGCGGCCCGACATCGGCGATCATGTGGCCGTCGACCAGGAGCGCGCCGCGTTCGTCCCGGCCCGAAGCCGCGTCGAGCAGGCGGGCGTTGGTGAAGACGCGGCGCTTGCCTTCGCTCACGGTCCGAACAAGGCGCTGCGCAGGCGCTCGACGTTGGCGCCGCGGTTGGCGGCGGGCAGCAGGAGCGCGTGCAGGCACGCCATCCGCACCGCCACCCCCATCTCGACCTGCTCGCGGATGACGCTGTGGTCGATATCGTCGGCCAGCACCGTGTCGATCTCGACGCCGCGGTTCATCGGCCCGGGATGCATGATCAGCGCGTCCGGCTTGGCGCGGGCGAGCTTCTCCTTGTCGAGTCCGTAGAAGTGGAAGTACTCGCGGATCGACGGCACGAAGGCGCCGTGCATGCGCTCGGTCTGCAGCCTGAGCATCATGATCGCGTCGCAGTCCTCGAGCCCGCGCTTCATGTCGTGGAAGACCTTGACGCCGAGCCGGTCGACGAAGCGCGGCAGCAGCGTCGGGGGCGCGATCACGCGCACTTCGGCGCCCATCGTCGTCAGCAGGTGGATGTTCGAGCGCGCGACCCGCGAATGCAGGACGTCGCCGCAGATCGCGACCACGAGGCCGGCGAGCTTGTGGCGGCGCCGGCGGATCGTGAGCGCGTCCAGGAGCGCCTGGGTCGGATGCTCGTGGCTGCCGTCGCCGGCGTTGATGACGGCGCCGTCGACTTTCTGCGACAGGAGCTCGACCGCGCCCGAATCGTGATGACGGACGACCAGCACGTCCGGGTGCATCGCGTTCAGCGTCATCGCGGTGTCGATCATGGTCTCGCCCTTCTTGATCGACGAGCCCTCGACCGACATGTTGATGACGTCGGCGCCGAGGCGCTTGCCGGCCAGTTCGAACGAGGTCCGGGTGCGAGTCGACGATTCGAAGAACAGGTTGATCTGGGTGCGGCCGCGCAAGACCGACTGCTTCTTTTCGACCTGGCGGTTGACCTCGACGTAGGTGTCGGCGAGGTCGAGGAGCGCGTTGATTTCGGGAACCGAAAGCCCCTCGATCCGCAGGAGGTGGCGGTGCGAGAAGTTGATCGACGCCGGGGCGTTCATTAAAGCGCCACTATAGGTCGCGCACCGCGCGGCGCAAGCGGAGTCGGGCCGCGCGTCACGCGGCGCCGGCGAGGCTGTCGAGAAAGCCCTGGAGGATGTAGGTCGCGGCCGCCTGGTCGACGACGGCGGCGCGGCGCCGGCGCGAGAGATCGGCGTCGATCATCTGCCGCGTCACCGCGGCGGTCGAGAGCCGCTCGTCCCAGAACGCGATCGGCAGGCCGGTCGCGGCGGCGAGATTGCGGGCGAACGCCCGTACCGACTGGACGCGCGGGCCTTCGCTACCGTCCATATTGAGCGGGAGCCCGATCACGAACCCGCCGGCGCCGGTCGCGGCGATTTCGGCGGCGAGGACCTCGAGGTCGGCGGCGAGGCGGGTGCGCTTGAGCGTCGTCCGCGGCGTCGCGACCTTGAACGCCGGGTCGGATACGGCGATCCCGATCGTCTTGGTGCCGACGTCGAGCCCGAGCAGCCGTGCGCCGGGTGCGAGCGCGGCGACCAAGTCAGTCGACCTAGCGAGCCGAGGAAGTGGGCTACTCACTTGCCGCGTGTGGTCTCTGGCGAAAGACTCAGAGGTGCATCGAAGTCGGCACTCGAACGGATTTCGCCGCGCATGAGATCCAGCTTTCGAGGAGTCCCCTCGCGGCCCTCTCGAAGGAGTACCTCGCTCGGCGTCTGGTTACGCCCTCGCGTCCGTTGGCGTAACTCGGCGGCGGTATCCCAGAACTCGGGACGCCGTCCTGCGAGCAACTGCGTCAAGATAGCGCGGACCTCGGCCGCAACCGAACGCGCGTTGCGGGCGGCTCGGCGCTTGAGCACCGTGACCACATGGTCGTCGACCTGGCGAATCATAAGTGTCTTTGGCATGGCCCGGGATCGTATTCTATGACGGTAGCCGCAACGAGAGTAGCGAGACCCCCGGCGGCTTGCGAGCAACACAGCCCTATACTAGCTTCCGCGCGCCGCCAGGAAGGTAGCGCGCCTAGGCGCAAGTTATTGAAGCAACGGGATTTCGATGGCCCTCGACGATAAGACCGTCCGCAAGATCGCCCGGCTCGCCCGGATCGAGGTGACCGAGCCCGAGGTCGCGCACTACGCCAAGGAGTTAAACCACATCCTCGGCTGGATCGAACAGCTGAACGAGGTCGACACCAAGGAGGTCGCGCCGATGACGCGCGTCGTCGACGTCAAGCTGCCGCGGCGCCCGGACATCGTCACCGACGGCGACAAGCAGGCCGACATCCTCGCCAACGCGCCGGCGACCGCGGCCGGCTACTTCGTCGTGCCGAAGGTCGTGGAATAGCGGATGGCCGACCTCGTCGATCTCGATCTCGCTGCCGCCCGCGACGGCCTCGCCAACAAGGCGTTCAGCGCGGCCGAACTCGCGTCGGCGCACATCAAGGCGATGGAGGCGGCGCGGAACCTGAACGCAATCATCGTCGAGACGCCGGAGCGGGCGCTCGCCGATGCCAAGGCCGCCGACGCCCGTCGCGCCAAGGGTGCGAGCCTGGGTGCGATGGACGGCATTCCGGTCACGATCAAGGACCTCTTCTGCACCCGCGGGATCGAATCGCGGGCGTGCTCGAAGATTCTCGCCGGGTTCAAGCCGCCCTACGAATCGACGGTGACCGCGAATTTGTGGAAAGCGGGCGCCGTCATGTTGGGTAAGACCAACATGGATGAGTTCGCCATGGGCTCGTCCAACGAGACCAGCGCGCTCGGGCCGGTGGTGAGCCCGTGGCGGCGGCGCGGCGACAACCGGCCGTTGGTGCCGGGCGGTTCGTCCGGCGGCTCGGCCGCGGCGGTAGCAGCCGGTATCGGCCTCGGCGCGACCGGCTCCGATACCGGCGGCTCGATCCGCCAGCCGGCGGCGTTCTGCGGCATCGTCGGCATCAAGCCGACGTATGGCCGCTGCTCGCGCTGGGGCATGATCGCGTTCGCGTCTTCGCTCGACCAGGCCGGTTCGTTCGGCCGCACCGTGCGCGATGCCGCGATCATGCTCGGCGCCATGGCCGGGCATGACCCCCTGGACTCGACCTCGGTCGACCGGCCGGTGCCGGATTACGAGGCGGCGCTCACGGGGAACGTCAAGGGGCTCCGCGTCGGCATTCCCAATGAGTACCGGGTTCCGGGCATGCCGGCCGCGATCGAAGAATTGTGGCAGCAGGGCATCGCCTGGTTCAAGGCGCTGGGCGCCGAGATCGTCGACATCAGCCTGCCGCACACCAAGTACGCGCTCCCGACCTATTACGTGATCGCGCCAGCCGAGGCGTCCTCGAACCTCGCCCGCTACGACGGTGTCCGCTATGGGCTCAGGGTCGACGGAGAAGGCGTGATCGGTACCTACGAGAAAACGCGGGCCGCCGGATTCGGCGCCGAAGTCAAACGCCGGATCATGATCGGCACCTATGTGCTCTCGGCCGGCTACTACGATGCTTACTACCTGAAAGCGCAGCAGGTGCGCGCCTTGATCGCGCGCGATTTCGCCCAAGCCTACGAGAAGGTCGACGTCATCCTGACGCCGACCACACCCTCGGCCGCGTTCGCGCACGGCGAGATCGCGGGCGACCCGGTCGCGATGTATCTGAACGACGTGTTCGCGGTTCCCGCGAGCCTGGCCGGGCTGCCCGGCATCCATGTGCCGACCGGGTTGACCAGCGAAGGGACGCCGCTCGGACTCCAGATTCTGGGTCGGACGTTCGATGAGCCGACCGTGCTCAACGCGGCCCACGCGCTCGAGCGTGCGGCCCAGTACACGGCGCGGCCGGATTCGTGGTGGAGGCAGTGATGGCGGAAACCGTGCCGTACCGGGTCGAGGGCGAGACCGGTCCGTGGGAAGTCGTGATCGGCATGGAGGTCCATGCCCAGGTGCTCTCGAACGCCAAGTTGTTCTCCGGCGCCGCGACCCAGTTCGGCGCCGAGCCCAACGCGCAGGTGTCGCTGGTCGACGCGGCGATGCCGGGGATGCTGCCGGTCATCAACGAGTTTTGCGTCCAGCAGGCGGTCAGGACCGGGCTCGGGCTGAACGCGGCGGTCAATCTCTATTCGGTGTTCGACCGCAAGAACTACTTCTATCCCGATCTGCCGGCCGGCTATCAGATTTCGCAATACACCCAGCCGGTGGTCGGCAAGGGCAAGATCTTCCTCGACCTCCCCGACGGATCGGTGCGCGAGATCGGCGTGACGCGGCTTCACCTCGAGCAGGACGCCGGTAAAAGCCTGCACGACCAGCATCCCGACCACTCCTACGTCGATTTGAACCGCGCCGGCATCGCGCTGATGGAGATCGTCTCCGAGCCCGACCTCCGCTCGCCCGAAGAAGCCGGGCTATATTTGAAGAAGCTCCGCACCATCCTCCGCTACTTGGGCACGTGCGACGGCAACATGGAGGAGGGCAGCATGCGGGCCGACGTCAACATCTCGGTCCGCCGACCGGGCGAGGCGTTCGGGACGCGTTGCGAGATCAAGAACGTCAACTCGATCCGCTTCGTCCAGCAGGCGGTCGTTTACGAGGCCCGCCGCCAGGTCGACCTGATCGAGGCCGGCGGCACCGTGCGCCAGGAGACGCGGCTGTTCGATTCCGGCAGGGGCGTCACGCGCGAGATGCGCTCGAAGGAAGAGGCGCACGATTACCGTTATTTCCCCGATCCCGACCTCCTGCCGCTCGAACTCGAGGCGGCGTGGGTCGAAAACCTGAAGCGCGATCTGCCCGAGCTTCCCGACGCCAAGAAGGCGCGCTACGTCGCGACCCTGGGCCTCTCGCCCTACGACGCGAGCGTGCTCGTGGCGGAGAAGGAAGCGGCCGCCTATTACGAAGCGGTCGCCAAAGGGCGCGATGCCAAACTCGCCGCCAACTGGGTGATGGGCGACCTGTTCGGGTTCTTGAACAAGAACGGGCTCGACATCACCCGCTCGCCGATCGGCCCCGATCAATTGGGCGGGCTCCTCAACCTCATCGCGGACGGCACCATTTCCGGGCGCATCGCCAAGGAAGTGTTCGAGGAGATGTTCGCGACCGGCAAGGACGCCGGTGCGATCGTCGAAGCCAAGGGACTTCGCCAAGTGACCGACACCGGCGCGATCGAGCAGGTGATCGATCAGGTCCTGGCCGCCAACGCCGACAAGCTCGCCGAGTACCGTGCCGGCAAGGACAAGCTGTTCGGCTTCTTCGTCGGCCAGACCATGAAGGCGAGCCACGGCAAAGCCAACCCGGCGCTGGTCAACGAGATCTTGAAGAAGAAGCTGGCCGGATAAGCTGTTGGACCGGCACGCCTTCGCCGTTGAGACCGTGCCGCAGTTGCCGCAGTCCGATCCTATTCGCGACGCGCTCGGCACCGTTCACGCGACCGCCGGTCCCGAAGCCCGGATCGTCTCGCTCGTCCCCTCGATCACCGAGCTCTTGTTCGACTTGGGCCTCGGGCCGCAGGTGGTGGGCCGCACCCATTTCTGCGTCCACCCGGCGGAGCGGCTGGCGGCGGTGCCGAGCGTCGGCGGCACCAAGAAAGCAAGCCTGCGCAAGGTCGCGGCGTTGAAGCCCACGCACGCGATCCTGAACGTCGAGGAGAACACGCGCGACATAGCCGATGCGCTCGCGGGCGTGGTTCCCCATCTGATCGTGACCTTCCCGCAAGCGCCCGCGGACAACGTCGCCCTTTACCGCTTGATCGGCGGCGTCTTTGGGCGTGAGGACGCGGCGGAAACGCTGGTCGCGCGGTTCGAAGCGGCGCGCGCTGCGCTCACGGCGGCAGCGGCGGCGTGGCCGGCGCGCCGCGTGCTCTACTTGATCTGGCGCGATCCCTGGATGGCGGCCGGGCCCGACACCTACATCGCGCGCTTCCTGGCCCTCGCCAACCTGACGACGGTTCCCGCTGCGAGCGGCGAGCGCTACCCGACTATCGCGCTCGAACCTCCACTGTTGGCGGAGGTCGACCGCGTCCTCCTATCGAGCGAGCCCTACGAGTTCGGCGAGCCCGATCTACATGACTTTCGCGCGCGCTTTCCTGCCGCGCCGCCCGCGCACCTGATCGACGGCCAGATGACGTCGTGGTACGGCAGCCGCGCTATCCCGGCGCTCGACTATTTGCGCACGTTCGTCAACCGGTTGTTGCCATAATTTCTTGGCATCACGAAACTCGTTGATGAAATGCCTTTCGCTCAACGTCAAAGGGTTGCGAGCCGACGGCAGGCGAGGGCGGGTCGCTAGTCTCGTCCCGAGGTCCGCAACTTCGCCGCCGCGACCGCCGCGTCGTCGGTCAAAAACGTGAGCAGCACGAAACGCTGTCCGCGGGTCACCTCGGTGACTTCGTGGAGCAGCGAGCACGAGAACACCAGCGTCTCGCCAGCCTCGGGCTTGAACGCCTCGGATCCGTACTCGGGGAAGTGGAGCGCGCCGCCCGCATAGTCGGCGGCCGGATTCAACAAGAGCGATACCGCGAAGCGCCGGTGTGCCGACATTGGCGCGATATTGTCGCGGTGCGCGCGGAAGTAGCCGCCCTCGGCATTCGGATCGAGATAGCAGGCGATCTTGTAGCCGGTGGTCTGGGTGGCACGGTACTGGAAGGTCTTGAGCACTTCGGGGAACACCCGCCGCTGCATGATGTCGTTCAAGCGCCCGATCAGCGCCGGATCGGCAACGTCGTGATCGCGCCGCTTCTTCGAGGCCTCGGAGTAACCCGACTCGATCTGGCGGTTGGCGAACGCGTCGATCGTGCCCGAGCGGTGCGTGCCGCGCTCATGCCACCACTGGATCAGTTCCTCGCACGTCGCCCGCTCGATTACGCGCGGGATCACGAGCACCGGGACGACGCTGCGCCGCTCGACCAGCGGCGGCGGCGGCGCGACCTCGGCGATGGCGGCGAGCGCATTGGCAAGATGCGTCTGTGGGTCGCCGCCGCGATCGACGTGAAGGACGCGCAAACCCGGATCGAGCGTAAAGGTGGTGAGCGCCGGCACCGGCTGGCCCAGGCCGGCAAAGCCGTAGCGGGCGCCGACCGTGCCCGCGGTATCGGCGAGCACGCCCCACGGGATGCGGACGCGCTGGGCCAGCGCCAGGTTCGCGTCGGGTGCAAGCCGCGTGATCACGAACGGATCGGCGCTCGCGAACCGGGCGGCCGCGGCGACGAACGGCGCGAGGTTCCGGTCGTGGTCGCGCTCGCAAAAGACGAGCACGAGCGGCCGGCCGCGCGAATGGACCAGCAGGCTGGTCGGCTTGCCGATCGCATCGGGCAAGACGAAATCGGGCACGGCGTCGCCGCGCGCGAACGGGAACGGAAGAGGTGCGATGGCGCAGCCCTTTTTGTTGGACCGCGTAGGTTTAGCCCAAGCGCTCGACCCGTGCACGCCTTCGCATCGCCCGTATCAGAGGAGGACTCGGGCCGGCTCCGCCGGATAAGATCGGCGCCCACTTCGCTCAAGGAGGAGCCGATGATCGATCTCTACACGTGGCCGACGCCCAACGGGCACAAGGTCCACATCATGCTCGAGGAGACCGGGCTTCGTTACAACGTTCTCCCGATCAACATCGGCAAGGGCGATCAATTCAAGCCCGAATTTCTCAAGATCAGCCCCAACAACAAGATGCCGGCGCTGGTCGATTCCGATGGGCCCGACGGCAAGCCGATCGCGGTGTTCGAATCGGGCGCCATGCTGATGTATCTCGGCGACAAGACCGGGAAGTTCTACCCGTCGGACAAGCGCACCCGCTACCTCGTGCTGCAGTGGCTGATGTGGCAGATGGGCGGCATTGGGCCGATGCTGGGCCAGGCTCATCACTTCCGGAACTACGCGCCGGAGAAGCTCGCCTACGCCATCGACCGCTACTCGAACGAAGCCAACCGGCTTTACGGCGTGCTCGACAAGCGCTTGACCGAAACCGCCTACGTCGCCGGCGAGTACTCGATCGCCGACATGGCGATCATGCCGTGGCTCCGCTACCCCGACCGCCAGGGCGTCGACATGGAGAAGTACCCGAACGTCAAACGCTGGTTCGCGGCGATCGCCGCGCGGCCCGCGGTTCAGCGCGCGCTCAAGGTGCTCGAGGAGCACGTCAAGCCGACGCCGGGCTTCTCGGCCGAGGAGCGCGAAAACCTGTTCGGTGCCAAGCAGTACGCGCGGAGATGAGCGTGATCGACCTTTACACCTTCATGACGCCGAACGGGCGCAAGATCTCGGTGATGCTCGAGGAGGTTGGTCTCGCCTACAACGTCCACAAGATCGACATCACCAAGGACGAGCAGTTCGCGCTAGCGTTCTTGAAGATCAGCCCCAACAACAAGATCCCGGCGATCGTCGATTCGGACGGCCCCGGCGGCGAGCCGATCTCGCTCTTCGAGTCCGGCGCGATCCTGATCTACTTGGCCGAGAAGACCGCCGGTACCTTCCGACCGCGCCGCGCGCCTACTGGGAGACTGTCCAGTGGCTGATGTTCCAGATGGGGGGCGTCGGCCCGATGCTCGGGCAGGCGCATCACTTCCGGAAGTTCGCGCCGCAGCCGATCCCGTATGCGATCGAGCGCTACACCAACGAAGCCAAGCGTCTCTATGACGTGATCGACCGGCGGCTCAAGGACCACGAGTGGCTCGCGGCCGATACGTACACCATCGCCGACATCGCCACCTATCCGTGGATCGCGCGCTGGGAGTGGCAGGGGATCGACTGGACCGACTACCCGAACGCCAAGCGCTGGTTCGACGCCAACGCGGCGCGGCCGGCGGTGCAGCGCGGTTTCACGATTCCGTCCTAGCGTGATCGCCCAATGAAATCAGTCAGTTAGGCGAAGGACCCGCCCTCCGTAACAAACCGGAGTGTCAGCGCGCCGCGGTCAACCCTTTATTAACCTTAACGCGTCGAGAATTGCTTCTCACGACAGGCCCGCACCGGGCCGGACGCGAAAGAGGGGTTGGTCATCATGCTGGCAGTTCACGCAGAGACATCGTCGCCGGCGACGGATTCCGGCAGCGTTGAGTCCCTATTCGACCTGGGTTTGCGCTACGCCAACGGCTTGGGCGTCGCCCAGAACTTCATCGAAGCGCACAAGTGGTTCAACATCGCCGCGGCGCGCGGGTTCGCCGAGGCGCGCGCGATGCGGGCCGAGATTTCCGAAGACATGTCGCGTGAGGAAATCGAAGAAGCGCAGCGCCAGGCGCGCGAGTGGCTCCGGCTCCACTGAGCCGACGTCGCAGCAATTCTCGAAAACAAGAACGGCGGCCCGTCTGGGCCGCCGATTTTTTTTGTGCGATTGTTGTCGCCGAACTTGGCGATCGCTTTCGTCGAAGGAGGGCGCCGCGCGCAACGGGTGCCCCAGGCCGGCGTCGTCCGTCGGCCACGGTCGGAGTCGCCCGAAGTCTCGCGCCTAGAGCGTCGCCTGCGGCTTGGCGTCGGTGCCGATGGCGTGCCAGCCCTCGCCGTGGGCGACCAGGCACGTGGTGCCGCTCGGTGTCGTCACCAGGATCGTGAAGTTGCCGTCCCGCGAGGCCAGCACCTCGATCACCGAACCGGTGGCCGACAAGCCGATCGCGATCGGCGCCTCGGCCTGGGTTTGGGCGAGCCGCATCAGGAAAGCCTCGCGCTGTTCGCACAAGGATTGTGCTGCCGCGGGGTCGGCGGCGGTCGCGAGCGCGGCCGCGGCGGCGACGCCTGCGAGAGCCTTTACGCGTACCATGGCTACCTCCTATCGACGGAGCCGCGGCGCCCGAAGGGGCGCAGCCTGGCTACGCCTGGAAGCCTGCATTTGACCGCGCCGGGCATGAAAACAAGGTTAACGGCGTTTAACCTACGTTTCATAAGGTTATGACCGGGTTTGCGCCCGGTCAGCTGCTCGCCCGCGTCAGAATGTGAACTTGGCGGACGGCGCGGACGGCGCGGACGGCGAGGCGGCGGCGGGCGGCGGCGTGCCCGGCTGATCAATGAAGCGGCCGTAGACGTCATAGAGAAGAAGCCAGCGGTTGCGATCGGCGCATACCACCGGCTCGACGCCGTGGAACGAATTGTGGGTCTTCACGAACGCGAACAGCGTGTTGGGGAGGAAGGGGAGCGTCCGCACCCGGCCGAATTTGTCGAACGGGTAATGCGGTCCGCCGGGGCAGGTGAAGTTCTGATCGTTCGGCACGTAGATCGAGGTGCCGTAGTCGGCCTGGCTCGCGTCCGCCGGCAGGTAGAACAGCATGGTCACGACTTTCTTGGGCGCGTCGCTATGGGGCCCGAGGCTATAGCCGGTGTGGTCCTCGACCAGGAGCGCTTCGCTGTAGAAGTCGAGTTTGCGGGTTTCTTTCTTGAAGCGCTCCTTGACGAAGGGGCCGAACTTCTCGAGCACGAGCTGGCCGAAGCGCTGGCCCAAGAGCCAGGAGGCCAGGCTCTCCCAGAAAGCGCGCTTCGCGGGCGGAAGCCGCCCGACCGCGTCGGGGCCGAGCGGGAACACGAAGCGCTCCTTGTAGCCGGTGACCGGCCGTGCCTCGGCGATCGGCACCATTTCGCGCGAGTCGGGGAGCGCCTGGAGCAGGTCGCGGTAGAAATCGGCCGGCCACACATCGCGCACGTAGATGTGCGGGTAGGGAAACTTGGCGATCTCGGCGTTGGCGATCTGGTAGGCCAGGTAGAGCTCAGCGTGCGAATACATACTCGGCCATTCCCTTGAACGGTCCCTCGGCGCGGGTCGCGCGCGCGACCTGGGCCGGATCGTAGCCGAAGCCCAGCGTCGTGAGCGTCTCGATCATGGCGCGGTGGTCGGCGCGGGCCGGGTTGGTCTCGATCAGCACCGAGCGCACGGCCGGTCGCGCCAAGGTCGCGCGCGCGCCGGCGACGACCTTGGGCTCGATGCCGTCGACGTCGATCTTGATGTGGGTGGGCGCTGGCACGCGCCCCTCGGCGACCAGGCGATCGAGCACGAACACGATGCCGCCCTGGACGAACTGGGCGGCGAGCGGGTCGTCCTTGAAGTCGCGGGCCGCGCCCAGGGCATGGTTCGAGCCGCCGATCCGCAAGTCGGCCATATGCAGGTCGACCAGGCCCGCCTCGTCCGAGAGCCCGGCGCAATAGGCCTTGACCCGGCCGTCCAAACGGTTGAACCGAATGTTGCGGGTGAGGAGCGCGTAATTCTGGGCTTCGGGCTCGAACGCGACCACGCGGACGCCGCGCGTCATCGCGGCCCAGATCGTGTACATGCCGACATTGGCGCCGACGTCGAGGAACACCGCGTCGGGCGGGAAGGTCGCGATCCATTCGAGCGTCCACGGCTCTTTGTCGTGGAGCGTGTCGACCCGCCAGCGCGTGAACGCGGAAGGCGTCGCGAACACCATGGTGACTCCGGCGTGCGTTACCTCGCAGCGCGGGTTCAGGCGCTCGTAGTCTTCGAGGGTAAGGGGCGGGGACGGGGTGGTCATAAACAGGGGCGGGTGCGGATCAAGGGTAGTACTAACATTTTTTGGTGCGGAGCCGGGCGCGAGGCGGAATCGAATGGGGCGAAGGGGATGGACGCTTGCGCCGGCCGGCGCTAGAACGTGGGCCAGCCCTTCGACCCGCTTCGCGGGCGGGCGGCAAGGAGAGGTGGCCGAGTGGCCTAAGGCGGCGGTTTGCTAAACCGTTGTACGGTTGAAAAGCCGTACCGAGGGTTCGAATCCCTCCCTCTCCGCCATTCCTTACCTATTACCCAAGCAATATCAGCGTCTTAGCTGAGCTATTACGCCGTTAACCCCCATTTTGATACCCATCCAGCGCGCCAGTGTAGGGCTGCAATTCCCCAATGTTCCGTCAGCCTTCCATGCCGGTAGGGCCGCGGGTGTGTGCGCACCTTCGCCCGTTCAGATTTGTTCGGCCACCGCCTAAGCTTCTACCGGCCCTGCGTTGCTCGCCGGCTCGCTGTATCTAGCAGGTCTCGGGCGCTCCGTGCTCCGCGGCGCGCACCGTGAAGCGGTCAAAGAAGCCGCGGTGTGGCGCGACAAGAGCGGCGCCGTGTACGCGCTGAACGTTCTCCTCGAGCTTGTCGGCGTGTGCCTCACGCGAGCGCTGGATTACCACCTAACAGTGCTGGGCATCGCGCTTATCGGTACTCTGATTGCGGGCGTCGCGGCCCTCCTCATCGCGATTGTCGCCACGCTCTTTGCCAAAGGGCGGCATTCTGCCGACCGCTGATGGCGTCACCGCCGGCCGTCATCCGCGACGGTCACCATTACCGTCGGCCGTGGTAGACTGATTGGGCAGGCTGACAAAGCTATCCTCCGGCTATGGCGAAAGGTCGAAAACGGACACCCCCTCCCTTTGAAACCTCGGCTGAGTCTCCGGGGGTGTGGTCGTTCCGCGCTGAATCGGCCGCAGAATTCTCGTCCAGCTCATATGCCGCAGCGCTGCTTCATGCTGAAAAGAGAGGCGCCTGGTATCACTGGCAGACAGACGTGTGGTACGGCGCGGGATCATTTCGCGTCCTGGATACCTGCAATCGTGACGAACCCACAAAGGCAGGTTGGGAGCTTCTAGCGACGTGTACCCACGGGTACACGAAAAAATATCCAAGTCAGCGCCCACAAACCCGCGCACTCCTGGAATCGCCTGAGCAGCAAACAGAGATGGAGCGAGTTGTCCGAGAAGATAGATGATTGGCCCGGCTAAAACGCGCAGCCGAGGCGATTTCTTGGTTGGCAGGTGCGCAGCACAATGACTCAGACGCCGATGATCATTGAGTCGGCTGTCACCCTTCAGCCGGGTTTTTTCCTATTTCGCTGGGACTCCCAGGACAAACAGCAACCGAAAGCCGACAGTCGGCACGATCAAGAAGTCGATCGCGGCGATTGATCGGCCCCCACTGAGTGGTCCAGGTGGAATGTTAGTTCAGAGTTGGCCTTTTCGCTAGTTGGAGCGCGGGTAGCGAAGCCGGTCGGCGTAGCGCAGCCGGCCACGCGGCTGATGCAGGCATGAGCACTTCCGGGGCCGGTGGCTTGTAGCCGAGAGATTCATGCGGCCGTATGGCGTT